>JBEBRZ010000083.1:0-15759 GCA_040394615.1 Sphingobacterium mizutaii
AAATAAGCTACGAGGAATTCCGCCAGGTACTCATAGAAGATTATAAACTAGCCACAGAGAGCCGTTATGTAAGTTTGTTCGGTAGAAAGGAAGTGCTTACTGGAAAAGCTAAGTTTGGAATTTTCGGAGACGGTAAGGAATTAGCTCAGATAGCGCTAGCTAAGGTTTTTAAACCTGGTGATTGGCGTTCTGGTTATTATCGCGATCAGACACTTGCGTTTGCCCTTGGTTTTAGCAGTATTTACCATTTCTTCTCACAGCTCTATTCTAATCCGGATATAAAAGCAGATCCGTCTTCGGCAGGACGCCAGATGGTTGCCCATTTTGCATCACCTTTGATAGATGAAAACGGAGAATGGATGGACCAAACAACACAAATCAATTGTTTCTCTGATATATCCACAACAGGAGGGCAAATGTCTCGGATATTGGGACTTTCCCTCGCATCAAAACTTTATAGAAACAATCCTGATCTGTCACATAAAGAGAAATTCTCGAAAGTTGGCGAAGAAGTTGTATTCTGTACAATTGGAAATGCAGCTACCTCAGAAGGAGTATTTTGGGAAACAGTTAATGCAGCCGGGGTAAATCAATTACCTGTCGTTATCTCCATTTGGGATGATGGATATGGTATTTCCGTTCCGAATGATATTCAAACTACTAAGGGAGATATCTCTGCAGTTTTACGAGGATTTCAAGAGGATGAATTCGGAAATGGATTTGAAATTTTTAAAGTAAAAGGTTGGGATTATGCCGGATTATGTGAAGTATATGAGAAAGCGGCTGATTTTGCAAGAAATAATAGTAAACCCTGTATAGTTCACGTTGTTGAGATGACCCAACCACAAGGTCACTCTACGTCGGGTTCACATGAGCGATATAAGACTCCTGAACGACTTGAATGGGAAGATGAGTTCGACTGTAATAAAAGAATGCGGGATTGGTTAATTGATTCCGGAATGGCTACAGAGGAAGAACTCTCAATGATTGATGCCGAAGCCAAAGACTTTGTGAAAAAAGAACAGAAAAGAGCTTGGACAGATTATAGAAAAACACTTCAGGTCGATTTAGAGGAAGCCATTTCAAAGTTAGAGGGTATTAACCATCACGCTGCAGAAATCCCTTTAAAGATTCTCCTTTCAACCTCTGAGCCTTCTCTTAAGGAGGTATATGTTAATGTCCGAAGAGTAATACGCGAGTTAAGAGGAATTGAAGTTGCTGGTAAGGATGAATTGTTGTCATGGTACCATGAAAAGCAAAAGGTCAATCAAAATAGATTTAATGATAAATTATTTGTAGATACCCAATATTCGCCGTTAAAAGTTGAGGTAATCCCAGCAGAATATGACCATGATTCAAAGATTGTAGATGGAAGGGAAGTCCTGAATGCGTGTTTTAAAGCAAATTTTGATAAAGATGCTAGGCTGTTAGCTTTCGGGGAAGATGTGGGTGCTATTGGTGATGTAAATCAAGGCTTCGCAGGACTTCAGGAAGAATTTGGAAACCAACGTATTTTTGATACTGGAATTCGTGAGTCTGCAATAATTGGAAAGGGGATAGGACTTGCTGTTAGAGGATTCAGACCCATAGCTGAAATTCAATATTTGGATTATCTGATTTACGCTATGCCGGTCTTAAGTGATGATCTTGCTAGCTTAAGCTATAGAACAAAAGGAAGGCAGAAAGCTCCATTAATTGTTCGAACAAGAGGCCATCGGTTGGAAGGTATCTGGCATTCAGGATCTCCAATGTCAGTGCTTTTGGGTGGGTTGAGAGGAATGCATATTTGTGTACCGAGAAATATGACTCAAGCTGCAGGTATGTATAATACGCTTCTGAAGTCTGATGAACCGGCTTTGGTTATCGAGTGTTTAAATGGATATCGATTAAAAGAGAAGCTCCCTAATAATATTGCTGAATTTACTGTTCCAATAGGGAAAGCGGAAATTCTTAGGGAAGGTTCAGATCTTACAGTAGTATCCTACGGTTCGACATTAAGGATAGTACAGGAGGCTGCGCTTGAATTAGATAAATTAGGAATAGCTATTGAAATTATTGATGCACAATGTCTCCAACCTTTCGATAGAGATCATCTTTCTGTTGAGTCATTAAAGAAAACAAATAGGTTATTGGTAGTAGATGAAGACTTCCCTGGAGGAGCATCTTCTTATATTACACATGAAATACTCGAGAAACAAGGTGGTTATTATCATCTGGATTCTCAACCTAGAACATTGACAGCTAAAGCGCATCGTCCTCCGTATGGTTCTGATGGTGATTATTTCACTAAACCAGCTGTTGATGATGTAGTAGAAGCAGCTTATCAGATTATGTCTGATAGCAATCCAACAACATATCCTCCATTATTTTAGGAGGATATGTTACTGAACATATTAAATACCGTTAGAAAATAGGGCTGCAGCACCAATAATTGCTGCATGCTCTTGGTATTTTCCAATCTGTACGTCAAATTCTTTTAAAATAGATTTATCTGGAAATATCTTATCCCAAGCTTTTACAATATTTCCTCCTATTACGAAAGATTTACAATCGTATTTCTTGCTAAAGAAATCCATAAAGTTTAATAAGTTCTCTTGATATTCTGAAAGTAGTTGAACTACTTCCTTACTGTCTTCATGTTTTTCTAAAATCTCTCTCAGCCCACTTTCTTTATGGCCGGAAAGTTCTTCAAATCTTTTCACAAACCATCTCGTAACCAAGTATTCCTCATAAATAGAATCTTTGTATTCGGTATTCCATAAATCGGCATCAAAAGCTTTTTCGCCTTGACTCCATACAGAGCTTCCTAAACCAGTACCCAGCGTAATCCCCAATATCTTACCTTTATGATCTAATCCACACCCAAATACCTCTCCTTGAAGGAAAGCGGCAGCATCATTGATATAAAGAATTTCCAGATTGTTGTTTCCAAGTCTTTCTAAAATGGGCTCTGTTACCTTAATATTATAAATGCTATCATACTTAGATTGTCCTTTCATCAAAGCAATTCCTTTATCATAGTCAAAGGGTCCGGGAGCAGCAATTCCAATGCTTTTTACTTGTAAATCAAATTTCGCTAAACAGGACTTCATATTGTTCGTCCAGTCTATAAAAATCGATTTAGCATTTTCGAGAGAATTTACGTGCGAGCGCGTGATGGTCTCATCGAGAATTCTCCAAGAATTCTTCTCGACGATGGCAGATGTGATATGGCTTCCTCCAATATCACAAGAAAGAATATAATTGCTATTATGCATTATTTAAATAGGCCTTATATTTAAGTAAATGGTCAGCTATAACTAGTGCAGCCATTGCTTCAACAATAATAACTGCACGAGGAACAACACATGGATCATGTCTCCCTTTACCTGAAATAGTTGTTTCGTTTCCTTCTTCATTTATTGTGTTTTGATCACGCATGATGGTCGCAACAGGTTTAAATGCTGTTCGGAAAGTAATATCCATTCCGTTGGAAATTCCACCCTGGATTCCACCGGAATAATTAGTTAATGTTTTTATTTGATCGTCCTGATTGACGAAGATGTCATTATGCTCTGAACCCAACATTTTTGATCCCTCAAATCCTGACCCATATTCAAATCCATGAACAGCATTAATGCTCATCATAGCTTTAGCTAAATCAGCGTGGAGTTTATCAAAAACAGGTTCTCCCAAACCTACTGGAACCTTTCGGATAACGGTCGAGATAATTCCACCAACGGTATCTCCATTTTTTCTTACTTGATCGATGAATTCGATCATCTCAGCAGCAGTTGCCGGGTCGGCACATCTGACGATGTTACTTTCTCTGGTTTCCAATAATGACGATAAATCACTTAGGGTTACATTCGGAGCTTTAATATTTCCCACGGTAGAAACATGGGCAAAAATCTCAATTCCGTGTTGTTTCAGAAATAGCTTGGCTATTGCTCCTGCAGCTACTCTCGCAGCTGTTTCACGAGCAGATGAACGACCCCCTCCGCGGTAATCACGGATGCCATATTTTACCTGATAGGTATAATCAGCATGTGAAGGTCTGAATTTATCTTGAATGTGAGAGTAATCCTTAGATCTTTGATCTTCATTAGGTATTAGGATTGCAATTGGCGTACCAGTCGATTTTCCTTCAAATGTTCCTGAAAGAATTTGAGCAGTATCACTTTCTTTTCGTTGAGTAGTAATTTTAGATTGGCCCGGACGTCGCTTATCCAGTTCAGATTGAATGAATTCTTCATCGATATTCACCAATGCTGGACAACCGTCTATTATCACACCAATAGCCTTACCGTGTGACTCGCCGAAAGTGCTGATCTTAAATAAATCTCCAAAAGTATTTCCTGCCATAATCGAATGTGCCCGTAAATATATAAAAATTGATATGAAATATGCTTTGCTGTAATAATATTATTTTTCCTTGATTTGGAAGCCTTGTTGCTCTAGGTGTTTCCAAAACATAGGATAGGATTTTTCTACCACCTCTGGTTCCTCAATTACTATTTCTTTAAATACCAAGGCTAGAGGAGCAAAGGCCATCGCCATTCGGTGATCTTCATAGGTTGCAAACCTTAGATTTCCCGGATCATTAACGTTTTGGGTCTTGAGATGATAAGTTTCTCCTTCGGCAATTAACTCTGCTCCGAATTTCCCAATTTCAGTTTGCAGCGCCAGAATACGATCAGTTTCTTTAATCTTTAAGGTTTCTAATCCTGTAAAGGAAACGTCAATTTTCAGAGCTGAAGCTATGACAACTACCGTTTGAGCAAGATCGGGACATTCTTTGAAATTGAATAAAGTTTTATCCGATTTCAACTCAACTTTGCGTAGATGTAAGCCATCAGGTTCAAAACTTGATTCTACTCCGAAATGATTCATAATCTCTACGATTCCCATATCACCTTGTAAACTGCGTTCTTTTAGTCCCGGTAGGATAATATGACCGTTTTTGGAGAGAGCAACGATAGAATACCAATAAGATGCAGCACTCCAGTCAGGCTCGACGTAGATCACTGTCTCTTTAAAAGGTTGTTTTGCAATACGGATATTACGCTCATCAAAACTATAATCAATCCCACAGTCCTTAAGCATTTCCAAGGTCATGGTTACATACGGTCTTGAAGTTAATTCACCTTTAATATCAATAGTCAGTCCCTTTTTAAAAGATGAGGCAATTAATAGGAGTGAAGAGATGTATTGGCTACTGATGTTCCCCTGAATAGCTATACGATCTTTCCCTTGAATCATTCCACCTTCAATCTTTAATGGAGGGAAGCCCGGCTTTTTTTCATAGTGAATATCGGCGCCTAAATCTTTTAATGCATCAACTAAAATACCAATTGGTCTTTGTTGCATTCTTTCAGTCCCTGTTAAGATAAAATTTCCTTTTATCAGGTTTAAATAGGAGGTTAAAAAACGCATGGCAGTTCCTGCCGGCCCAATATCAATGGTATTAAAGCCAATATCAGCATTTAATGCTTTCTTTAGGGCAGCTTCCAGAGTGACTGTATCTGCGGCTTCTGAAAGGTTCTCTACCTGAACTATTCCTTTACTTAGCGCCCTGATAATAAGAGCACGGTTACTTTCTGATTTAGAACCAGTAAGTTGAACCGTGCCATTAATTTCTTGGGTGGGGTGGGTTAATATTAAGCTTTTAGCTGTCATTTATTAAGCCTCCGCAACCGGTTTAGTGTTCATAACCTCGTTTTGTTTGCGGATGGATTCATTGTGTAATAATTCCAGATATTTCGCAGTAAATTCTTCACTCAGGTTAAGGGCTTTGGCCAATTGAATACGTTTTTGAACGATTTCGTCCCAACGACTAATTTGCAGAATAGTTACATTGTTATCTCTTTTGAACTCACCAATTTTCTCAGCTATCTTCATACGGTCTGCAATCTGTTTGATGATTTGATCATCCAACTTGTCGATTTGACCACGTAACTCCGTCAGTTTATCTTCGAAAGCAGGATTATCTGATTCAGGCTTACGTACTGCTACAGTATCTAATAAATCAGCTAACGCTGCAGGTGTTACTTGTTGTTTTGCATCTGTCCACGCTACAGAAGGATCAATGTGCGACTCGATAATCAGACCTTGCATGTCCATATCCATAGCTTTTTGAGTAATGTAAGGGATAAGCTCACGATTTCCACAAATATGACTAGGGTCGTTTATAATAGGTAATTCAGGGGCGATAGCTTTTAATTGAATTGCGATATCCCACATAGGTTCATTACGGAAAGCAGTTTTCTCGAATGAAGAGAATCCACGGTGTATAGCACCTAATTTTTTAATTCCAGCTCTGTTTACACGTTCTAATGCTCCAAGCCATAAAGATAGGTCAGGATTCACCGGATTTTTGATAAATACAGGAACATCAACGCCTTGTAATGCATCTGCAATCTCTTGTACGGTGAATGGATTTGCTGTAGAACGAGCACCAATCCAAAGGATGTCAATACCAGCTGCTAAAGCTTCTTCAACGTGTTTTGCAGTAGCTACTTCAGTTGCAGTTAATAAACCTGTTTCTTCCTTAGCTCTTTTCATCCATTCCAATCCGATACTTCCGATTCCTTCGAATTCTCCTGGACGGGTACGTGGTTTCCATATACCAGCACGCAAAACATTCACTTTTCCAGTGTTGGCTAATAAATGAGCAGTAGAAACTAATTGTTCCTCTGTTTCAGCGCTACATGGGCCGGCTATGATTAAGGGTTTATCCCCTGTGTCTAACCAAGACTTTAAAGGGAGGATGTCTAATGAATGTTTCATTGTATGTTTTTTTGATTATTTACTAATTAATTATTTCTGTTTAAATTTTTTCGTTTTTAAGGTACTCACCCAGGATACTGAAATTTACAGTATGTTTAAGTACTTTTCGAATGGCTGCATCATAGTCAGCTTGTTTCTTCCATTCTACATCAACATAGAAATCATATTCACTCCTGCGTCCCACAACTGGCATAGATTGAATTTTACTTAAGTTGACGTTTTGTTCAGCAAAGCACTGCAATACGGACGCCAAGGCGCCGATAGAGTGTGATGTTTGGAATGATAAAGACGCTTTATTTGCATTTTTTTGTTCCTCCAAATCATTCGATAATATTAAAAAACGAGTAGAATTTTTCTTATGGGTCTCTATTCTTTTTTCAAGGATTTCTAGTCCATATAGTTTTGCTGCCGCCTCACTTGCAATAGCAGCGGTATTAGTCAGTTTTTCGTCTAATATTTTTTTAGCACATGCCGCAGTATCCATCCCTTCTTTGATTGTAAATTCCGGATGATCACTCAAGAATTCATCACATTGTCTGATAGCGATAGGATGGGATTCAACAAAATGAATGTCCGATAATTTCACCCCCGGAAGAGCAAGTAAATGTTGTTGAATATTTAAATGAACCTCGCCAATAATATGAAATCTATAATCTCTTAATAAGTTATAATTCGGCAGGATACTTCCGGCAATTGAATTTTCTATTGCCATCACAACGTAGTCAGCTTTTCCTTGCTTTAACATTTCGCAAGTCATCTTGAAAGATGAACATTCGATCGTTTCTATTTCATTTCCGAAAAATTTATAAGCGGCTTCCTCATGAAATGAAGCTTTAACTCCTTGGATGGCAATTTTTATTTTCTCACTCATTATATTTTATTCTGCTATGCTTATTCAAAAAACGAGGTCCCTAACTTTTCAGCAGGGACCTCATTATATTTTCATTATACCATATACTAGTCCCAGCTCTTATCTCTAAAATAAAAGAACCAAAAGTTTGTATATGTGTATTGTTTGTTCATCTCCCGATTAATTATGGATCAAATATAGGATATCTTTAAATAAGTGCAAAATTATTTTTAAAAAATATTAAATAAACACTTATTTTTCTTTTAAAATATGATGCAATAAAAGAATAAAATCTATGAAAAAATAATAATTTTTTTGGCTTAAAACTATCACATTATTTAAGCTGGAATTTATTGAAAATATTGCTTTAATTGTTGTATATCACACTATTTATTAAAATTTTAGTGAAAAATATCTAATTTTTTATGCGAAAAACAGTCAATATTTTGGACGAATAATGGATGAAATAATGATAAAAAATAGCACAAAAATAATTGATATTTTTAATGTTTTATTTAAGATAATTTGATTTAATATTAACTAATTAAGAACTAAATATTAAGCTATTGTAGCCTTTCTTGATCATATAGCTCATTAGAAAAGAATATATTTGCAGTATTCCAATATTAATTATGCTATTTATATTCATTTCTGTCTTATGTTCCGTCACGGTTTCAGTCATTATCAAATTGGCCCGGCAAAACGATGTTAATTATCTACAGTTATTAGTCTGGAATTATCCCATTGCTTTACTACTTACTTATCTAGTATTGAAGCCGGAGTTAGTTTCATGGACTTCTAACCTCCCTTGGCACCTTTATCTTCCGTTAGGTTTCTTGCTGCCTTTTATTTTTATATGTATCGCTTTATCCATTCGTTTTGGTGGGATTGTTAAAACAGAGGTAGCTCAAAGGCTATCACTTTTCATTCCTTTAATTGCAGCGTATGTTTGGATGAATGAGAAAATGGCAACGGAGAAATTTATCGGTATAGCAGTAGGTTTGCTAGCCATTGTTTTTTCGATTGGTTGGAATAAGGGTGGGCGACAGGAAAAGAAGCCATTATGGATCTTTCCCTTGCTGGTGTTTGTAGGAATGGGAATCATTGATGTGATCTTTAAACAAATCGCTCAGCATAGCGAGATTTCTTATATGTCATCTCTTTGGATCGTTTTTGTACTTGCCTTACTATTCGCATTAGTTTTTTTATCCTATCTTTTGTTGATAAGAAAAGAGAAATTTGATCGCAAAGCTGTATTGTATGGAGGAATCCTTGGACTATTTAATTTTGGAAATATTGTCTTCTATATGAAGGCCCATCGCGCATTACCGGATAGTCCATCATTAGTATTCACAGGGATGAATATTGGTGTAATCGCGGTAGGAGCTTTAGTCGGTCTGTTTCTGTTTAAGGAGAAACTTAGCAATTACAATAAAATTGGGGTATTTTTGGCCATTATTTCTGTTTTATTAATAGCATTTCTGTGAGTTTATTTGAAGATACTTATAATACGATTGACGAACCTTCTGAAGGTATATTTAGAGATAAAGGGAGTAAATTTATTGCTTATGCCTATCCTTTTAAGGATGAGAATAAGTTAAAAGAGATTATTTCCGAATTAAAATCATTACATCCAAAGGCTCGACATCATTGCTGGGCATATCGATTAACTCCTGATCGGTCTGTTTTTCGAATAAATGATGATGGAGAGCCATCAGGAACGGCCGGAAGACCAATTCTTAATGTCTTACTTTCCATGGATGTAACCAATATTCTGATTGTCGTAGTCAGGTATTTTGGTGGGACTTTATTAGGTGTTCCCGGATTGATTAATGCTTATAAAACAAGTGCCCAAGAAGCTCTTACTGTTGCAAATATTGTGGAGAGAACGGTGAACGATGTGTATGAAATAGAATTTGACTATCTCCAAATGAATAATATTATGCGCATTGTGAAAGAATCTGAGGTAAATGTTTTAAGTCAAGATTTTGATATGAGCTGCAAAATTACCTTAGAAATCCGTAAATTACAGGTAAATGAACTCATTGGAAGGGTAGAGAAGATAGAGGGAGTTAAGATCAATTACTTACGAACCATATGATTAACGATTCTGAACTAATTATTAATTCTGATGGAAGTATATACCATTTGAATTTATTGCCGACTGACATTGCCGATACGATTATCTTTGTAGGAGACCAGGATCGAGTTCCTGAGGTTTCCAAATATTTTGATGATATTGAAATTAAAAAAGGAAAAAGAGAGTTTATAACTCATACCGGGACTGTAAGAGGAAAACGGTTGTCGGTTATCTCAACAGGAATTGGAACCGATAATATTGATATTGTCTTGAATGAACTTGATGCATTAGTTAATATCGATTTCGAAACTAAAAGTTTAAAAAAGAAAATTCGTTCTCTTGATATTATTCGTATTGGTACTTCTGGTTCTATTCAAGGTAATATATGCATGGGAACCGTTTTAGCTTCTGAATATGCTATAGGTTTTGATACACTTATGCAATATTATAAAAAACCTTATACTGAGGCAGAGGTCCAACTTCAACAAGCCATAATAGATCATTTCGAAAATTTATCTTTTAAACCCTACGTGAGCAGATCTTCCCAAAAGCTTTTGGATAAGTTTGCTTTTGATCTCCCAAAGGGAATTACAATGACTGCACCTGGATTCTATGGTCCTCAAGGTAGAAATATGCGTTCACAGAATACTTACCCGGACCTTATAAAAAAGGCAAATAGTTTCGAAATTTCCGGAAGAAATATCACGAACCTGGAGATGGAAACGGCAGGAATTTATGCGTTAAGCAATATGTTTGGTCACCATGCCATTTCTATCAATGCAATTTTAGCGAGTCGGGTTAATGAATCCTTTTGTGAAAATCCACAGGAAATTGTTGATAAAGCTATTCAGTTGATAATAGAAAGAATCACTTAAATTGTGTTTGTCCCTTTTCGGGCAGAGTCAAATCTTAAAAGAATAAATAGTAAAATTGTAAAAGACCAAAGTGATGACCCACCATAACTAATAAATGGTAATGGAATCCCGATGACAGGTACAATTCCTATGGTCATCCCGATATTAATAAAGAAGTGAAAAAATAGGATAGAAGCTACCCCATAAGCATAGATCCTTGCAAAGGCTGTTCGCTGCCTTTCCGCAATATTTACTAAACGTATTAATAAGGTTAAATAGACTACGATCAAAACAGTAGAACCTACAAATCCCCACTCTTCACCAACAGTACAAAAAATAAAATCCGTACTCTGTTCAGGGACGAAATTATACTTCGTTTGAGTTCCTTGAAGATATCCTTTACCGAATAACTGTCCTGATCCGATTGCAATCATGGATTGGTTAAGATTATAACCCTGACCTTTCGGATCGTCCATCTTTCCTAAAATTATATCAATCCGATTTCTTTGGTGACTTTGTAAAATATTCTCATAAGCGAAATCAACACTCAATACATATAAACTTGACACTACAAAAAGAATAAGCATATTGATTAAGTTCTTACGTTTCTTTCGCATCATAAACGCAAAAAAACCGCAGATTAACGCAAGACATCCTATTAAAATCCATTGATTGACCAATAGTGCCAAAACAAATAAAAAGATTGCCAATCCCGCAATAACCAATAAGCTGGTGCTTACATATCCTTCTCTATAAAAGACAAAAATCAACGAAAAGAAAGCTAAGGCCGAACCTGTATCAGGTTGGAGCATAACCAATGCTACAGGAAATAGAACAATGCATGCCCCGATAATCAAGGTTTTCATGTTCGGATTTTTGTTTGTTTGATTACTGAGATAATAAGCTAATAGTAAACATGCCGCCAATTTTCCAAACTCAGAAGGTTGAAGCCGAAAGCTTCCTAAAGGTATCCAAGCCTGATTACCACCAACATTTCTTCCTACAACCAATACGGCTACCAAAAGCAGGATGACGATAATATAAATGATGGGAGCAGAGGATATAAAGAATCGGGAATCTATAATCAGAATACAGATTCCGATAATTAATGCGGTGAAAATATAGATGGATTGCTTCCCGTAATTAGTTGCAAGGTTAAACAAGCCCGGTTTTTCAGGGTCGTAAACTGCAGCATGAATATTGAACCAGCCAATCAGACAAAGTGATAACCAAAGGCCAATGGTGAGCCAATCTATTCTTCCGAAAAAAGTCTTCTTTTGCAGACTACTCATGATTTCTCCTTATTTGACTGTGGTGTACCAATAAAGTTGATTCGGTAGCTTTTTGTTTAGGTTCATTCACTGCCGATCTCACTGTTTCAGTTTTTCCCTTGTTTGTTTTTGAGCTGTCTTTTTTAATCGTTTCTTCTTTTTTTACCTTAGGTTTAGGTAATAAATTACCATTATAAATCCTGTCTTGGATGTATTTTGGTAAAGTAATAGTATCCTTGAGATATTTTTCAACCATCATACTGGCAATCGGAGCTGCCCATGTACCTCCATATCCTGCATTCTCAACAAATACAGCAATAGCAATTTTAGGATTTTCTCTTGGAGCGAAAGCAAAGAATACAGCATGGTTTTCCCCATGGGGATTCTGAACTGTTCCTGTTTTACCACACATTTCAATCCCAGCTATCCGAGATGCAGCACCTGTTCCACCCTGATTTACTGCCTGACTCATACCTTCAATTACAGGTTCATAATATTTAGCATCAACGCCGGCTGAAATCCTTTCTGTGAATTCTTCTTTTATAATTTGTTTCTCACCTATTCCTTTAATTAAGTGTGGACGATAGTAATAACCACGATTGGCAACAATCGCCATGATATTGGCCATTTGTAAAGGAGTTATCCCGAGCTCTCCCTGTCCGATAGATAATGAGATATTGTAACCCGATCTCCATTTTCCACTACCATAACGTTTTGTGTAAAAATCAGATGTGGGTACTAATCCTGGTTTTTCCCCAGGAAGGTCAATACCTAAAGTATGACCTAATCCGAATTTTCCCAAAGCCTCTCTCCATAAATCATAGGCTTTTGGTCCGCTCATTCCTCTGGAGTCAATCATCTTAGCATACACATAGCCATAATACGTATTACAAGACATCTTGATAGACTTTACCAGACTAGTTGCACCATCTACGTGTGTACAGCGCATAATAGCACGTCCACCACCATATCTATATCCTCCGGGACAGTAAAAGACAGTTTGGTCATTGATAACTCCGGCTTGTTGTGCAGTTAAGGCTGAAACGACTTTAAACACAGATCCTGGTGGATATGAAGCCTGAATAGGTCTAATAAACATAGGATTATTCTCGTCATTCAACAGCTTCATATAATTATTTCCCAAATCCCGACCAACCATCAAATTAGGATTATAAGATGGGCTGCTTACAAAAGATAAAATTTCGCCGGTTGAAGGTTCGATGGCAACCACAGATCCTAATTTATTCTTCATCAGCTTTTCAGCAAGGATCTGTAAATCCTTGTCTAATGAAGATACCAAACCATCCCCGGTCACAGCTAAGGTATCATATTTTCCTTCCATGAAACTACCTTGAGGCCTATTTAAAGCATCAACCATTTGATTTTCTATCCCTCGTTTCCCTCTTAGCAGTTCTTCGTAAGATCGTTCAACACCTGTTGCACCGATATAATCACCAGGGCGATAGAAACCATTTGACTTTTCAATATCCCGTTCATTTACCTCCTGGATATAACCCAAAAATTGGGAAGCTATACTGTCGGGATAATTCCTGACCGTACGGTTAAGTGGATAAAAACCTCTGAATTTATAAAGATGTTCCTGGAATTTTGCATATACAGTTGAAGAAACTTGCTTCATAAACTGAGAAGCAAGATACGGGGAACGAGCTTTAGCTTTCTTCATTCTGCTATTGAAATCAAGCGTATCAATTCCTAAAAGGTTGCAAAGAAGGAGTGTATCCAGATCCTTAACCTCTCTGGGAGTTACCATGATATCATAAACGGGTTCATTCTGAACCAAAACCTTTCCATTCCTGTCGAGGATAATTCCACGAGCAGGATAGATGATTTTTTTACGCATAACATTGTTATTTGCAGAAAGCAAATATTTGTCGTCGATAACTTGAATATAGAAGAGCCTTGCTACAATAATAAGTGCAATAGCAATAAAAATACCTTGGATAACGAACTTACGGTTGAAATAACTATTGTTCATGAGGATAAGACCGTAATTTATTAATTACTTAATAAGCGAGATTTTCTCTTGTAAATTAGTATACTAATCAATATGATTAACAAGATAGTAAAAATACTGCTTAGTAGAATGCTTAAAAGCGTACTTAAATAGTTTGAAAAACTAAAATATTCTACGTGCAATAATACAACATGATGGATTAATGTACCAATAGCAATATAAGATAAAAACCATTTTGCGCCCATATTCCCTAAAGAGGGAGTTTCAAAACTATTTTGAATATCAACATCTAAAGTAATCCGGTGAAAAAATATTCTATACCATGCTAATGCAACACAAGCAGCTGCATGTACGCCCACTGAATCATAAAACGAATCCACCGTTAAACCCGTTAAAAAAGCGAGTAAATACAATATAAAGTTCGGCGTACCTATTGGTAGTAAAAGTATAATCAGAATGTATGGAAAAGGTGTAGCGATGTTATAATATCCAATGTTTTTGAATAAAACAACCTGCATAGCCATCAATATGATAAATCGAAAAATATTGAACAAAAATATTCTACCCATCATTATCCTCCGTTATTGCTTCAATTTGATTTTTTTCGTCTTCTAGCAAATCTTTAACCACATATACATGGTTCAAATTGCTGAAATTTGTCCTGAGTTTTATACGAACATCAAGGAAAGAACCTCCTGAGCTGATTCCTGTCTCTTCCACTGTGCCGATTTCAATATCTTTTGGAAATAATGAAAATCCTGAAGTATAAACCTTCTGACCCTTCAATACTTTTACATGATTTGGGATATCTTTAACAATAGCAAATTGAGGATTTGAATTATCTCCCCAAACTAAAGATCCAAAGACATTGGTTGAATCTAAAGTAACAGAAATTCGGGTATCCGGATGTAATAGCGATTGAATGGTACTGAAGTGAGGGGAGACGTTTAGTACAATTCCCACTACTCCGTTTGAAGTGATAACTCCCAATCCTTTTTCTATTCCTTCCAGAGAACCTTTATTAATTGTTATAAAGTTACTTTTCTGGTGTATACTGTTATTGACAACCTCTGCCATTGTAAATCTATATCTGTCCATATCGATTGAATCAACAATCTGAACAGAATCAAGCGTATCTGTTAAAAGGTAATGTTGAAGTTGCTTACGGAGTTCAGCATTTTCCAGGGAAAGGTTTCTATTGGTTTCCTCTAATGCTAAATAGCTTTTCCAGGAGTTAAGCTTATTATAGAATGAGCCAACAACTACATTGGAGGAATTAATGAAAGCGGAACGTTGGTACCTGTTATTTTGGACGACCAGGAGAAGAGAAGCAACAAAAAACAAAATAAACCAAAAGAAGGCGTTGTATCTAACCAAGAAAAGCCAAAGGTTCTTCATTATTGTTCTCTTTTAATAGCTACGCGATATAACATATAAGAAATGTTATATCGCGCAGTCATAATCTTCTTTGTTATTTTTTACTGCATTAAGAACTTAAAACGTCCGATGTTCTTAAGCGCAATACCTGTTCCTCTTACTACAGCGCGAAGTGGATCTTCAGCCACATGTACAGGAAGTTTAGTTTTAGCTTGGATACGTTTATCTAAACCACGAAGAAGCGCACCACCACCGGTTAAATAGATACCGGTCTGATAGATATCTGCAGAAAGCTCCGGAGGTGTTATCTCCAATGCTTTTAAGATAGCCTCTTCAATTTTTGAAATGGATTTATCTAAACAATGTGCGATTTCAGTATATGAAACTGTAATCTGTTTTGGAATACCCGTCATTAAATCCCGCCCTTGAACAGCGAAATCCTCAGGTGGATCCGTTAATTCAGGTAAGGCAGCACCAACTTCTATTTTAATCTTCTCCGCTGTGCGGTCACCGATCATAATGTTGTGCTGACGACGAATATATTGTACAATATCTGAATCGAAGTTATCTCCTGCAACACGAAT
>JBEBRZ010000084.1:0-15649 GCA_040394615.1 Sphingobacterium mizutaii
CCTGTAATAAGGCATGTAAACTGATGATATTTTCTTCTTTATCATCCAATATCAAAATATTGATCGTTTTCATAGGCACTGTTATAATAATTGACTGAAATAAGCTATAATCTGATGGTTTGGAATAACAATCACCTTGTCAGATGCTTTAATCGCTGCTAAAGGCATCGTATTAATGATTGCTTCTTCTGGTTTTTGTACGTAACATGTAGCTCCATGGTTAATAAGGTATTTTATCCCCACAGCTCCGTCGTTGTTTGCTCCTGATAAAAGAAATGCGGTACAACGATTTCCATATACAGAAGCTACAGACTCAAAGAATACATCGATAGATGGTCTTGAAAATTGAACCGGATCTGAAATATCTAACGAAAAGAGCTGATCAGGCTCTACCAGCGTATGATATCCCGGAGGAGCAAAATAAATATGATTTTCCAAAACAGGTAACTTATCCCGTATGGATATTACATTCCTTTTTAATCTTTTTGATAAACTGGTTTCGATCTTGGTTTCATATCGTGAGTTGCGATGTAGAACAATTACAATCGCATCCTTGAAATAGCTTGGCAGGTGATCCAATATCTCCACGATCAATTCATATGCTCCTGCTGACCCACCAATTACAATGATATTTTCTGCCTTAACCTCCATTTTATTTTATTTTTTGATAGATGTTAAACTCTTTATCTATCACCTTAAAATTCTGCATGATATCATGTCTTATCAATGTTTCTTTGGTGCCCAGGCATAAGAACCCAAATAGTGCGAGTGATTGATAAAAAAGATTAATTACATGTTCCTGTAGTCTTAGGTCAAAATAAATCAATACGTTTCTGCACGTAATGAGGTGGAACTCATTAAAGACTTGGTCTGTTGCTAGATTATGTGTAGAAAATAAGATGTTTTGCCTTAAATCTTTGTTAATAATTGCGGCATCATACCTTGCAGTATAATAATGAGACAAGCTTTCAGTAGAATTATAAGCATTAAAATTGTCAGAGTATTCTTTAAATTTCTTTAGGGGGTAGATTCCTTTTTTTGCGACATCCAATACTTTGCTATTGATATCAGTGCCATAAATAAAGGATCTGTCACTCAATTTATTTTCCTTAAGTAAAATCGCCAGGGAATAGACTTCTTCACCGGTTGAACATCCGGCACTCCAGATTTTGATACGGGGAAAAGTTTGAAGGTAAGGAATGATGTCCTTGTTCAATTTATTGAAAAATGCCGGGTCCCGGAACATTTCGGTCACATTTACAGTGACCTCTTGAATAAAATATTGTTGAAAGCCATCCACGTTGATTAAAGCATTTTTTAGATCAACCATGTCCATGCCTTCCAGGTTCATAACGCGTTGAATCCTTCTTTTCAGCGATGACCGGGTATAACCAGATAAGTCAAAATCAGATACATTCTTCAATAGAAAAACAATCTCCTCGACCTCATTGAAATTTATTTCATTTGATCCTTTTAACTCAGCCATACTTGCATTAATGATACTAATTTATCTAAATCAATGGGCTTACTTACATAATCATTGGCACCAAGCTCAATTGATTTCTCTCGATCACCCTTCATTGCTTTTGCTGTAACGGCAATAATAGGTAACTCATTAAATTTTTTATTCTTACGGATTTCCTGGATTGCTTCATAACCGTCCATCTCAGGCATCATGATATCCATTAAAACGATGTCAATATTTTTGCTTTCATCATTCATGATATTTATTGCCTCCAGACCATTGTTTGCGATCTCAATATGCATATTATATTGCTGTAATGAAGATGTTAAGGCAAATACATTTCGCATATCGTCATCTGCGATCAATACTGTTTTATTTTCTAACGTACTTGCTCCATAACTTTCTTTCGGGCCAATTTTCTCTGGATGTTTAATTGGATTATATGCAGGAGTAACGAGTTTGTTCAAGAATAAATTCACCTCATCAATAAGTCTGTTATTTGACTTGCTGGATTTTAGAACCATCGATTGGGTATGGCGCATGATTTTCTCAGTTTGTTCTGTACTTAAATCATAGGCTGTATTGATTATAACCGGAAGTTTTTCAAACTTGGGATTTAATTTGATTTTATCCAGTAATTCCAAACCGCTTCCATCAGGTAGTTTTACATCCATAATGATGCAATCTAAATTTTTGACTTGTTCCAGTTTCTTCAGACCAGACTCGACGGTAAAAGCTTGAATAACATTGATGTTTTGTTCCGCAAAAGCACTTTTAATCAGATCACTTTGGAATTCCTGATCCTCTATCAGCAGAATTTTCTTTAAATCCTTATTAACATTCAGTTTGATGTTTTCAAAGGCTTGGTTAATGCTTTCACGGGTTACCGGTTTTGCCATAAAGCCTATTGCGCCGCTTTCCAAAAAGTCCTTTTTGTTAAAGTTAGCTGCCGACATCATGTGTATAGGAATGTGCTTGGTAGATTCGTATGCCTTTAGTGTTTTAAGCACTTCCCAGCCGTCAGCAACCGGTAACATAACATCCAAAATAATCGCGTCAGGTATATGTTGTTTAGCCATATTGATACCTGTGGATCCCTCATAGGCACATAATACATTGAAGCCAAATTCTTCTGCAAACTCTTTTAATATTCCGGCAAAATTCACATCATCCTCGATAATGAGAATTACTTTTTCATCTTTATTATTGTCGTTTACAGAGACCGCCGTTTTTTGTTCGCCCTGAAGGGATTTAGGAACTGTCTTATTCGGAGGAGCAATTGGCTGTTCAACCTTTTCGATGTTAGGTTGTTGTTGTTGTTCTGTCGCCTCTGTCATTGGGATGATTAAGGTGAATTTACTACCGATTTCGCTTTCACTTTCAAGGGTAATTCTACCTCCCAGCAACAAGGCAATTTCTTTGGAAATCGATAACCCTAACCCTGTGCCACCGTATTTTCTACTGGTAGATCCATCCTCTTGTCGGAAAGCCTCAAAGATTAATGCTTGTTTATCTTCCGGAATACCTTTACCGGAATCTTTAACTGAAAAATGCAGATTTCCACTTAACAGCGCTATTTTCAGCGTTATTTTTCCATTTAAGTCCGTGAACTTGAAAGCATTGGATAGGAAGTTTTTCATCACTTGTTCCAATCGGTACTCATCAGAAATAAATTGTTCAGGCGCTTGTGTAATATCGATGTTGAATTGAATTGATTTTTCTTTAGCGATTTCCTTAAAGAGTGATTCGAGGTTAAGGGAGAAGTTTTTGGTACTGATGCTATCCTTTTGCATTTCAACTTTTCCGGATTCGATTTTAGCCAGGTCTAATAATTCATTAATTAATTGTAATAGATCGGCACCGGCATTATGGATAACAGAGGCATATTTTATCTGTTCCTCACTTAGGTTATTATGCTTGTTATCCTGAAGTAGTTTAGCCAGAATTAAGATACTGTTTAAAGGTGTCCTCAATTCATGGCTCATATTGGCCATAAACTCAGATTTGTATTTACTGGCTTGCTCTACCTCTGAGATTTTTTGTTCAACTATTGAATGAGCATGATTAAGTTCTGTATTGCGTCTTTCAAGCTCAGCGGCCTTTTCATTAAGTTCCTTGTTGGCTTGTGAAAGCTCTTCTTGCTGAACGCGCAGCTCTTCTTCTGATGCTTCTAATAAATTAGTTTTATAGACAAGCTCTTCATTGGTTATTCTTAATTCTTCTTGTTGTGCTTCTAACTCTTCTGTTTGTCTTTGTGTTTCTTCCAATAATCCTTCTACTAGAGCATGATTTTGTCTGCTATGTAATGCAGATGCTAAAGAACGACCTGTCCGAGTCAAGTAATTGATGATACTTTCTTGTTTATCCTTAGGGAAAGATCCTATAATCTCGATTAGACCAATGCAATAATCCTCGTACACGAGAGGGAAAATAATAACATCAGTAGCTATGCCTTTTATTGTGGCACTTTTAATTTTAGTGTTATTAATTTCAATTGAAGATAAAATCTGGTATTTTTTATCCTCAACTACACTGCCTAAAAGGCCTTCACTTACTTTGAAATTCTCTATAATTTCTTTTTCATTTAATCCTTTGGATTTCTTAATTGAAAATTCATAGGAATCTATTTTACGGATGTAAAATGCACCGGCATAAGAATTGGTGACGTCAGTAATAATATCCAAAGCTGACTGGGCAATCTCTCTTTCTGTATCTACGCCTGAAATTTTATTATGGAGTTCAGAAGATTTCGTAAGAATCCAATTTACATTCTCTAATTCCCGAGATGTTTTATTGAGATTATTGAACATTTCTTTCTCTTTCCTGGCATTTTTGCGAAGGTACCCGAGGATTCTAAGTGTTTGGAAAACAACAAAAAAGATTACCAATAAAGAGAATAAGCCTACAAATACGGTGTATATGCGGGTTTTGTTTAATTCTTTTAATCGGGATTCAATTAATTGCTTTCTTGCTTTAATGACTTCTGCCGCATAATTATTTCTGGTATCATTGATAATTGTTTGTTCTTTGGCAAGAGAGCTTAGAATTTCATCAGGAGTTGAGGTGTTAATATTTAGTTTTTTAGAAGCAACATCGTTAGTGAGGGTTATTACATGACCTAAGGTTTTAGGAGGAGTTTGATACAAATCGTTTGGTTGTTCAAGCTTATTGATCAACATTTGTATCCCGTTCATCAATTCATTTTCAATCAGTGGGTCAATTCTTGTCTCCAGACTTTTGTATTTGGAAAGTTTTTGAAGGTCAGATTCCCATTGTTGAATTCCATTGAATCTTTCCTGGGCCAGCTCAATGTAGTTATTAATATGCTGTGTATACGCACGTTGTTTGTTTAGGAAAAACCAGTAACAGAAAATGATAATTAGGCTGGCAATGATAATGCTGACTATAAGTTGCCACCTTAATTGACTAAACTTATTCATATTTGATAAGAATGTTAGCTGTAAAATTCATAAGTATATATATCTGTCGATCATAAACCTATGGGTATGAAAGACAAAAAAGTTTTGCAAAAGTAATGAACTATATATAATTCATATTAATATATAACGATTTAGTAATAATATCCGCTGATTTATACTTAACAAGTATGACTACAATTTAGGATTAAAATCAAAGATTTTATAGTTTAAAGTGAAATTGTATGGTGAAACACCTAAAAGTATCAATACTTTATTAATCTTAAAAAGATTTTTTTAGAACCTTTTTTTAGACGGAAATAGGTTCCAAGGATTATCCATTCTTAAATACATTCGCTGATAAGATTTATTTTTTTATCTTTAAAAGATTAGAAACGTTATTAATCTATATTTTAATGGACTCTCCAATTCAACTTGTATTATTGATTACCGGTTCAGTAATCGCAATATTCTTTTTACTGTATCTATTGCCGGTCAATTTATGGTTTACTGCCCAATTATCTAATGTTAAAATTAGCTTATTAAATTTAGTTTTAATGCGCTTACGTAAGGTACCACCATCCCTGGTAACCAATGCAATGATTACTTCTACAAAAGCGGGATTGAATATTACCAGTAATGAAATCGAAACGCATTATCTGGCTGGCGGAAATGTGAATAAAGTTATAAAGGCTCTTATATCGGCTGATAAAGCAAATATTCCATTGGATTTTAAATTAGCTACTGCCATTGATTTGGCAGGTAGAGATGTGTTTGATGCGGTTCAGTTGTCTGTAAACCCCCAGGTTATTAATACACCTCCTGTGGCCGCTGTTGCAAAAGATGGTATTCAATTAATTGCAAAAGCAAGAGTAACTGTTCGGGCAAATATTAATCAATTAGTTGGGGGAGCTGGTGAAGAAACAATTCTGGCTCGTGTGGGAGAAGGAATTGTCACCACAATTGGTTCTTCTACAAATCATAAAGAAGTGTTAGAAAACCCTGATAAAATTTCAAAAACTGTTCTTTCAAAAGGATTAGATTCAGGGACTGCCTTTGAGATTTTATCGATTGATATTGCGGATATAGATATTGGTGAAAACGTAGGTGCGAAACTTCAAACCGATCAAGCTGAGGCAGATTTGAAGGTTGCTAATGCACGGGCTGAGGAGCGTAGAGCGATGGCTGTTGCAACAGAACAAGAAATGCGTGCAAAGGCTCAGGAAGCTAAAGCAAAAGTAATCGAAGCAGAATCTCAAGTTCCTATGGCCATGGCAGAAGCTTTTAGAAATGGTAACCTTGGTATTATGGATTATTATAAAATGCAAAATATTCAAGCTGATACAGATATGCGGACTTCAATAGCAAAACCTAACGGCCCCGATAAGAAATAGATTTTAATCATTTACATAAAAAAAGCCATGAATGGTGAAGGATATAACCTGAACTATTCATGGCTTTTTTATTAAACGAAAAAACCCTGACGATGGGCGTCAGGGTTTGATACTAACCAATTATAAACCTAAATTATGAAAAGACAATTTTAAAATAATTCTACTTATCCTTCGAATTATGATACAAATGTACGGCGAGATTTTTCAATTGCAAAGGAATGTAAGATAAAAAGTTTCCTTTGCAACCATTTTCTGACAATTTTCTGATTTAGTGGTTATAACAGATAAATGATTGGCTTAATTGAATTAAGTCTCGGATGACTTGAATAGTAAAATTTAATTATTTTTGGGGATATTATTGAAATTATGGTCTTAAAGAAATTTGCTGCAGTAAAGGCAGTTGTGTTGGATGTAGATGGTGTGCTTACCGACGGGAAGCTTCTGGTGACGGAAGCAGGCGAGCAGCTACGTTCATTTTTTGTGAAAGATGGTTATGCCATGCAGTTGGCCGAAAAAATGGGACTTTCTATTTGGGTTATTTCAGGAGGGAATTCAAGTGGGGTTCAAAAACGATTAGAAGGATTAGGAATCAAAGAGATCCATCTGGCCGTTAAAAATAAGGTTGAGGTCATGAATCAGCTTATGGACAAATACCAGTTGAATTATGAGGACTTAGCGTATGTGGGAGATGATATGCCCGATTATGAGGTAATGCAATTGGTAAATTTAGCAATTTGTCCCAATGATGCCGTTGAAGATATAAAAAGCATAGCTCATTATATGTCACCCAAGAATGGAGGAGAAGGTGTTGTCCGAGATGTGTTAGAAAAGATGCTGAAATTGAAAGGAAAATGGGGGATTCAAACGGAAATAAAAAGTGTTTAATGATGTTGCAAGATAAGTTACAATCCGTTAGTATAATTTTAGGTTCAAAATCCCCGCGAAGAAAAGAATTATTAAAATCAATGGATATTGATTTTGTGGTCGAGGTTAGAGAAACGGATGAAAGTTATGATATTCAATTAGATCCAAAAACGATAGTTCAATATATAGCGGATACCAAATTGTCGGCATTTAATGAAAATACATATTGGGATAAACTAATTATTTGCGCAGACACGGTAGTTGTAGATCCAAAAGGTTTGGTTATAGGTAAACCACATGACCTTGAAGAAGCAAAAAGAGTTCTGATTGATTTGTCAGATTCAGAACATCAGGTATTTACTGCAGTCTCGATTGCTTATCGTGGCACACGACGCTCTTTCGTAGAGGAGACCAAAGTAAAGTTCTGTCCCTTATTAAAGGAAGAAATAGACTATTATGTTGATAAGTTTAGGCCATTAGATAAGGCGGGTTCTTATGGAATTCAAGAATGGATTGGTCGAATCGCGATAGAAAAAATAGATGGCTCTTATGAAAATGTCGTTGGCTTACCAACAGCAAGGTTATATAAAGAATTAAAGGAGATTCTCTTCTAAGAAAGAAGGGTGAGAATAACAAAATTCTCACCATTCTTTTTTTAAAGCAGAGGCTATTTAATATGATACCTTAAACCCATATAAAACATTCTTCCTGTAACGGGACCCCAAAGCATATTGGTGTCAAAATGATCACCAAATGGTTGGTCGAAAGCTAGGATGGGATCTTTTTGATAAAAATTGTTTAGGTTTTCACCACCAACATAAATATCAAAGTTTTTGCTTTTACCAAAGGTTCTGCTTACTTGTGCATTCATTGTTACGTAAGCATCTGAATTAGTTGCCAATTGATATTCTACAGGGTTACTATTTGTATTAGGTAGTCTCTTCTTACCCACAACATTTAAGGTATAATCAAAGCTCCATCCGGAATGTAAGTTATATGCTAAGTTCATAAAACCACGATGTTTTGCTGTAAGTGGTTTTTGTAATCTCCCTGAATTGTAGTCCGTTTGTACATCTAACATACGGTACGCCATTCTCGCTTCAAAGTGAGGGGCAGGCATAAATCTAAATTCTGCCTGAAGACTATTTGAATAAGATTTACCCGCTAAATTATAGAATGAAACTTCGCTTGGATTTTCGAAATCAACTACGATCTGGTTTTGGAAGTTATTGTGAAATAACTCTAATGATATTCCGGATTCTCTACCTAATAATTGAAAGCTTTGATCAAAAGTCAAGCCTGTATTCCAGGATACTTCCGGTTTTAAACCGTACGCATTTTCGCCACTTGTTAAAGAAGCTAATCCGTTGATGGTTCTGCTGGAAGCAAAAATTCCTAAGTTTTCAGCAAAGATATTGGCAGTACGTTGGCCTCGTCCTGAACTTAATCGAAATGTAGTTCCAAGGATCGGTTCATACCGTAATACGGCTCTTGGAGTGGTAAACCAGCCATAGAGATTATTATAATCCTGACGGATACCTAATACGGCATCAAATTTCTCACTTGGACTAAACGTGTATTCTGCAAATGCACCTGCAACAGTTTCTTTGCGTCCGAATTCGTAATCGAAATTATTAGCAGAATTGATGCGGTTTAATTGCTCATCGTATTTATCATACTGAACCGAGGTTCCTACTTTGTATTTATGGGCCACATTGCCAATGATATCCTGGAATAGTAAGTTTGCGTAGAACGAGTTTTGTTCATTGTCATAATTGTTTAGCCCAAAGAAGCTTTCTTGCTTATATTGGCTTGCTGATAATTGTAAACCAATACTTCTATGTTTGTTGGTGGGAAATACATACCCTAATTTACCAAAGCCTTCTATCCTTTGATTTTTAAAACCTAAACCATAAACATCGGTACCGTACTTATCGGTGCTCTCATTAAAATCTACTTCACCACCAATACGGTCATCATGTAAAAATTTCACACCAAACTGAGCGATTATACCTTTGCCGTTTTCATAATGCCAACGATTAATTCCCGAGAATAGATTGCCTACAGGTATATCACGAAAACCGTTATCACTGAAATTCATCTTCTTATTATACATAAAGTTATCATGTAATAATAAGCCCACGGACCATTTTTCATTGATATGATGAGACAGATTTAGATTAACATCTGTTCTGCCCATGTTATTACCGTATACATTAAAGAATAGTTTCTCGCTATTATGGGGTTTCTTTAGCTCTACATTGATTTGTCCGGCCATGTTTTCAAAGCCGTTAGCAACCGATCCTATTCCTTTACTAATATTGATTGCTTCTATCCAGGTTCCTGCAATGCTATTCAAACCTAATGGTGAAGCAAAACCCCTAGGTCCTGGTAATCCTTCAACTGTTAGTTGCGTATAAATACCAGCTAAACCTAGCATTTGGATTTGCTTACTTCCTGTTACAGCATCACTGCTCACAACATCTACGGATGCGTTAGTTGTGAAACTTTCACTTAAATCACAACATGCAGCTTTAAATAGCTCTTTTGCTGTAATCGTTTCAACGCGGTTTGGAGTTAATTTTGAAATATAGTTTGACTTTTGTCTTCCAGTAACGACAACCTCCTGTAAAGTGTTGTTTTTCGCTTGTATGACAAGAACCTCATGTAGATTTTTAACTTCGATCGTATCACCTTGCATACTGGCATGTGTGAAAACCAATTTTCTATAAGGTTTCTGATGCATAATTTTAAATACACCGTTTTCATTGGTTTTAACTTTCTTGTTTGGATTGTCTAACCAAAAGATTGTAACTTCAGTAATAGGAGTTAGTTCTCCCTTATCACTTTCATTTACAACAACGCCGGTTATTTCATGGTCGTGATCATGGTCATGGCCATCATCTGTATGATGATGTTCTTCACCTTCATGATGATCTTCGTGCGTGGTCTCTGAAGTATCTTTGTTGCCGTCTGCCATTCGATCATAAAGACAGCATTCGTGTAGTTCTTCATAAATAGCATCTGGGGCACGGAAATCTTTTGTGTCATGACCCGCAGCGGCTATACCTTGTTTAATTTTTTCTAATGAAGTTTTGCTGCTATCGAAAGATACTTTTGCTATTCCGGAACTTGTCTCCCAAACAATGGATTTTGCACCTGCATCTTTACCGGCAGTTTCAATACGTTTCTTACACATGGCACAGTTTCCCGATACCTCAAATTCTTCAGTTAATATATTGTTTTGTGCTTTTAAAGCAGTACTCGCCGTAATAATTATAAATACTATGAAATATTTAAATAGTTGCATTGTTGAATATTATTAATGATTAAAAATTCTTAATTGATTTTTTTAAACATTAATAGATCAGATTCTGAAAGTACAATTGAGGATGCATACGGAAGAATTTTCCGTTAATATGGAGGGTTTTAAAACGATTGGTATCTGTGGATTTTCAGCTAGAATGAACTCCCAACTTGTTAGAATCCAAGGGATAATCACAACAGCAGGAGAAAAGTCGAATGCATGACTTAACATGACCTTTGTTGTATTCTGATCAATTTCTGAGTCAAACTCAAGATTTATTTTAGAATCTTTGCAATTACCCTGATCTGAACAACTTGAATTTTCTTCTTTATGGTCTTGATGGTCATGACCTTTGTGAGATTTGGCACACATAGGACAGGAGTCATGTGATACTTTTACTTCTTCAAAAACAGAAAATAAAGTGCTTTTTCCACAATGGTGCATATGTATTGTAGCTCCTGTACTGCACACAGAATAAATCATTAGTAAGCATATGGCTACAATTTTTCTCATGAATACCTCAAATATAGTAAAGACACTTAGAATATGTGGATAAAATATTGTAATTTTTTCTTGTCATTAGAAATATGACTATTTATATTCGAATTGACTTAGTACTTTATAAACCTAATAACTTATGGAAACTTTAGCTGCACATCCAAATCTGTTGTACCTAGGTTTAATTAGCCTTGTTTCAGCAGGAATTTTGGTAGTTTTCCTCTTTAACAAAATTCTGAAAAGAGTTAACTAAATAGAGGGGATGAAGATTCATCCCCTTTTTTTATCCTTTTATCGAGCTAATAAAAGATGGAATTTTGTCTAAATAATTTTCTTCTGTCAATAATTTCACAAAGGCTGTCCCCACAATTGCTCCATGAGCAAATGTAGTCGCTTTCTCAAAAGTTTCTTGATTATGAATTCCGAACCCTATTATTAACGGGTTATTCAGATCCATGTCCTTTATCCTTTTAAAATATGTTTCGGATTGTTCCTGTACGTTTAATTTCGTTCCGGTGGTTGCATTGGAAGATAAGAGATAAATAAAGTTGGTAGACAATGCGTCTATCTTTTTGATTCGCTCTTCAGAT
The DNA here is from genome assembly GCA_040394615.1 of Sphingobacterium mizutaii. Classification (GTDB taxonomy): domain Bacteria; phylum Bacteroidota; class Bacteroidia; order Sphingobacteriales; family Sphingobacteriaceae; genus Sphingobacterium; species Sphingobacterium mizutaii_A. Next base: position 11,535 of record JBEBRZ010000084.1, read on the forward strand.
GTTTGCGGTGTTACTAAGAAAACATTGCTTACCCCATTAGATTCAAATACATCTTTATACAAGTCTTCATATTCATACATAGGTAAATCGGGAATAATTGTTCCGTTTATACCCACGTCTTTGCATGCTCTGCAAAAATTCTCTACACCAAATTGAATCACCGGATTAACATATCCCATTAAATATACCGGGATGGATACTCTTTTACGGAGATCCTTTAATTGTTCGAATAGAACTTTCAATGTCATTCCATTCTCCAGTGCAACCTCTGAACTATGCTGGATGGTAGGTCCGTCAGCAACTGGGTCTGAATATGGAAAGCCAATCTCTAAAAAATCAGCACCTGCTTTTTCCAGTGCTTCAGCGATGTCTAATGTGCTATCCAAAGTAGGATAGCCGGCTGTAAAATATATCGAAAGCAGTCCGTTTGCTTGTTTATTAATCTTTATCATACTAAAAGCCAAAATATTTCATATAATTATCCAAATCCTTATCTCCACGTCCTGAAAGGCAAATTACAACTGTCTCATTTCCTTTAAAAGTCATCTTTTCTAAATGAGCTAAGGCATGAGCGCTTTCAATCGCCGGAATAATTCCTTCAAGTTTAGTTAATTGGAGACCAGCTTGCATTGCTTCATCATCCGTAGCACTAACATAGGTCCCGCGACCGGATTTGAAAAGCCAAGCGTGTTGAGGACCAATGCCAGGATAATCTAAGCCTGCAGAGATTGAATAAGGCTCTATTACCTGTCCATCTTCAGTTTGCATTAAAATAGAGCGACTACCGTGAAGTACACCTTCATTTCCAAGTACGGTGGTAGCGGCAGATTCACCACTATGGATTCCATGTCCCGCAGCTTCCACAGCAATTAACTCGACATCATTATCATCAAGGAAGTGATAAAACATTCCTGCTGCGTTCGATCCTCCTCCAACACATGCCATAACGATGTCCGGTGTCTCCTTTCCGGTTTTTGCTAATAATTGTTTTTTAGTTTCTTCGGAAATAATTGATTGGAATCGAGCAACCATGTCGGGGTAGGGATGTGGTCCTACAACAGAACCAATGATGTAATGTGTATCGACAGGGTTATTTATCCAATCTCTTAACGCTTCGTTTGTGGCATCTTTCAAAGTTTTACTTCCTGAAGTGGCCGGAATCACCGTTGCCCCCATCATTTTCATACGTGCCACATTCGGAGCCTGTCTCTCAATGTCGATCTCACCCATATACACCACACATTCTAAGCCTTTTAAAGCACAAACAGTAGCAGTAGCTACACCGTGTTGACCTGCTCCGGTTTCCGCGATAATACGCTTTTTACCCAAACGCTCTGCTAATAGAATTTGACCAATGGTATTATTGATTTTATGAGCACCTGTATGATTTAAATCTTCTCTTTTTAAGAAGATATTTGCATTATACTTCTCCGATAATCTTTTGGCAAGGTATAAAGGAGATGGTCTTCCTACATAATCACGTAATAAATCTTCAAACTCTTCTTTGAAAGATGGGTCCTGAATAATATTCAGGTATTGTTGCTGTAGTTCTTCTACGTTAGGATATAACATCTCAGGGATGTATGCTCCTCCGAAAGGTCCATAATACCCTTTATTATTTACTTGATATTTGCTCATTTCGTATAGTTTTCAATGCTAATTTTAATTTTTCAATATCTTTTATGCCCGGCTCTGTTTCAAATTTAGAATTCAAATCAAGTCCAACCAGTCTATCATCGTCAAACTTCAAGGCCTCATTTAAGTTGTCCGTTGATAATCCCCCACTTAGAAAATATGGGACGTTATAAGGATATTCATGTAATTTTTCCCAATTAAAAGTTTTACCTGTTCCGCCGTAAGCACTGCTTTTTGTGTCAAAAAGAAAATAATCAACGATATTAATAAAAGGGTCTAATTGTTGCCAGTTAAAATTTTCGTCGATACCAAATGCTTTAATAACCTCAACTCCTTTTGTTTTCAATGATTCTGCTAATTCTGCACGTTCTTCTCCATGAAGTTGGATAGCACCTAAAGATAATTTATCAATAAGGTCAGTAATTTCCTTTAAGTCTGAATTAACAAAAACACCGGTTTTCTTTATGTTGGACGGAAGCTTTAGGTTCAGGATATCAGCCGCATATCTAGCTGATTTAGAGTAAAAGATATGTCCTATATATTGAATAGGGAGTTCTGAAAGCTGCATTATATTTTGCTCTTCTTTCATTCCACACACCTTTATTATAAAATCCTTACGCATTGACTAAATTTTTAAAACTTTTGAATGCTTTTAATCCCATTAATGATTCTTCGGCCTCGTAATAGCAATCCGCGAAACTCTTTTCAGGATGGAAGGTTTTAATGCCAAACGCTGCGTTTGTTAGCACCACGTTATTCTGTATATCAGTCCCTTTACCTTCAATAATTTCAAGGAAGATCCTTGCAGCATCATGCACTGTGTCTCCTCCGGCCAAGTCTTTCGCATTCACTGTTGTAAATCCAAGTTCATCGACCGTATAGTAATTCTCACCTTGATTATTGATGATTTTGAAATCTCCTGTTAATGATATTTCGTCATATCCATCTAAGGCATGAATAATACTATATTGTTTCTCTGTGTTTTGATATAAATATCCATAAAGTCGGGCGAGTTCTAAACTGAATACGCCAACACATTGGAATTTTGGATTAGCAGGATTTGTCAAGGGACCTAGCATATTAAAGAAAGTTTTTACTGCCAATGCCTTACGGATAGGAGCGACTGTTTTCATAGCCGGGTGAAATAGCGGAGCGTGCAGGAAACAGATGTTAGAAGTTTCAAGTTGTTTTTCTAAAACTTCTTTGTCGTTGGTGAATGTATAGCCTAGTTGTTCCATCACATTTGAGGAACCGCAACCTGATGATACACCCACATTTCCATGCTTGGCAACATGGTAGCCAGCTCCGGCAACCACGAAAGACGCAAGAGTAGAAATATTAAAAGTGTTTTTACCATCCCCACCGGTTCCGCACATATCGATTAAATCGTATCCTGTAAACGCTACTTTATTACAAAGATCATACATGGCATCTCTAAATCCACCTAATTCTTCTACTCGAATACTGCGCATTCCGTAGATAGTCATAAATGCTGCAATCTGGTGAGTATCGTATTTACCTGTGGCGATGTTTGTTAAAATATCATAAGCCTCTTTTCTGCTGAAGGACTTATATTCAAATAGATGCGCTAGTATTTCTTTCATGGTTTTTCAATAAAAAAGGGCTTGCCGAAAAGGCAAGCCCACTATTTTTGAGTATTTTTAATTCAATCAATAGACGTTTGCCACAACATTATTTGTTGTGCCACCACCAAGTTGTATTGAATTGTGTATTTTTCATCGTTTGTTGAACAAATATCTAAGATGTTTTTGAGAATTGCAAGAAAACAATGTAAAAAATGATTTTTTGCTAATATGTTATGAAATGAGCCATTTCCCCACCTTTAGAAACTAAAGTAAAAGAACCTATCTTACCAGCATCTACATATAAGCTGGTCACTAATCGGTTTCTGTAGTAAAGGAAATACATATTATTGATGTTCATACCTTCGGAATCTATGTCTCTTACATCTTTTTTCGGTAATTCGTTGTAGTTTCTGAATTGAATCTGAGCCAGATTTTTACTATTCAGGTTGAGTCTTATTTCTTCTAAGCTCACTTCAAGATAGTCATATAATTCATCGGAAGGCTCATTCACGATTACCCATTTACTAAGGATAACATCCAGCGCTATTTCATTATTCGAAAGATCAGCGATAAACTCTTTGACAATATTTAAACTATTCTTAGCAGAATCCTGATATTTCATTGCAGACTCTTGTTCTGTTTGTGCAAGGCCATAGAAGGGGCTGGAAATTAAAAGTATATACAATAAGTAATGTTTCATTCAATTTTAAATTTTGATACCCTTATTGACCAGTAAAAATAGAAAAGGATTAAAGAGAAACCTAATTATGTTTTATTAACATAATTCGTTCTGTCTCTGGAAATAGAGATTAAGAAAAAAAGCGCCTTTTACTAAGGCGCTTCTCTATATTGATTTTAATATTCGTCTTCGTTGAAAAAGAAATCATCTTTTGT
>JBEBRZ010000085.1:0-15609 GCA_040394615.1 Sphingobacterium mizutaii
AAGCTGTTGAAAATGTAAATACTAAAATCGCTAAAGCTTTAGAAGGTGTTGACGTTTTTGAACAAAATGCCATCGATAAACTAATGATTGATTTAGATGGTTCTGAAAATAAAGGCAAATTAGGTGCTAATGCTATTTTAGGGGTTTCTCTAGCGGTGGCAAAAGCAGCGGCTCAAGAAAGCCGTCAACCTTTATATCGTTATATCGGTGGAGTAAATGCGAATACGCTTCCGTTACCAATGATGAATATTGTAAATGGTGGTGCTCACTCTGACGCTCCGATTGCATTCCAGGAATTCATGATTATGCCGGTAGGTGCTGCTTCTTTCTCAGAAGCCTTACGTTGGGGTGCAGAAGTATTCCATAGCTTAAAGAAAATTCTTCACGACCGTAATTTATCTACAGCAGTAGGTGATGAAGGTGGTTTTGCTCCAACCTTCGAAGGTACTGAAGATGCTATAGAGACAATTTTGGAAGCAATTAAAAAAGCAGGTTACAAACCAGGAAAAGATATTTGCTTAGCTTTAGATTGTGCTTCTACAGAGTTCTTTGTAAAAGGTAAATACGATTATGCTAAATTCGAAGGTAAAGGTGGTGCTGTTCGTACGATCGAACAACAAGTTGATTACCTTGCTGAATTGACTGCTAAATATCCTATTATTTCAATTGAAGACGGGATGGCGGAAGATGATTGGAAAGGTTGGAAATTATTAACTGAAAAAATCGGGGATCGCGTACAATTAGTAGGTGATGATTTATTCGTTACAAACACTAAACGTCTTCAGGAAGGTATCGATAAACATATTGCAAACTCTATTTTGGTAAAAGTAAATCAAATTGGTTCTTTAACTGAAACTATCAATGCTGTTCACTTAGCACAGACTAATGGCTATACTTCTGTGATGTCTCACCGCTCTGGTGAAACAGAAGATACAACTATCGCTGACTTAGCAGTTGCTTTAAACTGCGGACAAATCAAAACAGGTTCAATCTCCCGTTCTGACCGGATCGCGAAATACAATCAGTTGTTACGTATCGAAGAAGAATTAGGAGAAAATGCAAAATTTATCGGAAAAGATTTTAAATACGCTCCGAAAAAATAACTCCTTAAATATTTTATAAAAAAGAGAATCGAAAGATTCTCTTTTTTATTTTCCAATATTCTTTAATTTTATATTTAAAGTAAGCCTTTTTTAGACTTGCATTCTTCATCTTAAAATAGTTATCTTTAACCCAATTAAATTGCTTTATAGAACCTATGGAACGTTTCATTAATACTATTCGTAATCAATATCTTATCGCCGGGGTTGCTTTTCTTGTTTGGATGTGCTTCTTTGATCGTTACGATATTGCTACTCAGTATAATTTTCAAAATGAGAAAACTAATTTGGAGCAGGAGAAGGAATACTATACAAATGAAATAGAAAATATTTCCCGTTCTATAAAAGAGGTGCAATATGATCAAAGTGAAATCCAACGTATTGCCCGTGAAAAATATAAAATGAAGAAGGATCAGGAAGATGTCTACATTATCACAGAGATAGAAGCTCCTGAAACAAAATAAAAAAGAGTTGGATTTAATCAAATCCAACTCTTTTTTTTAATTACTCTTCACTAATGAAATTTCTTGATAGGTATCAGATATTGCAAATATTCTATAACCATGGGCATACAATAATCTGAAAAATTGTTCCCCCTTCTGTTTGCCGTCTTTAAAGAAACGCTCATGTGTTTCTACTAATATTTGTTTAATCGGTATTCCAGAACTTAATATTCCTTCCATTACCACGTATTCTGAGCCCTCTATATCCATTTTTAGGATATCAATGTAACTATGGTTCAATTCGGAAACAATTTCTTTAAAATCCTTTAAAAGAACCTCTACGGAGTTATTCTCATCAACTAAGCTGTGATCATAAACACTCCCCGAAACATGATCTTTATTTTTAGGGAGATGGAATGTTACCATCTCTGTCTTTTCACCTATTCCGAAGGGATGAAAATAGAATTGTTCAGGTGTCTGATTGTTTCGAATGTAATTAATAGACTTTGGAGTAGGATCAAATCCATAGACTTTAGCTCCATGTTTTTCAATGATAGCTTTGTCGAACGAGATATCTTCTCCTATCCCGAAAGAATAAACTATAGCATTATCAGGTATTAAATTAGGGTCTGCGTAAAACCCTCCATACCCGTTTCCATACCAATATTTTTGACGTTTTTCTTCAATATCAATAAAGGCAATTTTACCGATTCTGGCTTTAACCCAGTATTCGAGCCTTTTAAGTTTATCGTTTCTTTCCATACTTTTTCATTAGTATATTATTAAATATACCAAAAAAGAGAAGAAACCTAGACTTCCGAAATCGCGTTAATAATATCGTATTGTGTAATAATATTAATCTTACCGTAGCTATCCTCCACGAGTACTGCCTGTGTATCTTTATTGATTAATCCCGAAATTTTATCGATAGAGGTATTTAAATCCACAAACGGGAAAGGTTTTGTTGCTATTTCCTCTACTGCAGAAGATTTTAAAGTAGGATTCTCTAATAGAGCAGATAAAATGTCTGATTCAGTTACTTTTCCTACTACCATACCTTGTTGTGTGACAGGTATTTGAGAAATGTTTAAAGATTTCATAATATTAAACGTCTCTAATACGGTTTGAGAGGTATCTGCGGTGACAATCGCTTGTTCCCCTCTCTTTTTTAAGATTGATTTCGCTGTTAGTTTTTCATCCTTTAAAAAGCCTCTTTCCCTAAGCCAATCTTCATTATACATTTTTCCCATGTACCTTGAGCCATGATCATGAAAAATGATTACAACTACATCATCCTCTTTTAATTCTGCACCTAATTGTAACAGACCTGCTAATGCAGCTCCGGCAGAATTACCGGCAAAGATACCCTCTTTCCGAGCAAGATCTCTGGTCATCAACGCGGCGTCTTTGTCAGTGACTTTCTCGAATAAATCTATTTGATCAAAATCAACATTTTTCGGCAAGAAATCCTCGCCAATACCTTCAGTTATGTAAGGATAAATCTCATTCTTATCAAAGATGCCTGTTTCCTTGAATTTTTTAAAAACTGACCCGTATGTATCAATTCCCCAAACTTTAATATTCGGATTCTTCTCACGTAAAAATTTAGCTGTTCCGGAAATGGTACCACCGGTACCTACCCCCACGACTAAATGTGTGATTTTTCCTTCAGTCTGTTCCCATATCTCAGGGCCGGTTTGTTCATAATGCGCTTTTGAATTAGAAAGGTTATCATATTGATTTGCTTTCCATGCATTGGGTATTTCTTTCTGTAATCTACTGGATACGGAGTAATAGGAGCGGGGGTCCTCCGGGTCAACATTGGTCGGGCATACGATTACTTCAGCACCAAAAGCACGAAGTGCATCGATTTTTTCTTTTGATTGTTTATCTGTTGTGGTAAAAATACAGCGATAACCTTTAACAACCGCAGCCATCGCTAGGCCCATCCCAGTATTGCCTGAGGTACCTTCGATGATTGTACCTCCCGGTTTCAATAATCCAGCCTCTTCAGCGTCTTCAATCATTTTAACAGCCATTCTGTCTTTGATGGAGTTGCCGGGATTGGAAGTTTCGATCTTAGCTAATATTGTACCTTTTAAATGTTGAGTTATCTTGTTTAGTTTAACCATTGGTGTATTACCAATAGTTTCTAAAATGTTATTATACCACATAGGTGAATTCTGTCTGTTTGTCTACTACAAAAGTAGATATTTTTTAGAACTTCAGATGTTTTACGGTTAATCCATTGTTGATTAATTGTTTCAACGCATCAATACCTATTTTAACATGAGTCTCTACATAAGATTTAGTAACCGTTACATCGGATTTCTCCGTTTTCACCCCTTCAGGCACCATCGGCTGATCAGACACCAATAATAATGCGCCTGTAGGAATTTTGTTAGCAAAGCCAACCGAGAATATCGTTGCGGTTTCCATATCAACTGCCATCGCCCGAATACTCTTCAGATACTTCTTAAACTGCTTGTCATGCTCCCAAACCCTACGGTTAGTTGTGTACACTGTTCCCGTCCAATAATCTCTTGAGTGATCTCTTATCGTGGTAGATATGGCTTTTTGTAATGCGAAGGAAGGTAAAGAAGGAACTTCAGGAGGTAAATAATCGTTGGACGTTCCTTCTCCTCGAATAGCAGCTATAGGTAAAATCAATTCGCCTACCTCAATTTTTTTCTTAAGTACTCCTGTTTTACCTAAAAATAAAACAGCTTTTGGTTTTATAGCCGTCAGAAGATCCATTACGGTTGCAGCTACTGGGCTTCCCATACCAAAGTTAATGATGGTGATACCGTCAGCAGTACAGGTTTGCATAGGTTTATCTTCTCCGAGTATCGGAGCATCAGCATGCATTTGTGAAAACAGCGTTACGTAATTACTAAAATTGGTCAGTAAGATATAGTCACCGAATTCTTCCAAAGGTCTTCCTGTATATCTAGGCAGCCAATTGTTTACAATATCTTCTTTGGTTTTTAGCCCAGCCTTTATAGGAGAATTTACCTCTTCTATTTCTTTTTCATCATTTTTCTTCGTCATAATTTCATCTTATATTTAATATTCTACTACTACAAAAAACCCTCGCTAGATAGGCGAGGGTTTCTTAGTTTATGCTACTTGTAATTTCTTGAAGTCTGTCTTTGCAAATTTGTTCTTCGCGTAATCCAAGGTTATCTGTAAACTCTTGTCATTCGCCGTCTCCTTGGCGCTCGGCGTTTCGAACATAGCATCCAGCATAATAGCTTCGCAGATGCTCCGTAATCCCCGGGCCCCTAATTTGAACTCCCAAGCCTTATCAACGATGAACTCATAAACCTCAGCATCAAAGGTTAATTTTACACCTTCGTATTCAAACAGTTTAGTGTATTGTTTAACCAAAGCATTCTTTGGTTTGGTAAGGATATTTAAAAGCGTATCCTTATCTAATGGGTTCAAGTGGGTCAAGACAGGTAATCGTCCTATCAACTCAGGAATCAATCCGAAGTTCTTTAGATCTTGTGGAGTGATGTATTTGTATAAGTTGTTTAGATCGATGTCCTGATCTTCATCTTTCATTTTATAACCAACTGTTTGAGTTCTCAGTCTGTTGGCAATTTTCTTTTGAATTCCATCGAATGCCCCGCCACAGATAAATAAGATATTACTTGTATTTACGGAGATCATTTTTTGGTCAGGATGCTTACGTCCTCCCTGAGGTGGAACATTCACATTGGTTCCCTCTAAGATTTTCAACAATGCCTGTTGAACACCTTCTCCGGATACATCACGAGTAATGGATGGGTTATCACTTTTTCTCGCGATCTTATCAATCTCGTCGATATAGATAATACCACGTTCGGCAGCAGCTACATCATAATCTGCCGCTTGTAATAACCGTGTTAAAATGCTCTCTACATCTTCTCCGACATAACCGGCTTCAGTTAATACTGTTGCATCCACTATGCAGAATGGAACATTTAAAATCTTAGCTACTGTTTTTGCCAATAGCGTTTTACCCGTTCCTGTTTCACCAACGATAATAAGGTTTGACTTTTCAATCTCAGTTTCGTCAGATTCAACACGTTGGTTAAGACGTTTATAGTGATTATAAACCGCTACAGAAATCACTTTCTTAGCATCGTCCTGTCCAATAACATATTGATCCAAATGTTCTTTGATTTCTTTCGGTCGGATTAATTTAAGAGCAGTTTGAATAGATTTATTCTTGCGCTGCTTAAGCTCTTCCGCCAATATCTCCCCCGCTTGTTGCACACATCTGTCGCAGATATGTGCCCCATCACCCGCAATAAGCATTTGCGCTTCATTTTTACTGATTCCGCAAAATGAGCAATGGATATCTCTATTGTTCGATTTACTCATTGTTTTTATTTTGTTTCTTTTTTAGGTAGTAATACCTCATCTATCATACCAAACTCTTTTGCTTCAGCTGCTTTCATCCAATAATCACGATCAGATGATTTCTCTACCCACTCGTAAGTTTGACCTGAATGATCTGCGATGATGGTATATAATTCTTCTTTTAATTTCAACATCTCACGTAAGTTGATCTCCATATCTGCAGCTACACCTTGTGCACCTCCTGATGGTTGGTGAATCATCACACGTGAATGGCGCAATGCGGCTCTTTTACCTTTAGCACCTGCCACTAATAAAACAGCTCCCATGGATGCCGCCATACCAGTACAGATGGTTGCTACGTCCGGAGAAATATATTGCATGGTATCGTAAATTCCTAATCCTGCATATACGCTTCCTCCCGGTGAATTAATGTAGATTTGAATATCACGTTGCGCATCTGTAGATTGTAAAAATAACAACTGAGCCTGGACAATATTCGCCACCTGATCATTAATGCCATCGCCTAAAAATATAATACGATCCATCATCAAACGCGAAAAAACATCCATTTGTGCAACGTTCAACTGACGCTCCTCAATAATATAGGGAGTCAAGTTGCTCGGGATCTGTTGTTGTAGTCTTGAAATGTAACCATCTACATGTTGGCTTCCAATTCTGTGATGCTGGATTGCATACTTTCTGAATTCGTTTTTATCTATATTCATGTGTCTCCTTCAATCTTTATGTTACTAATATAATATTTATTTTATTATTTGGAATTTTCCTCTCCAAAAGATGGCAGTTCCGTTATAAAAGTGAATTTTTCTTGTTGAAAATCTATTCTACAATAATAATGCTCAATCCCATTACTGACCAAAAGAAGCGGAATTTTGTAAATACTGTTGTAATTCGCGATCTGCTCGAACACTTTTTCGGTAATTTTGACAGATGGTGCCTTGAATTCTGCCAAAAGAACACGCTGACCTGAATGGTTATAAATAACCAAATCGCTCCGTTTTTGTAAACTATTTAATGACAATCCACCTTCGATTTTCATTAAGGCCATCGGATAATGATATTCCTTGTGCAAATGATTAACCCAATGTTGTCGTACCCACTCTTCCGGTGTCAACAATAAATGTTTCTTGCGTAATTCGTCGAATATAAAATACTGATCTTGTTTTTTGCTGATTTTTGCCTGAAATGGCGGTAAGTTTAAAGGAACTGGTCTAAACATTTACGAAATTACGAAAATATCAGTCCTTTTCAAACTCCTAAATATCTCCTTATTTTTGTACTTTCGTACAGCATGAATACCCAATCCATTTTATCTGAAATCAAAAAAAAGAAGTTAGCACCTGTCTATTTACTACATGGTGAAGAACCCTATTTTATAGACCTTATTTCTGATGCAATAGAGCATACAGTATTGGAAGAGTCACAAAAGGGTTTTGATCAATCAGTGATTTATGGAAAGGATACTGATTTTTCGACAATCATTAGTATGGCAAAGCGATATCCGATGATGAGCGATCATCAGGTCATCGTTGTAAAGGAAGCCCAAAACCTTAAATGGAAAGATGATGATTTGTTATTAAAATATCTGGAACAACCGACGCCGACCACTGTGTTAGTGTTTGCACATAAATACAGCAAGTTTGATAAACGTAAAAAGTCTTATAAGCAGATCGAAAGGGTTGGAATCGTGTTAGAATCCGCCAAGCTTTATGAGGATAAAGTCGCAGCCTGGATTAATGAACAACTAAGTTCCTCAGGAAGAAAAATACATCCACAAGCAGCAGCCTTGATGGGCGAGTATTTAGGAACTGATTTATCCAAGATTGCTAATGAAATCGAAAAGCTTCAATTGAATATTCCTGCTGACAAGGAGATTACAACAATTGATATCGAACAAAATATAGGAATCAGCAAAGATTTTAATGTTTTTGAATTAAACACTGCGCTTTCTAAACGGAATGCATTAAAAGCATTTCAAATTGTCGATTATTTTGCAGCAAACCCTAAAAGCAACCCTATGCCTGTTGTGATCGGATCACTGGGAACCTATTTTACCAAAATTTTAAAATACCATTATTTACCTGATAAATCTTCAGCAATAGCAGCAAAACAATTAGGAGTGCATCCTTTTTTTGTAAAGGAATATGAATATGCTGCCAGAAACTTTAACCGTAGGAAAACCTTTGAAATTATTCATACCATAAAGGAATTTGATTTAAAATCCAAAGGAATGAATGTGGGACCTTTGACAGAAAGTGGAGACCTGCTTACCGAACTGATCTTTAAAATATTAAATTAATCTTATGCGCAAGCTATTTATGCTATTAGCTTTTCTATTCATCACAGAGAGAAGCTTTAGTCAACATTCATATTATACTATTCTTCAAGGAGGAGGTAATTTGGGACTTCAAATACCAGATTATGAAGGAACATTTAATGGATATTCTCTCCATTTTATTTTTGGAAGAAACCTCAATGAAAAAGCCTTTTTAGGTCTTGGATTAGGAAATGAAACCTTAAAGGGTGATTACATGGCTAAAGATCATGGCGAATCAGATAGTAAGTCTTATAGATATGATCGGAATCTGTTTCCAATATTTGTGGATGCCAGGTTGCCTTTTAAGGATTTTGGAGAAGCTTCAAGAATAGGAATTGTAGCTAACGCTGGTTTTGCTGCGAAAATAGGTCCTATTTATGATAAAGGGTTTCTTGGAAAAGCCGGACTATTTTACCTCTATGATTCGTTAAATAAAACCAAGTTCACTGTTTCTGCTACCTATGGCATTCAACAATTATATGGTAATATTTACTCCGAAAAATTTCGTCAACAACAGCTTAATCTTTCTGTTGGATTGATGTTAAAATAAAGCTCTCGGGATAAATCAAAAAAGATAAACATAAAAGGCTCGTTTGCAAACGAGCCTTTTATGTTTATCTAAGAATAAATCTTAGTGTGCACTTAGATTTTTCTTTTTCTCTTCATCAAAAGAGGCTTCTAATTCAGCTAATTTCTTCTTACCGTATGCTAATCGTGTAATAACCACGAAAAGAACCGGTACAATAAAGATAGCCAGGAATGTAGCGGCGGTCATACCACCAAATACAGTCCAGCCTATTGTTTGTCTGGAAACTGCACCCGCACCAGTAGAAAGCATCAAAGGAATAATACCTAGGATGAAAGCTAAAGATGTCATGATAATAGGACGAAGACGAAGCTTAACCGCATCAATAGTCGCGTCAATTAAATTCATTCCTATATCTACCCGTTCCTTGGCAAATTCCACAATCAGAATCGCATTCTTTGCTGCCAGACCGATGATGGTTACCAAACCAATTTGTGCATAGATATTATTATCTAATGTAGGTATTAAGGTCAGTGCTAAAATTGCTCCGAATACACCTAACGGAACCGATAGCAAAATCGAGAATGGAACAGACCAGCTTTCGTATAAGGAAGCTAATAGTAAGAATACAAATAAGATACACAGCGCAAAGATTTGTATGGTCTTACTTCCTGATTGTTTCTCTTGTAGGGATAGGCCTGAGAATTCGTAGGAATATCCATCCGACAATGTTTGAGCAGCAACCTCTTCCAAAGCTGCGATCGCATCACCTGATGAATAACCAGGAGCTGCTTCTCCCGAAAGCTGTATCGAACGGAAGATGTTAAAGTGATTGACAATAGACGGATTAGTGGTCAGCTCATATTTAACTAAATTGCTGATAGGTACAGGTTGTCCCTGCGTATTCTTGACATACAATTTGTTTAAATCCTCAATATGCATACGATAACTCGTGTCAGCTTGAGTTACAACCCTATAGTTTCTTCCGTATTTCGTAAAATCATTCACATAGCTACTACCTATATAAGATGAAACTGTACTGTAAATATTTGAAATAGGCACACCCATTCTTTTTGCCATCTCACGATCTACTTCTAGTTTATAGTTTGGAGAATTACTGTTAAATAGCGTATAGGCCATTCCAATTTCCGGACGTTGATTTGCTGCTGCTAGAAAACGTCCTACAACTCCCTCAAAATCTTTAATATCAACTGTCTGTCTATCCTGAATCTCCATGGTAAAACCACCTGCTGTACCTAAACCCGGAATCGGAGGAGGAGTCGCCGCAATTACTGTTGCTTTTGAGTATCCACGGTATTTTCCCATGATTTCACCAGTAATTTGAGCCACTGTTTTCTCGCGCTCGTTCCATTTATGCAATGAAACAAATAATGAAGCTCCATTAGGCTTCGCAGCACGGTTCAAAAGGTTCATACCATTAATGGAGGTAATATATTCAATCTCCGGAAAGTCTTGTTGAAGACCGTTTGTTAGTTCCGTTAATACCTCTTCTGTACGAGCACTTGATGAGCCTTCAGGTAAATTTACACCCATGAAAAAGATACCGGCATCTTCATTTGGAATAAAACCTGTTTTCTTATTTCCAAACATCCACCCGGTTCCTATTAAAATACATAATAGAATAATCAATACCATTGGTGCAGCTTTAATCGCCTTTTTAACACCTTTAGAGTATCTATATGTAACTTTATCAAACCAAACGTTAAATAAGTAGAAGAACTTATTCAAACCTTTAGAATCTTTAGTCGTTGCTGAAGGTCTCAGCATGATTGAACAAAGCGCAGGCGTTAATGAAAGTGCAATAAAAGCGGATAACATTACGGATACTGCAATTGTTATAGCGAATTGCTGATACAATTTACCCACCATCCCCGGAATAAATCCTACCGGAACAAATACTGCGGCAAGGATTAACGCAATAGCAATTACCGGAGCTGTAATATCTTTCATAGCGCGCATGGTAGCTTCTTTGGCATCCATCTTATAATGATCGATATAATGCTGGACAGCCTCCACTACAACGATGGCATCATCCACAACAATACCAATAGCCAATACAAAAGCAAGCATGGTTAAGTTGTTTACTGAAAATCCGAAAAGGGTAAAGAAAATGAATGTACCAATTATTGATACCGGAATCGCTAATAATGGAATTAATGTCGCTCTCCAGCTTTGAAGGAAGAAGAAAACCACAAGTGTTACTAATATTAAGGCTTCAACCAGTGTATGGATTACTGAACTAATGGATGCACTAACCACTGAAACAGTCTCATAACCCACTACATAGTCAACTCCTGAAGGGAATGATTTTTTTAATTCTTCTAAGGTTTTGTAAATACCATCAGCGGTTTCCACTGCATTACCACCAGGAGTTTGGGAAATCATCATACCTGATGCATCTTTTCCGTTTACTTTATTGGTAATACCATAATTGAACTGACCCATTTCAACGCGGGCAACATCTTTTAATAAGACAATAGAACCGTCTGTATTCGTTTTAACAACAATATTTTCGAATTGATCTACTTCCTCTAAGTCAGAGTCCATCACAATAGGATATTCAAATACCTGGGAATTTTCCTGTGGACGAGCACCTACTGAACCTCCTGGCATCCGGGAATTCTGTTCGGTAATAGCTGCATTTACATCTGCTGGGGAAAGACCAATATTTGCCAGTTTATTTGCATCCAGCCATACACGCATAGCAAATGGTTGTCCAAAAGCTTGAACATCACCCACACCGCCAACACGTAATAAGGCATCTTTAAGATATAAGTTAATATAATTTGCTAAGAAATTCTGATCACGGCTACCATCTGGAGATACTAAGGATACCATCATCAGGATATCCGTGTTTACTTTACGAGTTGTAACCCCTAAACGACGAACTGCCTCTGGTAATACCGGCTCGGCAATACTTACACGGTTCTGAACATCTAATGTGGCAATATCAATATCTGTACCTACTTCAAAGGTAACTGTGATACGCGAACCACCGTCAGATGTACTGTTGGAACTCATGTAAATCATCCCTGGGGTACCATTGATCTGACTTTCAATCGGTGTTGTTACTGTCTTTTCTACGGTTTGAGCATCTGCCCCTGTATAAGTTGCAGAAACTGAAACTGTTGGTGGTGCAATATTAGGATATTGACTGATGGGTAAGGTGGTAACGGAAATAATCCCTATGATTGAAATCAAAATGGATATTACCATTGCCGTTACCGGTCTTTTTATAAATACTTCTGAGATCATGCTTTAAAATGTTTTTTTGGAATAGCACTTATTTTTGTTGATTCATTTGAGCTTTGTCTACAACTTTAGCTCCTTGTTTAAGAGATGATACTCCATCAACGACAATTTTATTTCCTGGTTCTAATCCAGTAGAAATTACAACACGGTCACCTAATTTTTGACCTAAAGTCACAGGTTTTAATTCGACTGTACTGCTATCTGAAACAGCGTAAACTCCGAAAGATCCTAATTGTTCGAAAATAGCACGATAAGGAATAACCAACTCTTCAGATTTGTTTGTACTCAAAACATTTAAAGTAAGGTTCATGCCTGCTCTTAAGGTATTATTTGGATTATCAAAAGTTGCTCTTACTTTTAACGTTCCTGTTTGTGAATCAACAGCACGATCAATTGTTGAAATTTTTCCTTGAGCAGCATAAGTACTTGCGTCCGGAAGCGTTAAATTGATTTGAGTTGTTGCTTTTCCGGTTTGAAGGTTGCTGAACTCCATAATCTCTTTTTCATTGATCTGGAATTCTACAGCAATAGGATTTGTTGAACTAATGGTATTTAACAAAGTTGTTCCAGCTGAAACTAAAGCACCGCTACGAACCTGTGATATACCGACATTACCTGAAAATGGCGCAATAATAGTAGACCTTTGTAAATTGGTTTTGGCAGTTGTAAGTGCTGCTTGTGCTGCCTGAACCTGCGCTTTTTGATTATTTACATCTGTAAATGCATAATCTAAAGTTTGTTTTGCAATCGCATCCTTATCTGCTAAAGTTTGATAACGTTGTAAATCTTTTTCAACCCTTTCCAAATTTGCTTTTGCTATTTCCAAATTTGCTTGTGCCTGATCTACCGCTGCTGAATAACGAATTCGGTCTATCTCATATAATTTCTGTCCTTTGCTTACATGCGCACCGTCGGCAACATAAATATTAGTAATATATCCGGTCACCTCAGCTCTGATCTCTGTTTCTTGCAAAGGCACTACATTGGAGGGGTAGGAGCGTTCTCCTGTTACGACTTCAGACTCTACAGTTGCCATAGTAACAGGGATTGCTTGAGCACCTGTCTGAGCCTGCTGTTGTTTACCTGCGTCTTTATTGCCACAAGCTGCCAGGAACAGTCCTGAGCCTAAAAGTATTGTTGAAAATAAACGATTCGTATTCATGTGTTCGAAATTTCTTGTAAGTATTATTGTTAGGTTGATTTTATTAATTTGTGATATTTACTGTTCCCAATGATTTTTGAATATCTAATTTGCTCGATAATACAGCATATAATGAGTTTAAATAATTCAGCTGACTTGTTTTTAAATCCGTCTCAGCAGTCATTAATTCTAAATAAGTTTTCACACCGGCATCATATTGCAATTTAATGGTGTTATATACTTCTTCTGATAATTCTACATTTTCCTTTGAATTTCTCCACTCGTTGATATTTGCGCGGTAGTTGGCCATAGCCGCCGAATATTGAGCTCCGATTTGGTTTTCTAAATTTTCGATATCCATTTCTATTCTGGATTCCTGAAGTTCAGATTTTCGGATTTCTTGTGTTCTTTTGCCACCCTGAAAAATAGGGAAGTTCAGACTTATACCAAAGCTGGATTGAGGGAAATTATTTCCATATAGATCCCCAAATGAGTTGTTTCTGTAATTAAGGCCATAATTAGCAAATGCGCCAAGAGTTGGAAGGAATTGCCATTTTTGATATTGTGTATTTAACTTTTGTATATCTTTTAATGTTTGCAATTGCTTGAATTCAACGCGGTTAGCATAGTTTAATATTTCAGTAGTATCCAACAAGACGTTTGCTTCCATGTTTTGATTTTCAAAAGATAGTGTCAAACCATTGTTAGGGTTCATTCCTAATAATGTTTTTAGATAATCATATTTGTATTTTCTGATTTCTAAAGCTGATTTCAACTCTGCGTTTGCATTGTTCAATGAAATTTGAGCCCTTTTATAATCTGTTTTATCCACCAATCCTGTCTCATAACGAGCATTCGCTTCGGTGTACTGTCTCTGCAGACGTGTTATATTTTCTTGGATAATATTGATTTGTTCTTCGCTGGTAAGAATGTCGTAGTAAGCTTTACTTACATCAACAACAGTATTGATTTTAGTGTCTTCAACACTTAAATTATTTTGCTGCCGGATATATTTTGCTGCTTTGGAAGCTTGAAAAAGTCCGGGGTTTATAATGGCTTGATCTGCCTGGAATGTTAATGCTGAAGTATTGCGTTGCCCCATTGCAATATCCTGTCCGTTAATATTGGTAGTGGGTAACTGTGTAAAATGAGATAAACTACCATTAGCATTGATTTGAGGGAACCATCCCGAAAGAGCAGATGCAATTTCACGTTCACCAATTTCTTGGTCGATTTTTGATTGTTTAACCTCAATTTTATTCTCTAATGCATATTGGATTAATTCATCCAAACTCGCATTATTGTTTAATCCATTTGTCGTCTGGGCAAATGTCGATCCTACCGAGATCGCTGTAAAGGAAACATAAAGTAAACAGTCCTTAATTCTAAATTTCATATATATTATATTTTAACCCCGTTCCAAATAATACCAACCATGGTTTCAATTTCTTCTTCAGTTGGTTTCGTTTTTTCATATAAACATCCTCTTACAAAGGAGATTGCTACTCCTAAATAAGCAGGTAATAATAATCGATTCTTCAAATTTTTTAAAAGTTTCAGCTTAACTCCTTCTTCCAAAAAATTATGAAGAATATTTCTTTCGGTTTTTTGTTTGAATAAATTTGTTCTGATCCCTTCATAGAACGGAGAACCATAAAATTGCTCTAAAAATCCGAAATGGTCTAAGTATTCCAGATAGTATAAAACAAGATTTTTCCATATTTGCTTAAACCTCGCTTCATAGGGCAAGTTAGCGTCTAATTGAGAAAAAACCTTTGTGGTAAGATTTTCCTTACAATACCAATATAATTCTACTATTAGATCATCTTTCGATGGAAAATAATGATAGATGGAACCGACAGCTACATTAGCTTCTTTTGCGATCATACTCATTGGTGAACCGTGAAAACCATGTATGTTTATTAGTTTTAGGGTGCTATGGAAGATCTGTTCCTTTTTTTCTGTTAATTGAATGTTCATTCGGTTGCAAATCTAACAATTAAATTAAAGCTAATTTGTCACGTGTTCGTTATAATTTTCCGGTTAAAAATCTCCAATGTTAAGAAATTGTTAAATCTTCAAATTGCTCTTGACACGTGTATATTTTACACTTACCTTTGTCGTATCATAATTTAGGTTTATAATTGGTTATTAAAGGTTTTCATTCTCCCCGTTTGAAAACCTTTATTCGTTTATATATATCTCTTTTTTAGATAGATAACCGATCTATAACTTCACACCAAAAATATTCTATAAAAACGCTATACTAAAAATCATTTCTTATTCTTTTTCAATAGCTCTTCTCGATTTTGAATTTATTTTTTAATCAATCTTTTGCCAGAAAAACACGATTTGCATTGCAATAAAAATCTCTATTAAAATCTTTTGAAAATTCCGTTGGAAAGGACTGATATTTTTTCTACTTGCCCGTATCTCACCCG
>JBEBRZ010000086.1:0-14997 GCA_040394615.1 Sphingobacterium mizutaii
CTTCTTTATTTTTATCCTAATGCGACATCCATTACCATCATTACTACAAATCCCAAAACAAATCCTAATATCGGAATATCAGAATGTTGCTCTTGTTGTGTTTCCGGGATAACCTCTTCAATTACCACAAATATCATTGCTCCAGCGGCAAATGAAAGTGCATAAGGCAATATGGGCATAAAAAAGCCAACTGCAAAGGCACCTAACACGGCGAAGATTGGCTCTACAATGGCTGATAGTTGACCATATTGAAAACTCTTCCATTTTGATAGCCCCATTCTCCTTAATGGCATTGATACAGCAATTCCCTCAGGAAAATTTTGTAAACCAATTCCCATTGCCAACAATACCGCACCAGTTATACTGGCTTCTGGTAAGTTTGAGGCCGCGCCCCCAAACAGAACTCCAACAGCTAAACCTTCAGGTATATTGTGCAATGCAATAGCGATGGTCAATAAGGTGGTACGATGTAAAGAGGATTTAGGACCTTCAGTTTTTAGGAAATTTAAATGAAGATGTGGCATTAATTTGTCTAAGCCAAAAATAAATAGTGCACCTAAAGTAAATCCAACTGCGGCCGGAACAACCTTAGTAAATCCTTCTCCCGAACTCATTTCGATAGCTGGTGACAATAAGGACCAAAAGCTTGCAGCAATCATAACGCCACCAGTAAAACCTAACATTCCGTTAAGCAACTTTTTATTAACGCCTTTAAAAAGAAAAACAAACGCGGCACCCAGTGCTGTGACACCCCAGGTAAATAATCCAGCAAATAAAGCAGCTAAAACTGCATTTTGTCTACCGAGATATTCTATTAATTCGTCTAACATGTAATTAATTGTACAAAAATTTGTTGAAATTAGTTATTCTTTCTAACAATTTGATAAAATTTAATCTAAACAGCTGGAATGCCTATAAAAATTTAAAGGTCCTGATGGACCTTTAAATTATGTACTAATTAACTACTTTAAATGTGATCGAAGCATCCAGGCTGTTTTTTCATGTTTTTCAAGTATTCCAACAAGAAAATCTTCTGTTCCGGCATCATTATGTTCTTCTGCTAGCTTAATATCCTCACGCAAGGAAATAATTAAGCTTTCATAATCATTCAATAATTCTGCTATAAATCCTTGACTATCATTCTTCTTATATTTCATTTCTGTCAATTGAGTTACTTCCAGAAATTCTTTCAACGAACCTAATGCATAGTGACCCACCGACCGAACCCGTTCTGCGACCTCATCAATAATTTCAGCCAATTCAGTATATAGGCTTTCAAAGAAAATATGTTGTGCATGAAAATCCGGCCCTTCAACGTTCCAATGAGCATTTCTTGCTTTTGTATAAAGAATATTTTCATCAGCTAACAATTTATTTAAAATAGTTGCTATAACTTTTGTGTCTTGTTCTTTAATTCCGATGTCTGTTTTCATAGTCATGATATGTTTAAATTTATTATTAATATTTACTGGCATTATTTAATTTTTCAATTGCCTCCTCTCCTAGTCTTAATTGTATAGCTGAGACAAAACTGTCTAAATGATTTTTCTTGGTAGCACTTGCAATAGGCGCTGTAATACTAGGATGAGCTAACAACCAGGCTAAGGCAACAGATGAGGCAGAAGTGTTATAGGCAGAAGCAACTTCATTCAATGTTTTAATAATTCTTTGGCCACGTTCATTCCAATATCTTTTTTGTATACCAACTCCCCTAGTGGATTTTGAAAAATCCTCATCAGTTAAATATTTTCCTGACAAAAATCCACTTGCCAATGAATAATATGGAATTACTGCTAATCCATATTCCTTTACTGTTGCTTCATATTCCTTTTCAAACTTTTCTCGATCATAAAGATTATATTCTGGTTGAAGAGATATATAACGCGGTAATCCTAATTTAGAAGAAGTTTCCAAGCTTTCTATTAATCTACTTTCAGTTATATTAGAAGCTCCGATGTATCGAACTTTCCCTTCTTTAATTAAATCTTCATAAGCCCTAAGTGTTTCTTCAATTGCAGTAGTTTCATCGTCATAATGAGTCTGATATAAATCAATATAATCAGTTTGCAAACGATTTAATGAATGTTCTATCTGTTCTTTAATATAGCTCGCTTTGATATTAGTTTTACTATCGGCTCCGAATCGCCCCCCTACCTTTGTCATGAGTACTAATTTATCACGATTCCTTTTATCTTTTACCCATTTTCCAATTATAGTTTCTGATTCACCACCCTGATTCCCTTCCACCCAATGAGAATAATTATTCGCGGTATCAACAGCATTAAATCCTAAATCTATGAATTCATCAAGGATCTCAAACGAGCATTTTTCATCAAGAGTCCAACCGAAGACATTCCCACCAAATATAATGGGGACGATTTCCAAATCAGTCCGACCAAACGATATTATTTTCTCCATTTTACTACAAATTTTGATTTATACAATTTAGCTATTTTTTACTTTCTTATCATATCTATTCTTACTTTTGTCCTTTGTTTTTATATTAGGATGACAACTAAAAGCCCATACTTTCATCATTTTGAAAAAGAAATCTCTGAGATTTCAAAACCCTCAAAATTTACCTTTCCATTTTATTATACCCCTCACCCCTTAAGCATTCTTGCATCTGAACAAGTTCAAGATTATTTAAAAGTTCAAAAAGAATTTCAACATAACTTTGGATTGAACTCTTCTGATAAGGGTCTGGTTATAGGAAAAATGTTTGGGGTTTTAGTCGCCGAAGATATAAATGGGAATATCGGTTTTTTAGCCGGTGTTTCCGGGAAATTAGCGGGTACTAATAAACACCATTATTTTGTCCCACCAATATACGATATGTTGTGCCCCGATGGATTTTTTCTCAAAGAGGAAGAAAAGATCAATCAGCTAAACAAAGATATTGAACGATTACAGAATTCATCTGAATTAAAAATAGCTATAGATGACCTTGAAAATGTTAAAGTTGAACAAAATACTATTCTTACAGAATTAAGAAAATTCCACAAAATCAATAAAGCAGAACGTAAAAAAATTCGGCAATCAAAAGTTAATGAACTGACAGAATCAGACTACCGTATATTAGAGGAGGATTTAATCAAACAAAGTTATAGAGACCAACATGAATATGAAATTCAAAAAGAGCACTTTAGGTCAAAAGTTTTAGATTTTGAAACAAATCTTGATAAAATTGTTTCCAAAATAGACCAATTGAAATTGGAAAGAAAACAGAGATCTTCCATTCTACAAAATAGATTATTCAACGAGTATCAATTTCTAAATGCTTTAAATCAACGTAAGTCAGTACTTGATATCTTCACCGAAAGCAAGCAAATTCAGCCTCCTGCCGGCGCAGGCGATTGTGCCGCACCGAAGCTTTTACAGTATGCTTTTGAGAATAATCTCAAACCCTTATGTATGGCAGAATTTTGGTGGGGAGTATCCCCTGGTTCTGAGGTTAGAAAGCATAAAAATTTTTATCCTGCATGTAGAGGGAAATGTGAGCCTATTTTAAATCACATGTTAAAAGGCATTTTGGTAGATTCTAATCCAATGCTAGCAAATCCGGCACAGAATAAGGATTTGGAAATTATTTATGAAGATGAAGCTATTATAGTAGTTGATAAACCTTCAGAGTTTCTTTCGGTGCCTGGTAAAAATATTCAAGACAGTGTACAAACAAGAATTTTAAACAAATTTCCCAAAATAGACAGTCCACTTATTATCCATAGATTAGATATGTCAACCTCGGGAATATTAATACTCGCAAAGACGAAGTCGGCACATCAATTCATCCAAGAACAATTTATTAACCACACTGTCGAAAAACGATATACAGCCCTATTAGATGGGATCATCCAGCAGACTGATGGATTAATTGATTTGCCATTACGAGTTGATCTTGATGACAGACCCCGACAAGTGGTTTGTTACAAATACGGAAAACCAGCACAAACTAAATATAAAATAATTTCCATCGAAGGAAATAAAACGAGAATCCACTATTTTCCATTAACTGGGCGGACACATCAATTGCGGGTTCATTCCGCTCATTTCGCTGGATTAAATACTCCCATTGTGGGGGATGATCTGTATGGAACAAAAGCTGATCGACTTCATCTGCATG
This sequence comes from Sphingobacterium mizutaii, assembly GCA_040394615.1. GTDB lineage: Bacteria > Bacteroidota > Bacteroidia > Sphingobacteriales > Sphingobacteriaceae > Sphingobacterium > Sphingobacterium mizutaii_A. The sequence goes on from JBEBRZ010000086.1 coordinate 4,124, forward strand.
CCGGATTTATAAAGTTTATTCATCCGATTACAAGACAAAAAATCACTTTCCAGATAGAAGATCCATTTTAAAATCCATTGATTTTCTTTAACTTGTGATAACAAATTCTCCAAGATGGAAGTATTAAAACATGCATATCAGCATCCTTTACTCAAAAATGAAGATCTGGACCAAATTTTTGCAGCACATGAGAAAGTAAATCTTAACAAAGGTGATTTTATCTTAGAAAAAGGCCAGATAGCCAATGAATACTTTATACTTGCCAATGGACTGGTAAGAACCTATCTATATGATTATGAAGGAAATGAAATCACCACTGGTTTTACTGGGCGCAATGAAGTTGTTATTGAAGTAGCCTCTATCTTTCAACGAATACCTACTCAAGAATATATTCAATGTCTCACTGATTGTGAATTATGGAGAATAAAGTATGATAATTTTCAGGATTTATTTCATAAAATCCCCGCATTCAGAGAATGGGGTCGAGCCTGGATGGCTTTCGAACTTTATTTGAGTAAAAAAAGAGCAACAGAGATGATAACAGAACCCGCGAAAAAACGATATCTGCATCTCATGGAAGAGAAACCTCAAATCATCCAACAAGCCCCATTAAAATACATAGCTTCATTCTTAGGTGTAACTGATACCTCTCTCAGTAGGATTCGTAAAGAAATCTATTGAGTTTATTAGTTCTTTTGGCTGTCCAATAAAGGATGATATGACTATCAAATCTTATACTTAAATTTATATCTATGAAAATATTGGTCTTTGGAGCCAGCAATAGCTCGAATTCTATTAATAAAAAATTTGCTATTAGTGTTAGCAAATACTATAAAGAACCAAACGATGAGATTAAAATTATTGATTTGAATGATTATGAAATGCCCTTATATTCTAAAGATAGAGAAGAAGAATTAGGAATACCTGTTCAAGCCGTTCAATTTGCAAAGCAGATAGATTGGGCAGATTTAATTATTATTTCATTTGCTGAGAATAATGGAAATTATAATGTAGGTTATAAAAACATTAAAGATTGGGTTTCCAGAATTAAAGACAGAAAAGTATTTCAAGGAAAACCAATATTTTTATTATCAACAAGTGAAGGTATTAAGGGAGCACAAACCGTTTTAGGGATAGCAGAATCTGAAATGAAAAGACACGGTGGTATCGCTTTGGATACTTTTTCACTGCCTGAATTCAGTAAGAATTTCGAAGAATCAAAAGGAGTTTGCACCTCACTGTATAGGAGTCAGCTAGAAGCAAAGGTTCGTAAAACAAAACGGAGTATGGCTGAAATTTTAAATAAAGAATAACAATAAATTTAATATTAATTATTATGGCAAAGAAAGTATTATTATTAGTTGGTGATTACGTAGAAGATTATGAGGCTATGGTTCCATATCAGGCGATGGAATCCGTTGGTATTTCTGTAGATACTGTTGCACCAGACCGTAAGAAAGGAGATACTGTTCCTACTGCAGTCCACGATTTCACAGGTGATCAAACATACAAAGAATTAAGAGGACATAATTTCGCTATCAATAAAGATTTTGACGCTATCAATACAGATGATTATGATGGGCTTTATATCGCAGGAGGACGCTCAGCAGAATATATCCGCTTAAACAAACGAGTTTTAGAAATTACTAAAGACTTCTTTGAAAAGAATAAACCCGTCGCTGCTATATGCCATGGAATCCAAGTACTGACGGCTGCTAAAGTATTAAATGGAAGAACTTTAACGGCTTATGTAGCTGTAGGACCTGACATTGAATTGGCTGGAGGAACGTGGAAGAACATCCCTGCAGACCAAGCTGTTGTAGATGGAAATCTTGTAACATCCCCTGCATGGCCAGGACACCAAAATATTTTAAAAGAATTCTATAAACTATTAGGTGTTAATATTTCATTATAATGCAGAAAAAAAATAAAAGAATATGGTTAATTGCCCTCTTCCTGGTGATAATTTTGGGCTATTTTATATATGATTCTTATTCACAACCATCCATTGAAGATTTACCCGGCAATTTTGAAGAAGTTGCGTTTGTTCGGAATGAAAATAATAAAGGTGGAATTATTCGTATCTATGCCGTGTCTGTGGGTGATCAATTGAATGCACGATATGACGAATGTGCGGATTTATTTCCCGTTAATGATTATGGAAGTTTGACCAAAATTTACTTTTTTGATAAAAGTAAACCTTATCCAACGAAACTTCAATTGGAAGAACCTCATTATGACACAACAAAATATGAGGCAATCAATATCCTAAGACGAAGAGGAGTCAATAAATAAGAATGATTGTTAAAATAGAGTTCTGAGATAAACAATTCAAAAAGGAGACTTCTTATTTCAAATAAAATAATTACACTCGAGCAAACTCGAGTGTTTTTTTTAACTAGTGTGTTGAATATCTTTACAAAACTAACAGTACAACAGCATTTTCAATCTTTGATAATAATTATAATTTACACGCTTAACTTCAAACAACCATAAAACCACATTAAAACTTAAACAATAAACAACACAATTAAATTTATCTAAGAGATGATGGTTATTTGAATTTTGGCATCATTTAACAATTTGATAATATTTTGTTAACTTCTACCAAATAATGCCCAAACATCTTTGGGCTATGATTACAGATATAGAAATGGCAAGTAAATTTATCCCTAGAGATATCAGTTGGTTAAGTTTTAATGGTCGCGTATTACAAGAAGCAGCAGATCCAACAGTTCCTTTACATTCACGAATTAAATTTTTAGGAATTTTCTCCAACAATCTTGATGAATTTTTCCGTGTCAGAGTTGCGGCCCTTAAAAGAGCTGCTGAGATAAATAACAAAGAAACCAACAGCTATTTTTATAAACCACCAGCTTTAATCTTAGAAAAGATAACAGAGATTGTAATCAAACAACAGAAAAAATTTGATAAAATCTGGAATCAAGTTCGAAAAGAGATGGCCAAACAAAAAGTTTATATTAAAACGGCTGAACAATTAAACCAATCCCAATTAGAGTTTGTAAAAAACTATTTTGATGAAGAGGTTGAGACAAATATTATACCGCTCATTTTAGATGACGCAAAACCTATGCCCTACCTTCGAGATAAGAGTTTATATCTTGGCATTTCTATGTATAAAGATGATTGGCAATATGAAACGAAATTTGCCATAATAGAACTTCCTTCTAGTCAATTAGGAAGGTTTGTAATCCTCCCCTCACCGAAAAATCAGAAGCATATTATCTTAATCGAAGATATCGTTAAAGTAAATTTACCTTATATATTTTCATATTTTGGATTTGATAGATTTATAGCAAACACCTTTAAAATTACTAAAGATGCAGAGTTTGATTTAGATAATGATGTTAATACTTCTTTTGTTGAGAAAATTAATAAAGGAATTAAAAACAGAAGGAAGGGGAAACCCACAAGGTTTGTTTTTGATCAAGAAATGGATCCAAAATTACTGGAATTACTTATTAAAAAACTAAACCTCAGCAAGAAAGATAGTATTATTCCTGGACAAAGAATTCATAATTTTAAGCATTTTATGAATTTTCCTAACGTTTTTCAATCATATCATACTCCAGAAGAGCGAAAACCATTTGAACATCCTGAATTTAGTAGTGAAGCTCGGGTAACTGATATTATACTTGAAAAAGATGTGCTCCTCTCCTTTCCATATCATGAATTCAGACCAATGATCGATCTGCTTAGAGAAGCAGCTATGGACCCGGATGTTAAATCTATCAAAATAACTATTTATAGAATGGCTTCGAATTCTAAAATAGCGAATGCCCTTGTCAATGCTGCCAGAAATGGAAAAGAAGTGACTGTCATGCTGGAGCTACGGGCACGATTCGATGAAGAACAAAATCTAAATTGGAAAGAGAGATTTGAAATGGAAGGTGTAAATGTATTAGTAGGACTTCCAAATAAAAAAGTGCATGCAAAGTTATGTATCATTAAAAAAAGAGTTAATAATAAAACAGTACAATATGGATTTGTAAGTACAGGTAATATCAACGAAAAAACTGCAAAATTGTATGGAGATTATTGCTTAATGACAAGCAATAAAAGTGTTATGGCGGATATAAACAAAATATTTAATGCTTTACAAAAGCCTAAAATTCCGATTACTGAGCAAATAAAGCATAATAAGAGCTTATTGATCTGCCCTAATGATATGAGACAACAAATCTGCTCATTTATTGATAAAGAAATTTTGGAAGCAAAAGCAGGAAGACCGGCTCGAATAATTCTAAAAATGAATTCATTGAGTGATAAAGAATCAATAAAAAAAATATATCAAGCTTCCTTAGCTGGAGTTAAAGTGGAATTAATAGTTAGAGGTATATTTTGCGCTGTAAATCAAAAGAAATTTGTTACTCCATTCCATGCTATAAGTATAATTGATGAATTTCTGGAACATGCTAGGGTATTTTATTTTTATGCCGCAGGTAAAGACTTAACTTATATTTCCTCAGCGGATTTAATGACCCGAAATTTAGATCATCGCGTGGAAGCTGCAGTAAAGATTAATAATAAAAAACTTAAGCAAGAGTTATTGGATATGTTGGAAATTCAACTCCATGATAATGTTAAAGCGAGGTATCTGAATAATAAACAAACAAACGAATATATTCATAATGATGAAACATTATGCAGATCTCAAATTGAAATTCATAATTTTTTAAAATCAAGAACAGAAATTACTGAATAAGTAATACGTTAACACTTAATTTTATTTTGCTAATATTTTTAGTATTTTAGTGCAAATATTAGTGAGATGGAAAAGGATTTTATTTCAGGTAGAGGAGCACAGCAGAACATACACAATGTATTCTCTCGCCTAAGCTATAGTCAGGATCATGTGGAAGGGATAGACGATTGGGAACAAGATGTTCCCAATACGCAATTCACTATTATACACCCCAAAACAATCGTTAATAAAGTTACCAGCCCTGATGTGGGTATGCAATATTCTGCTAATCCATATCAAGGTTGCGAACATGGTTGTATATATTGTTATGCCAGAAATTCCCATCAATATTGGGGATATAGTGCCGGACTTGATTTTGAAAGTAAAATATTAGTGAAAACAAACAGTCCGAAACTATTTAAGGAATTTATTACTAAAAAAAGTTGGGACGGTACTCCCATATCATTATCAGGAAATACGGATTGCTATCAACCGCTTGAAAGAAAATTTAAACTCACACAAGCTATCTTAAAGATTTCTTTAGAACATGGGCAGCCTATTGGATTGATCACAAAAAACAGTCTTATTTTACGTGATATTGATATTCTTACCGAAATGGCGAGCAAAAATCTCTGTATTGTTTTTATCTCCCTTAATTCATTAACTAAAGAAACCCGTTCTAAGATGGAACCCAGAACAGCAACTGCCCAACAAAGATTGAAAGTCATAGAAACTTTATCAAAAAATGGTATTCCTGTAGGAATTATGTGCGCGCCTATTATTCCGGGATTAACCGATCACGAAGTACCAAACGTATTAAAAGCAGCTGCAGAAGCAGGTGCAAAGTGGGCAGGATACACTATAGTGAGGTTAAATGGTGAAATATCAAAAATTTTTGAAGAATGGCTATGGAAAGCTTATCCGGATCGTGCAAATAAGATCTGGCATAGCATACAAAGTTGCCATGAAGGAAAAGTAAACAATAGCGAATTTGGAAATAGAATGAAAGGTTCTGGTCATTTAGCTTCAATAATCAAAGACAGTTTTAGATTACATTGTAAAAAGAATAAATTAAATACAACATCATTTGAATACGACTTATCGCATTTCAACAAAAACTTTAACACTCAGCTTAAACTATTCAATCTATAATGTTAAGTAAAGTTAAAATGACAACGTAATATCGATATGTGAAAGTCATGGCACCTCGTTTGGTATATAGAACCTATAAACTATTAATAAACAAATAAACGTAATACTATGAAAAAAGCATTTAAATTATTAAGTCTATTATTTGTGGTTTTATTTACAGTATCTGCTTGCTCAAAGGACGATGATCCGGCAGATAACGATTTTTTTGTAGATGAATATAAGGGAACTATTAGCTATAAATCCACTGCTGATGAAGTTGAAGATATCGGCCCTTTAGATGGAACAGTAACAGTTACTAAAGTTGGAGGATCGAATTATTCTTTTATATTTAATAATGATATCCCTGACATTACCAATTTAAAAATGACTAAAGGAGATAATACTAAATTAATTTTTGAAGATGGTGAATTAGGTATTGTTTCTATTGACAGCGATCAGCTTACTATTGGCTATACAAGAGATGGTGAAACATGGACCGCCAATTGTAAGAGAGACTAAAAAATCTAATATTAACATATAAATAAAAATAGGCGATCAAATTATTTTGATCGCCTATTTTTATTTCTTTAGATGTAGTATTAAGGATATCTTAAACAAATTACTATTACTATTAATAAATAAATTATAATCGGAGACATAGAGTTGGTTTAACCTAGATTCCAATCGTTGTATAATTTTATTTTCTCCTTGATTACCCAAATAATGATTCACTCTATTACTTACTTCGAAATGCAAATTATTACCTCCGATTTTCAACTTTATATTTACCGGATAATTCTCCTTTGAATGATAACCGTTCTGTAAAGCATTCCTAACAATTGGAAATAACAATAAGGAAGGAATATTTAAATCAATATCAGAAATATTAAAATCTGATTTATAAACAATTTCTGAATTGACAAATTTCTTATACAGTTGTAAATACCGACCTAAACAATCTATTTCTTGCTGAATTGGCCACAAACTTCCAAACTCAATTTTCAAAAGCGTGGCTTGATAAGTATTGAAACATTTTTTATCATCAAGATTAATATCGGATTGTTGATAAACAGCATTAGCAAGCACCGGGTCTAATTGAGAATGTATAAAACTTAGCTCAGCTTCAGAATCCATCAATCTGTTTTCCAGATCTTTTATATTACTATCATTTTTCTTCCAAAACATATTACTCTTTAACTTTTATTTCCTTCTTCCCTTCTAGCCCACTTACTCCACCGGAAACCACTAATTTCATAGCATCAGTTGCTGAGATATTTAATTTAGTCACCTTATCAGAAGCCACAATGACAACCTGACCAGCAACAGAGTAAGAATAAGGAAAATAAACAACGACCTCTCCGGGAAGTTCAAGAATACTCAGATCTTTCTGTGTTAGAAAACCAATTTTCTTTAATCCAAATTCGTTGACTACAACTAGAACAGGTTCATTGAATTTTTTAGCATCACCAACAAAAGCTTCTGTGAAATCCTTTATGGAAGAATATAAAGTATTAAAAAGTGGAATTTTGCTAATTGTACGACTTAACCAACTACGGATTGGAGCAGTTACAAATGTTGTAAAAATAAAACCGATCAATGTCAATAAGAGAATAACCGATAAAATTCCTAAGCCTGGAATATACAAAGGATGACCTTGTTCATCTTCCAGAAAGTGTTCGGTAATATTCAATGCTCCATCTAAAGTAGCCACTAACCAAACAATAACAAATAAAGCACCAGCAACCGGGGCCACTACTAAGGTTCCTTTAATAAGGTAATAAAAGAATTTCTGAAAAAATTTAGATATCATATTATTCGTAATAATAAACACGCTTTACTCTACCTGATATATTTACAAGCAACTCATAAGGAATTGTACCAATATCTGCTGCAGATTGCATAATATCGGGAAAAACGACAACCTCGTCACCTACCTGTATATTTAGTCCGGAAACATCCAGCATACACATATCCATACAGATATTTCCTATAGTAGGAACTCGGATACCATTAATTTCCATTTTTCCGATTGAATTACCAAATCTTCTGGAATAACCATCAGCATATCCAATTTTTACAGTTGCTATTTTACTGTCTTTTGATAATACTCCTTTCCTATCATAGCCTACAGTTGCACCAGCTGGAAGATCCTTAATTTGAGTAACTGTAGTCTTCAATGAACTAACCTGTTCCAGATTGACTAAATTCTCACTCATGTCCACCCCATACAATCCAATTCCTAATCTTACCATATCCAGGTGAGCATTTGGCCATCTCAAAATAGCGGAAGTATTAGCAACATGCTTTATAAATGAATATCCTAATGCTTTTTCCAATTTTTCAGCAGAAGAATTATAATTTAATATTTGCATTTCTGTAAATTCATCCTGATTTGGATCACCCGATGCAACTAAATGTGTAAAAAAAGACTGAACCCTTACCTCCTCTTGATTTTTTAATTCATTAATGACAGCGTCCATTTCTGAAGGAAAAAAACCTAGTCGATGCATACCCGTATCCAATTTAATATGAACTTTATATTCCTTAACTTTTTGTACTCTCAAGTAAGCAATAAACTCCATAAGGAAATCCATACTATAAATTTCAGGCTCCAGATCATATTTTATTAATGAGTCAAAGGTATCTTTATCAGGACTTAAAACCATAATAGGCAAACTAATGCCTGCAGTTCTCAACTCAACTCCTTCATCTGCAAAAGCAACAGTAAGATAGTCTACTTTACTAAATTGCAAGAGGTTGGCAATCTCAAAACTTCCACTGCCGTAAGAGAATGCTTTTACCATTGCCATTAATTTAACATCTTTCGGAATCAATGATCTATAAACCATTAAATTATTAGAAATGGAATTCAAATTAATCTCTAATACCGTTCCATGTGACTTTAATACTAAACGCTGAACGATCCGTTCAAATTGAAAAATACGGGCTCCTTTCACAAGTATGCTCTCGTCATTCACTTCGAACTCTGAAAAACGAGATAAAAATTCTTCAGTGCTTTTAAAAACTTGTTTTTGGTCAATTTTTATATCTTCAATCCAATCAAAAGTTTTACCAATCCATATAAATCTCTGAAGACCTGCTGAGTTCAACAAAAAAGTTAGTTTTTGCTGAATTTTCTCACTTTCATCTAAACCCTCCATTTCTGAAAGAATTAAAGTCTTCTTCTCATGTTGATTTTGTTGATTTAAGAAATCAAGAGAAATCCTTAATGAGGCAAGATCATTTGAATAGGAATCATCAATAATTGAACTATAATTTATTCCTTTTTTCAATTGAAGACGCATCTCCAAAGGCTTTAACAATTGAATTCTTTCAACAATTACCTCTGCATCATAACCTAAAAAATACATAGCCGTAATACAGATCAATATATTTTCTATGGATGCTTTATCAGTAAATGGTACCTGGCAAATACAGATAACTTCACCTATTCGTACTTTCAGCTTACTGACATTTGTCAGTGTCTCGGCAGTAATTAATTCAATATTGTCATTATCCAATTGACCCCAAGTGACTAATTTAATATTACCGGAGAACATCTCTTTATTAAGATAACTTGATCCCGCAATTAAGGTATCTACTCCTTTAAACAGCTGTAACTTCTCTTCTAACTTTTGACTTTTACTTTCAAAGTTTTGAGAATGTGCAACTCCAATGTTTGTAAAAACACCTATAGTTGGACGGATCATTTTCTCTAAGTGCTGCATTTCACCGCGGTCACTAATACCCGCCTCAATTAATGCTAAATCATATTGTGGATTTAAATTCCAGAGTGATAAGGCTACGCCTAATTGAGAATTATAACTTTTAGGACTTTGATAAACCTTCTTTTCAGGATTTAGTAGCTGGAACAACCAAGCCTTAACAATAGATTTTCCATTACTTCCCGTGATTCCAATAATCGGATAATGAAATTGACTTCGATGATATGCTACCAGATCCTGCATAAATTTTAAAACATCAGGCACCTGAATAACATTAATATCGGTTTTATCATCAAAAAACTTTACCGGACTTGAAGTTATGAAGTTACGGATCCCCTTTCTATAGGCATCAGGAATAAAATCATGACCATCACGTGTTGCTTTTAAGGCAAAAAACAAAGATTCCTCAGGATTACTTATCTTTCGGCTATCGTATACTAGCTCGGTGATTTTAGACGATAAATCATTTGATTTTAAAAGTGTTAAATCTAATATCTCGCAAATAAAATTAATAGTATACATGAGTCTGCAAATATGTAACGAAGTTCATCATTTTTTTTAAAAGTTCATCATTTTTTGAAGATTTGCATTATGGAAGAATCCTTAAGAAAAAAGAAGATTTATACCGCAACGGAGGCCAAGCGAAAAGCAGAATCTTATTGTGCCTATCAGGAACGATCTCAGCAAGAAGTTCGCGACAAACTTTACTTTTGGGGATTACATAAGCTAGAGGTTGAAAATATAATTAGCTACTTGATTGAGGAAAACTTTCTAAACGAAGAACGTTTTGCCAAAGCATATGTCTTGGGAAAATTTAGAATTAAATCTTGGGGAAGAGTAAAAATAACTCAGGGATTAAAATTAAAACAGGTCTCTCCACCATTAATCAAAATTGCATTAAAAGAGATTAATCCCAATGATTACTTCGATAAACTTGTAAGCATACTTGAGAAAAAATCAAGGCTTTTAAAGGAATCGGATCCATATAAACGTAATAATAAGTTATATCAATACGCTTTAAGCAGAGGTTATGAAAATAATCTAATTTTAGAGGTGCTGAAAAACAATGAATTGGAAAGTTAATGAAATATTTTTCAAAAAATAATTTTAGGAATTCGATTTTCTCTCTATATTTGCAGCACGTCAAGCGAAAGTAGCTCAGTTGGTAGAGCACAACCTTGCCAAGGTTGGGGTCGCGAGTTCGAATCTCGTCTTTCGCTCAGTTGCCTAGGTGGTGGAACTGGTAGACACGCAGGACTTAAAATCCTGTTCCCGTTAAGGGAGTGCGGGTTCGATTCCCGCCCTAGGTACTT
>JBEBRZ010000087.1:0-14441 GCA_040394615.1 Sphingobacterium mizutaii
CACCTTCTGTTCAATATGTTTAAGGGAATCCCCTCAATTTACTAATCAAATTTCCATCTCACAAAAGCTTCTATAGCTTCGTAATTGGCTAAACCCAACTGATGATAAAGACCGGCAGTCTCGCTTGTACGATCTTCAGCACGCACCCAAAACTCTCTCGGATCATCTCCAGGGAATACAGGAAGGTCTTTTTGAGACTGGTGTTTGAAGATAGCAAGACGTTTGCGTTTAACTTCTTGAGGAGAAAGAGGAACAGCCATCTCGATGTCGTGGATTGGATATTCATGCCATGCACCTCTATACAGCCATAACCAACAATCTTTAGTCCATTCATCCGTTTTTCTCAAACGGAGTAATGCTTCAAGAATAATATCAAAACATACCTTATGCGTTCCGTGAGGATCTGCGAAATCACCTGCAGCAAATACCTGTTGAGGTTTTACCTGACGTAGCAGTTCCATCGTTTGCTGAATATCATCTTCGAAGTCGATTTCTTTTGAGAATTTTCCACGATCGTAGAACGGAAGATCCATAAAATGGATATTCTCATCCGGAAGACCAACAAAACGAGCTCCTGCAATTGCTTCACCTTTACGGATTAACCCTTTTATAGATCTGACAATCTCAGGATCTACCTGATTTGGTTTTTTAACTTTAAAGAACTCACGGGCTTCATCATAGATTTTGCGGGTAACACCCTTATCATCGTCTACCGCAACAGCAAAGTCTTGTACGAATTCTAAATAACGTAAAACATCATCATCCCATACAGCAGTATTACCGGAAGTTTGGTAAGCCACATGTACATTGTGCCCTTGATCTGCCAAGCGGATGAAAGTACCACCCATTGAAATAACATCATCATCCGGGTGTGGAGAGAAAAGAATTACATTTTTATGTGCAGGTTCCGCTCTTTCGGGACGGTTTGAATCATCCACTCCAGGCTTACCCCCCGGCCAACCGGTGATGGTACGTTGAAGTTCATTAAAGATACGGATGTTGATACTATAAGCTGTGCCTTGCTCTGTGATTAATTGAGCCATACCATAGTTATTGTAATCATCATCAGTTAGCTTTAAGATGGCTTTATCTAAATGTAAAGACAACCAAACCACTGCTTTTTTCACCAATTTATCTGTCCAAACCACATCATGTGCCAACCATGGAAGGTTGAAACGGGTCAATGCTGAAGCAGCATCTTCATCAAGCACAAATTCTACATGGTCAGACATCTGAAGATAGGTGGCCGGAATATCGGAAGAGATTTCCCCTTCTACAGCCTTCTTTACAATTTCAGCTTTTTTCTCATTCCATGCCATTAGCACAATTTCCTTGGCTTTGAAAATTGTACCCACACCCATTGTAATCGCTTTTGTTGGTACGTTTTCCTTACCCCCGAAATCGCGTGAAGCGTCTCTTCTGGTAAGGTCATCTAAGGTTACCAAGCGAGTACCTGAGTTTGGCGCCGAACCAGGCTCATTAAAACCAATGTGCCCTGTACGACCAATACCCAATAATTGGATATCTAATCCCCCTAAGTTTGAAATTTTTTGCTCATAAGCTTCGCAGAATGCTTGCACATCTTCGATCGCTAATGTTCCATCCGGAATGTTGATGTTTTCTTGTAGGATATCAACATGACTGAACAAATGTTTGTTCATAAATGCTACATAGCTCTGTTCTGCCGTAGGAAGCATTGGATAATACTCATCCAAATTAAAGGTTACAACATTGTTGAAGCTTAAACCTTCTTCTTTGTGCAGGCGAACAAGCTCTTTATAGACTTTAACAGGCGTTGCTCCTGTGGCTAAACCAAGAACAGCCTTTTCCCCTTTTGCTTGCTTCTCTTTAATGATTGCAGCGATGCGTGCAGCTACTTGAACCGAAGCATCATCTTGAGAGGGATAAACCGATACCGGAACTTTCTCAAAGCGGGTTTCCTCTAATAAATTTAATCTTGCCATTTAAATTGAAAAATACCTTAGTGAGCCTCAAATTTAACAATTTATAAGGCTGGGCGTACAAAAAATGAAAATCTTTTTGATTTTTAGTTTTTCTTTGCAAAAACACACAACATTATTAATTTTTTTAGCTAATAATTACACTAATTTATCGTTATTAAGAAAAAAGTATTGATTTTTTGAATAATCAACAATAAAATTATTACAAGTAATATCTACTGATCTGGTAGTTTATATTTAAATTTGAAAATCAGAAATCACAAAATGAAGAAATTATTATTTTTAATAGCATTTATTCCCAGCCTATTATTTGCACAAAACGACCCTTCTAAAGAGGCGTTAATTGCTCAGGTTAAGGCAAATCCCAAAGACCCCAATTCCATTCGACTGATTCAAAAAGTTGGTGGGTACTATCCCGATTATCATGAGTTAGCTACTCTTTTTAAAGGATTGGATAAAAAGGTAAAAAAATCGAACGATGGAAAAATATTCGATCGCTATTTAGACGCTTTAAAAAACACTTTACCAGGTAAAAAGTCTCCAAGTATTACCCAGTTGGATTTAAACGGCGAGCCCTATTCACTCTCTGATCTTAAAGGAAAATATGTTCTGATTGACTTCTGGGCATCTTGGTGTCCTCCCTGTCGTGAAGAAAACCCAAAACTTGTAAAGACATACGCTGAATTCAAGGATAAAAACTTTGAAATCCTCGGAGTTTCTTTTGATAAGGAATTCGATGCATGGGCTAAAGCGGTCAAAGATGATAACCTAACCTGGAAACATATATCAGATTTACAGGGTTGGAATAGTTCGGCAGGACAGTCCTACGGTGTAAAAGCAATTCCACAAAATATCCTTGTAGACCCCGAAGGAAAAGTAATCGCCAGGAACCTCCACGGTGAAGACTTAAATACAAAACTGAGAGAAATTCTGAAATAAAAAAGATAGCGCTTTCTTTGACAGAAAGTGCTATCTTTTTTAGATATAAGACAACAGACACAAGCAATAGATTTTTAGGGGTGCGATACGATTCCACCGTAACAAGGATAAAAAAAAGGCTTCAGGTTCCTATTTGCTGCGCAAAAGGATGACGGATTCGGCTGGGGTAAAACAAAGATTCTTCGTCTAGCCTCAGAATGCCTGTAAAGGCACTTGAACCAAAGTCTCATGTCTTGGGTCTATAATCTGTTGTCTATCACCTAGTCTAACTGATAAGCCACTACACTATTATTCAGGAAAGTAGGCACATAAAGTATCCTATCTTTTTGATTATACCCTAAATCTGCGGTTTTCATGGTATCTCTTACATCTAATAATTCTGTAACCGTTCCGTCCGCTTTAATATGGTAAACCAAACCTCCCCAGCAAGTTACTAAAAAGCTACCATCGCCAACAGGCTCTAAGCCATCACCTCCTAAAGCTAATCCTTTAGCAACCACAGTATGGTTTTTATTTGCATCAATTTTCCATAACTCGGGTCCTGCCATAGCATATAAACTACCATCAATAAAGCGAAGACCATTAACATCCTTTACATCTTTTAAAAATAAAGTCGCTTTATTGTTATGGATTTGCCAAATCTCTCCTTTTCGAGTATCTGAAACATAAACTTTTCCTGTATTATCTACTGTAACATCATTTAAGAATACCGCATCGGGAACTTTAATCTGATTGATAACATTTCCGGTTACCATATCAATTACAACTACTTCATCAATATCAGCAGCATACAATAGCTTATCATAAGCTGCTAATCCCTTTGGAGCATTAAGACCTTGAACCCAGGTAGCATCTTTCAAGCTACCATCCATATTCAAAATAGCGACACCTCCCTTACCATCCTTGGCACTACCGTCACCATCAATCAATGAGACGTACAAGGCTGATTGCTCAGGAATATACAATACAGATTCGGGGGTAGGCAATTGATCCTTTGATTCCCATAATTGAGTCAATTTCTTTTGGCTAAATCCTAGTTGCACAAGGAAAATTAATAAAGCCGATAATAAGGTTGTTTTCATAATTCGCTAAATTTTTACTGGCACTTAATCATAAATATAACATATTTCAAAGATTTTTGTTAGAATTTAATATAGAAATCCTTATTTTCAGGCCCAATCAATCATAAACGGAAAAACACTCAAAGGATATGAAACCTTTTTTGGACGAAAACTTCCTACTACAAAGTAAAATTGCGGAAGAGCTTTATCATAATTATGCCAAAGATCTCCCTATAATTGATTATCACAATCATTTACCACCAGATCAGGTGGCTAACAACAAACAATTTTCCAATATATCGGAAATATGGCTTCATGGCGACCATTATAAATGGAGAGCAATGCGTGCAAACGGGGTAGATGAACAATTTATTACGGGGGCGACTAGCGATCGAGAAAAGTTTAAAAAATGGTCGGAGACCGTTCCTTATACATTAAGAAATCCATTATACCACTGGACCCATCTGGAATTGCAACGTTATTTTGGAATTCAGGATTTGCTTACAGGCGAAAATGCTGATCAAATCTTCGATCAAGCTAATGAAGATTTGCAAAAACCGGAAATGGCGGTGCATGGTTTACTAGAAAAAATGAATGTAGAGACTATTTGTACGACAGATGATCCCACAGATTCATTAGAACACCATCAGGCATTCGCTCGACAAAAAGCCACATTTAATATGTTCCCTGCTTTTAGACCTGATAAAGCTATGGCTCCGGAAAATAAAGAAGCTTTTAATCAATATGTAAATAAGTTAGCAGCGGTCTCCAATAAGGAAATTGGTTCTTTTCAAGATTATTTAGAAGCCCTTAAATCCAGACATGATTTCTTTGCTGAAAATGGCTGCTGTGTGTCCGACCATGGATTGAGTCATCTATATGCTGAGGATTACATAGAATCCGAAATTGCTGCCATATTTAATAAAGTCAGATCAGGAAATACATTAGAGGCAGATGAAATTAACAAATTTAAGTCTGCATTATTGGTATATTTTGCTGAATGGGATCATGAGAAAGGCTGGGTTCAACAGTTTCATGTTGGCGCGTTCAGAAATACAAATTCAGGAGCACTTAAACGACTTGGTCCTGACACCGGTTTTGATAGCATCGGCGATTATAGTCAAGGATTGGGATTGGTAAAATTCCTGGACAACATAGCCGCTCAAAATAAATTAGGAAAGACCATTCTATACAATCTAAATGCTTCAGACAATGATCTTTTTGCATCCATGTGTGGGAACTTTAATGATGGTAGTATTGCCGGAAAGATTCAATATGGTTCTGCATGGTGGTATCACGATCAGAAAGATGGGATGACAAAACAAATTAATAGTTTGTCAAATATTGGTTTAATCAGTCGCTTTGTGGGGATGTTAACAGATTCCAGAAGCTTTTTATCATTCCCTAGGCATGAGTACTTCCGAAGATTACTATGTAATATCTTTGCCGAAGATATTGTTAACGGAGAGTTACCTCATGACATTAAATGGATTGGCAAAGTAATTCAGGACATCTGTTATTACAATGCCAAAGGATATTTTCCATTTAAATCCTAAATTGAAATCAGTACTCTAAGACCTTTCTATATTTAACCATTTCGGAACAGGTGGAGCTTCATACGCTTCCATTTGTTCTATGAGGTCCTCAATATTATCTGAATAGAGAATCATCTTTTGATTTTCTTCTTTTAGTAACCCGGTATCTACCATATGTTTGATAAAAGCTATCAGGTGGTCATAAAATCCATCTACATTAAGAATACCTATAGGCTTTTTATGTAAGCCCAATTGTCCCCAGGTAGTCATTTCAAACAGTTCTTCCATTGTACCAAAACCACCAGGCAATGCAATAACACCATCACATAATGCATTCATTCTAGCTTTTCGTTCGTGCATCGTATCGACCTCGATCAATTCAGTAATATCACTATGGCCAATTTCCTTACTGTTTAAAAACTGTGGAATTACACCAATCACTCTCCCACCATTCTGCATCACACTATCAGCAACAGCTCCCATTAACCCGACTCTCCCGCCTCCATATACCAAAGTAATTTCTTTTTTCACAAATATTTTTCCCACTTCAATTGCTGCATTAATATATGTTTTTTCATGCCCCGGACTAGAAGCACAGAAAACAACGATTTGATTAAGTTTCATCCTGCAAGATAGGGAAAAGACATTAGATGTCTAGCTGTGCATCTGTTGCCTCAAGCCTGTTGTCTGTTGTCTTAAAAAAACAAAAGAAAAGGCCCCAGATTGGGATTTCCGGGACCTCTATTAACTAAACATTGAAACAAAGACTTTATTAATTAGCAGCTCTGTCTTTTTCCTCATTATTAGAATCCTTTTTACGGATTTGTTGTTTAAGGTTACCAAACTTATAGGTATAAGTCAGACGAACTGTTTGATTATCGTGGTATTGGCGAATTTTGGATTGAAACTCATGGAAATCTGTAGATAAGTTGTTTCTATTACTTCTGAAGGCATCGGTAACAGCTAGTTTCAATGAACTCTTCTGATCTTTAAAGTTGTAGGTGGCTCCTACATCAACTCCGATTCTTGCATGAATCTTAAACAAGTTATATACAAATGGTGTATTCCCATTAATGGCCGCCTCAGCAGACCATTGAGGGCTGAACTTAAACGTATGCATACTATTTGCCTGAACAAAGAAAGATCCCTGATCAATTTCATAACCGGCAATTGGTCCTTTGAAATGCATATAAATACCAGTGATGTTATTGTTCATGGACCATACATTACCTACTCGCAATGGAATGTTCATATTCAGATAAGAAGTAAGCGATTTCCCAAGATTTTCCCGAGTCACCCAAGTGGTATTTGTTTCTGCATCCTGTCCCATACTCTCTACCATAGCATCGTTTGTAATATCTGTTCCCAAAGTAAAATTGAACATCTGCTTCAACGTATAGTTCAATGTAAATCCATGTGTATACTGAGGGTTTACATAAGGATTACCCAATTGATAAGTTAACTTATCAATATAATATCGGAATGGATTTAAGAAACGGTAATTAGGGCGACTTACTTTCTTGGCGTAACTTAAAGACAACACATGATTTTCATTCATATTATATCCAATATTCACCGAAGGAAAAAAATCTAAATAATCACGCTTTACTTTAGTATCTGCTGTAATCGAGTGACCATCGGAGATGGTGTATTCAGCACGTACACCTACTTTGGCATTCCATTTCCCAAAAGCTTTGCTATAATCTAAATATCCGGCAGAGATTTGTTCTGTATAAACAAAGTGGTTGCTGCGGGTTAATACATTTTCCCACACATCATCTTCCATCTTTTCAAATAACATATTGTTATCAGATTTTACATTACTGTATTTTAATCCGGCTTCCAGCGTTCCTTTTTTAAATGGTTTTACATAATCCAGTTTACCTACATAAATATCGATATCAGTTGGCATATTACTACGCTCAAGTTCTTCAGGATAGAAGAGGTTTCCGGAAGGATTTTCTGTTCTGTACCTGTAATCCATATTCGAGCGATTTTTAAACATACTCCAATCCAGATCCAAGGTCAACTTAGCTCCTAATGTGTCTATTTTATATTCATTATTGAAGTTTAAAGACATCCTCTTCAAGCCCATATCAGCTGTTGTCGGAGACCTCAATATGGTATCAACCGAGGTAGGAGTAAAACCAATATTGGTCACACTGGAATTTTCGGAATCCTCCATATAATTATTTCCTGAAACCTGAAACAACATGGTATTCATTTCAGAAGTCTTCTGCTCAATTCCTACTCTATAATTATGATTCTGACTTTTCTCCAACATATCTGCTTTTTGAGAAAAGTATTTAGTAACACCCGCATTTTCAATCTCTCTATCAAGGTCAAGTTCGTTTAATTGTTTCTCATTGGTATATCCATAAGACCCAAATAGCGTAGTGTTATTTTTCTTATAATTCAGATTTAAAGACGTGTTTCCCTTTGGATATTTACCATGAGCAGCACTTGCGACAAACGTACCATTAAAGCCTTCGGTTCTATTCTTTTTCAATACAATATTAATAGTACCTACAGCTCCCTCAGCATCATCCTTAGCGGTTCTCGTTGTCGATACTTCTACACTTTTAATTTGGCTACCATCGGTAGATTTTAAGAAGTTAGCCAATTGATCACCAGTCATAAAAGTCTGTCGGCCGTCAATCGTTACGTTTACCCCTTGTTGTCCCATCAATTGTAAATTATCATCTTTATCTACACTTACACCAGGAGCGCGCTTAATAACCTCTAAAGCATTATTGCCAGCTGCAACTGCAGAGTTTTCAACATTAAGGACAAGCTTTCCGTTTACATTTTGTACTAAAGGAAGTTGACCTTGAACGGTTACAGCTTCAATTGCCTGGCTACTTGATGTTAGTTTAATATCTTCTACCTGATAGGTATTATCTCCTAATTCGAATACAGCTGATTTACCCTGACTATATCCTACGGAAGTAACTTCTATATAATAACTCCCTTTGGGAGCTTTGATAATAACATAGTTTCCCTGATCATCTGTTACTGCACTTTTTATTAGAACATTAGCGGACGCAGACATCAGATATACAGAAGCTGAAGCAACAGGTTGATTATCTTGATTGACAACTTTCCCCTTAACATCTGTGTCTTGGTTAGGTGTGTTTGCGAGTGACTTACTTGCTATTGAAGCAAGAAAGACGATTAGTAGTGTAATTATTCTTCCCATTAATTTTTTGGCTAGTGTTTGCAATTTTTAGTTTTTTGATATTAGGCTTCACTTTCTTCTGAAGACGACTCTTCGTCATCAGAGGTTGCTTCTGCCTCATCTTTTTTCTTATCTTTTTTGATTTTTTCCTTTTCCGCTTCTTTGGCCTCTTCTTCAGCTTTCGCTTTTTCTTCTTCTAATTTTAGAATACATTTAAGACCGTTCCTAGTCATAATCCATTCAGTATATTTGCTTTTTTCTTCACTCTTACATTCATAAACCTGGATATCACGAACTTTCCACTCTAAATTATCATTCAGCAGAACTTTGGTACCCACAGGTAGATAAACTTTCATAGCGACACGTTGGTCACGCATCAATTGTTTTTCTTGTAAAGAGAAATGGCTGTCAAAAAGAATATTCTCACCATTCTGCTGTACATTATAAGATATCTTGGAAGCACGTGCCGAAGCATCCGCATAAGAGCCTCCCTTTGCAACAAAATTATACTGTAAATAAGGTGTTTTTAAGGAGTCTAATGATTCAAAGCGAACGGAAATATCATTTCTTAAATAGTTACCTAATAATCTACCGTCTTTAATGTTTTTAGGATCAATTCTATTCTGGATAAAATCCTCATCAGACGCTTTAATCACACGTATATCATTCTCTGAAAGAATATAGGTATCCTTTTTATCCAATGTCTTCTCCACTGAGATAGTGCTTTCTTCAATAAAGTCCTGATTAGTAACCACCACAAAGTAAAGAACTACCACTATAGACACAATCCAAACCGCTAACAGGGACATACTTGCAAAGTTGTTCATAGGTTTTGTTTTAAACACTATGCGAAGCATAAGGAAAAATAAAGCAATGAACGGGATAATAGCTGCTAAGGTACCTGCTGTTAAAGCAAAGAGTCCGGATGTAGCATCCATTACTTCCAATGGAGGGAAAAATATATCATTTCTAAATCCTGCAAGATTTAGCACATTGAAAATATAGAAAACAAATAAGCCCACAATGCTTAATCCTGCCCATATTAACAATATCACAGCGAATACCTTACCTATTACCGAGAAAACGGAACCTAAAACGTCTCCGACCGAACGAGCGCCCCGACTAATATGCTCGCCGGCTCCGGAAAAATTTTCGCGGACACCTTTCATTTCTTCGTCAAAAGATTTTTTGAAGTTGTGCAGATTTGCCTGCTCTCCACGCATCGCTAACTTGTCTGCACGTGTCAGTGCCTTTGGCATTACTGTCCACAGTACAACGTATAACAACACGCCTGACCCGGCGAAAAGAAAGAATAGCACAAAGATAATCCGCACCCATTTCGCATCAATATTGAAATAATGAGCCAAACCACTACATACACCTCCCAAGATCTTATCGTCCATATCACGCATTAATTTTTTGGACGTCAGGTATTCTACAAAATTTGGTTCCGTATTTTGAGCAGGTTCTTGCTCAGATACATTCTCAGTTTCTTTGGTTTCCCCTGTGCTATCCGTAAATGCTCTCTTAGCCTCTTCTTCTATTCTGGGCTCGTCAGCGAATTCAGATTCGAAGTCACTAACTCTACCCATTTGTGTAATAACCTGATCCACATCCTCACGGTTGATTACTTCTTTACGACCGGTTTGGATCCTTTCTGAAAACATTTCAGCAATACGATTTTCAATATCCTCTAAGATCTCTCGGCTGTCCTCGGATTTTCCAAAGTGCTTCTTGATCTCGATCATGTAGGACCTCAGGGTTTCATATGCATCCTCCTCAATGTGAAAAACGATGCTATTTATATTGATTATGATTGTCTTGTTCATGACTGTATTTAGTTAATGGTGTAGTTAATTTAAATTTCTCTGTTCTGTAGGGATGTTTCCACGGCAAACAGCAATTCTTTCCATGTAACATCCAGCCTTTTTAAAACTTCCATCCCCTCGGAAGTAATTTGATAATATTTTCTTGGCGGACCTGAAGTTGACTCTTTCCAGATATAGCTTAGAAGACCATTATTCTTTAATCTAGTAAGCAGTGGATATAGTGTACCCTCAACCACCAACAATTCAGCTTTCTTTAATTCGCTGATTATGTCTGAGGCATATATTTCTCCCCGAGAAATAATTGAAAGAATACAGTATTCCAGTATTCCTTTCCTCATTTGGGTTTGTGTATTTTCAGCTATCATAACAATACAAAGATATATCCTTTGGATGGTACTTTGCAATACATAGTACTATATTTTTTTAAAAAATATCATAACTTACTGATTTTCAGTAAGAAATTTTTTATCAGGTGATACCTAAATCCAAAAAAAACTCAAAAGCTTTTTATTATGACTTTTAAATACGATTTTTATCAATAATGAATTGGATTATAAATTATGCGTGGGCAATTCTTTGGGCAATCATCATGATGATCTTACTCTTATTACCCGCGAACGACTTTCCTGCGGGAAATTATTTTCCTGGATTTGATAAATTAGTGCATACTGGCAGTTTCTATTTATTGACTACTTTAGTTCTATTTGGACGCGTGGTAGATACAAAAAGAAGGGCTACAAAAATCAAGACTTTCCTGATCGCCCTCTTTGTTGGTTCATTCTTTGCTTTTCTCACGGAAGGTGCGCAGATGTATCTTACACAAACCCGACAGGCAGATTGGTGGGATATTTTTGCAGATTATGTAGGAATCGGAATGGCATTATTTAGCTATCTGCTGCTCTATAACAGAAAGTTTCAATATTCGTAATAGTACGACACTTGTACATCTGAATTTTTATGCTCTGGCAATTGTCGTGATGTAAATCTCGCCTGGTATTTCCTTGATTAATTTCTCAGCGGCTGTTATAAGTGTTGCCCCTGTGGTGAGAACATCATCCACTAACAGTATATGTTTTGCTGCCCATACTTGAGGACTTCTTAGAAAGAATGCTTCCGCAACATTTTCTAACCGATCATCTCTTGAGAAATTCGTCTGACTCTTCTGGTATTTATTTCTCCTTAATAATTTACAGTCTACCGGAATTCCCAACACTTTCCCTAAACCTATGGCAAAATATTCACTTTGATTATAGCCTCTTCTGAGCAACCTTTTGAGGTGCAATGGAATAGGGATAATCACAGCGATGTGGTTAAAAATTGATACTTCATTTAGCTGTTTTCTGTATAATTCACCTAGGTAAGATCCTACCTGCGGATGGTTATTATATTTAGATTGTAAATTAATCGCTCTACAATGTACCCGGTCCTCAGATATAACATAGAGCAGGGGAATTCAGCTGTAAACTTCCCTTTTAATTGTTGGACAGAGTCATTATTAGAATCAAGATGATAATCAGTATAAGGAAGGTGAAACAGACAGGAGCTGCAAAGGATTTCTTCCTGCTGTACCAAAGCAGCATCACAGTCCATACATAATTCAGGAAAAAACAAATGCAGCAATGATTTCCAGAAATTTTTGACCTTCATAGAAATTCTTTTTGATCAAAATAATGGTCAAAGATTAGCTTAATGTTAAATGGCTTAGAGAAAGTTTTTTCTTATCATAAATCAATGTTAAAGAACATTATAGGCAGTACATTTGTACCTAAATAGAGAAAGAAGAATATGATGGAATTAGGAATAGGTATGTTTGGGGACCTTCAAATTGATTCTCAAACAGGAAAGATACAATCGCCTCAACAAAGACTTCAAGAGATAATTGAGGAAATAAAGTTGATGGATGAAGTAGGGGTGGATTTCTTCGGAATGGGAGAACATCACCGTGCAGATTATGCTGTAGCAGCACCGGAAATTATTTTGGCTGCCGCTGCAACGGTTACTAATCATATAAAATTAGGAAGCGCAGTATCGGTATTGAGTTCAACTGATCCCGTAAAATTATATCAGGACTTCGCTACGGTAGACTTACTATCCAATGGAAGAGCAGAAATAATGGCCGGAAGAGGCTCATTTATAGAATCATTTCCTTTATTCGGATACGATTTGAAGGATTATAGTTCATTATTTGAGGAAAAATTGGATTTATTATTAAGAATCAACAATTCTCCGACAGTAAACTGGACCGGAAAACATCGGGCGAGCTTAATTAATCAGACGATTTATCCAAGACCCGTTCATAACCGTTTGCCTATTTGGATTGCGGTTGGAGGAACGACAGAATCTGTTATTCGTGCAGGACGTTTAGGATTACCTGTTATGTTTGCCATTATTGGTGGTTCACCCATAAATTTCAAGCCTTTGTTTGAGATTTATCAACAAGCTTATCAGGACAATGGTCATGATATGGATAATTATCAGGTTGGAGTTCACATGCACTCCTTCTTTGGAGAAAACTCAAAGGAAATAGCGGATTGGTATTACCCATTCTACTCATCACAAATGAATAGGATTGGTGCGTCCAGAGGATGGCCTCCATACCAACGTACGCAATATGATTACGGCAGATCCCGGCATGGACATTTAATCGTAGCGGATGTCAATGAGTCTGTAGATAAGATTCTTCAGCTCAACGAAACTTTTGGATTAACCAGATTTTCTGCACACATGGATGTTGGAAGCCCGGATCATAGTAAAATGATGAAAGCCATCGAACTTTATGGAAATCAAATCATTCCAAAAGTTAAAGATGCTTTAAAGTAACAATGAGCTAAAACGGATTTTTGTAAACTTTTGTTGCGTTTATTATTTAAACTTTCATGTAGATTGCTATTCTAGCTTTTGCATGAAAGTTTTTTATTTTATGGAATTTCAATACCTTTTGCATCACGTATAAAATTCTTGATATGAAAAGATACAATTTATTGATCCTGCTGTTGATATTCGCATTGGGATCTTGTGGAAGAAACTATAAAAATGAACATGCAGAAGCCAGTGCAGAAGTAACCGAAGTTACTTTGGAAGATGCAGTAGACCCAAGCTCCAGTCGATTAGCCCATAAGGCAATGGGTAATTCAGAAACACCCACAGAAGATAATCCGCAGCAGGTCACCAACAATAACATCAAAATTATTCGTAGCGGAAATATTTCTATAGAATCCAAAAAGATAGCGGATAGCAAAAGAAATATGGATGCTTTGTTGAAAAAATTCAATGCTTATTACGAGCAGGAATCGTTGAACAACAATAACAATTATTCCTCATACACCTTAGCCGTACGCATACCCGCCAGCTCTTTCGACAGCTTTTTGAAAGCGATAGAGAATGGCGAGGATAAAGTAACCTCCAGAAATATTAATGCCGAAGATGTTTCTATCCAATACTATGATGTAGAATCCAGACTTAAAAGCAAAAGAGCCTATCTTGAAAAATATCAGAATATGGTTTCCAGCGCGAAAAGTGTAAAAGATTTACTGGAAATTCAGGAACAGATCCGTCAATTACAGGAAGAAATAGACAGCAGTGAGGGGGTCTTGAGAAGCTTAAGTGGCAAAATTAATTATAGCACATTAAACATACAGCTATTTGAATACCAGGCAAATCTTCCGATGGGATCGAATTCTTTTTGGGTAAAAATTAAAGATTCATTGGTTTTCGGATGGAATTTGATAGAAACCATTGTTATAGGCATTGTAGGTTTATGGCCTGTTTGGATTATCGTTGCTGCCGTAATTATAATCTTAAGAAAAGTACGGAAAAACAGAAAGCTGAAATAGTTATTAAAGATTTATTACATCCAGCTTATAATTTTTGATGTATCTTTGTGCCGTGGAAAAAGCAGTAAAATCGGTAGATATCAGGAGTTTGAGTTTAGCTCAGCT
>JBEBRZ010000088.1:0-14185 GCA_040394615.1 Sphingobacterium mizutaii
TAGCTAATCAACTTTCTCTCCTTGCGTTAAATCGAGTTCAACATGTATTTCGGTACCTTGATCGGACGAATAAATATTCAGGTTTCCCTGGAAGGCGGTTACACGTTGGCGGACATTCTTTAATCCCATTCCCTCAGATACTTTGTCTTGCTGAAATCCTACACCATTGTCATGAACAGTAAAGGAGACCCGATCTTCTTCCTGCACTAATTGCACATTAATCTGAGTGGCTTCGGAGTGCTTGAGTGCATTGTTTACTAATTCATGGATACATCGGTAGATCATGATTTCTAATTTTTCAGACAGACGAGTCTCGTCCCCAAAATAATGGAAATCGACAATAGGTATAGCCTCACAGAAATCAGAAAGAGAAGCTTTAAGACCATATCGCAGGAGCGATTCCGGCATCATGTGATGGGCTACGCGACGGAGTTCATGGATAGAGTCATCCAGCATTCCCAAGGCTTTTTGAAAGCGGGATACATCTACAGTTTCCAATAGCGCATCCCCTTTTACTTGGGGAAGATTGAACTTCACGAGCGATAGCATACTGCCTAATCCATCGTGGAGGTCTTTTGCCAAGCGTGTTCGTTCTGCAGCTTCTCCATCTAACGTTGCTTTGACTGCCACCAGTTGTTTTTCCTGTTCAAGACGTTGCGCTTCCTTTTCTGCCAATTTTCGTCTGCTAATTGCTAATCGATATCGGATGAGAATAAGTGCTAACAAGAAAAGTAGAATAAAGGCAATGGCAATACCCAGCCATATATAAAGCTGTCGTTGTTTTTCCAAAGAATGTATTTTTAGTTGGTTTTTTTCGGTAGCATATTTTACTTCCATTTCTGAAATGGAGGTTTGAAAATTAGTGTTGGCATAATCATTTAACGCATCGCGATAATGATCGAAATACTTATCGGTATTTTCCGGATTACCTAGGTATGCACTGGATCTGGCGAGATTTGCATAGGCATTGCTTGTAATGTTACTATCGGTCGAGTCAGATTGTAATGCTTCCATTGCGTATTGAGCTGCCGGAGCATATTGTCCTTGATGAAAGTGGACATTGGATAATATAATTAATGCGGATGCCATTAGGTGGTTAAATCCAAGCTCTCTTGCACCTAATACGGCTTGTTTGGCAAGAGGTTCAGCAGTGGCATAATCATCGTAATTATAATAAACTTTTGCTAGGGTTTGCATGGCATAATTTTCTGCCTGTTTATTACTCGTCTTTTTATAAATTTCATACGCTTTCTGTGCATAGTCTATTGGGATTTCTTTGGGTTTATCCTGTTTGACATAGATGTCACTTAAAGAAATGTATATTGCTGCCAGGCCCTCCTGGTCATCTGTTTGTATTGCTAATTTTTCTGCTTTATCATAATACTTTAAGGCCTGATCAATATTAGACATTCTGATATAAACTCCAGCAATATTAGAATATAATAGTGTAGTTTTTTGAATATCATTTTGCTTCTCTAGGAGATTGAGAGCTGCAAAATAATTTTCCAAGGCTAGATCATATTGGCTATTCACAAGATATATGTTTGCATAGGTGTTATATACAGATGATTCAAGCCTATATTCTCCCAATTCTTTTACAATAGGCAGCGACTTTTCCAGAAAAGAAATTGCGGTATCATGTACACCACCCATATAATAGGCGACTGCAATATTTTTCAAAAGAATGGCTTCCATTTTTGGATCTTGGTTCTCTTGTGCCAATTCTAAACCCTCCTTTCCAAAATAAATGGAGCGCTGTACATTAATGTTGGTGTAAAACCAACTTAAGTCGTCGTATATTTTAATTTTTTCTACATAAGTGAGGTTTTTGTCGACTAATAATTGTTCTAATGAATCTAATGAGGGTTGGGCTGACAAAAACAGTGGCGGAGCTACTAAAAAGAAGCAAAGCAGAAGCGCTTTTATAGATTGGTTAATCTGTTTTTTCATAGCTTAGAATTAATTGCTGGTATGAAATTCTGTTTCTTAATTGGCGATGTACTGTGCTAAAGTACTACAGAAGCTACTTGTTGTAACAAATTTAATGTATTTATTCTTTATTATTTACCCCCTTTAGGGGGTAATATGAGGACTGGTTGTTTAGCTTTATAGCAATATTAGAAACAAAAAAAGTGCAAAGGTTTCCCTCTGCACTCTTACATTGACTAGCACTTTAACTATTTATCTTTTTTCTTTCCCCATTTCATTGCTTCTTCGATCGAAAAATATACGCCTAATGAAACTATATTACCATCATATTCCCAGTCTAAATCTTTAAATGAATCGCTGCTTGTCACTTGTAGTTCTGCCTTTATAAATTTGTAACCTCCTCTTAGTGTTAATGCAGGTTCAAAGAAATAATGTCTTTTTTCGGTGATCGTGTTTAGTCCTTGATTACTAATGTATTCAGCACTCATTCCATTGGGATCTAAATTACTGTATTTTATACCTGAAATTCTTGCTGCTAATCCAACATCAAAGTAAGGGAAGGTTAAACTAATTCCAGGTTGTATAAACAATCTGTTAAAATTCATATTCACATCGCTCTTTAACTTTCCACCACCATAGCCGATATAAGTGTCAGCAACAAGCCCCAAACCATTATCCTTCAGAAAAATAGGATAATAACCACCGGCACCAACCTCAAATAATGAGGCATGAGCATCAACATCTCCTTCTGCAAAATTTTCTTCACCTAAGCTATATTTATAATTACTGAAGTTTGCCATGACACCCATGTATTTAATGGGCGAGTAAGCAGTTTGTATATTCAATAAAGAGGATTTGCTATAATTGCCATCAAGGTTCTCTTTACTTGATGATCCGGAAATAGCTACTTTCATATCTCCTTTTTCTTTTAACATGGGTGTATTGACAGCATTAGGTTGATAGTAATATCGACTACAAGAAGTATGTACACTTATCAACCCTACTAAAGCAATAATCATGAGCAGTTGTTTTATGTTTTGAGTTTTCATATCAAATCTCCTTTCTGGTTGTTTAAGTCAAAGTGACGACAATTATCAATACGATAAAACATCTAAAAGGATGATTTTACACATATCACCTTTTTGGAGGACCACCATACACCAAAAAGGTGATATTGGAGGTTGAATGTATATTTATGGCTATATAAATGGCTGTTATGTAGTAATATAATGTAAATTAGTAGTATGAGGTTTAAGAATTTCATAAGAATAATATTTGTTGAGCTCATCTTGATTTTAGGTTGCCTAAACTCAGAAGCCCAAACTATTCTTTTGCCCGATACAGTTAGCCATCTTAGTCTTGCGAGCTATACCTCTTATTATAATGATTTGACAACAAAGGATAGTATTCGTGAAGAGAGTCAATTCCAACCCTTTGAAGAACCTATTTATAATTTTGGAAAGCAGGATGGTAATTTATGGGTGCGGGTGGTTATGAAGAATCAAGATTCTGTATTTCGTAATTTATACATGGAATTTACTAATCCTAATATAAATAGCCTGACGATGTATAAGAAGTTGAATACAGGTCTTGTACTCATTAATCTTATCGGATCAAAATATCCCTATAAAAGCAGGCCTGTTGATCATCAAAATCTGATTTTTCCAATAGAGCTGATGCCATTAGAGCAAGGAGAATATTATATTAAAGTGCACTCGGATTATTCCTCAACAAATTTTAATCTCTTGTTATGGGATAAATCAGAAAGGGAATCCTATTTCCTTAAGGAATCAACAACCATATCTTATTTCTTTTTTATTACGACAGCTTTTCTGTTTATTCTTGGAATTTCTTTGGTTCTTACAAAGCAGAGAAAGCAATGGACATTCTTCTTCTATATTTTGTTCGGGGCATTATACATTTATTCAGATTTAGGTTTATCCTTTAAGAATCTTTGGGGTAATTACCCTGCCGTTCAAAATATCTCCAGCTATATCTTCACTAATTTATATCTTATTCTTGGTGTAAGTTTTTTTAGAGAATATTTTGTTACGCATCGCTTCGTCAAAAAATTGGATGGGGTATTACGATCATTTATTATTTTTTCTGTGGTCTTAACCGTGATTGCTATGTTCTATCAGGTTATACCACATCCTGTATTTTCATTTTTACAAAAATTAAATACGGTCTTATTTTCCATTACCTGTGCTGTTATTCTTTATATACTTTTTATTCTTTTAATCAAACAAAGGAATAAAACGGAAACTATTTGGTTTATGATTGCCTTTGCTCCGCATGCTTATTCAATTTTAACCACTAGCATAAGACAGCTGGGGCAATATTATTTCAATTTGGAACTGGATATTATCTCTAAGGTTCCTTTCTTTTTATGGACCATACATGTTCAGAATATGATGCTATGGTCGATGGTCTGGGAGGTGTTTATTGTATTTACCTTAATGATGGTTCGGTTTAAAAGAATGTATGAAGATCATAATAGTATGTTATTGGAACTTGGAAAGAAACAGGAGGAAAACACGAAACTATTAATGGCGACAATAGAACAAGAAAGGAAAAGAATTGCACAGGAGCTACATGATGGAAGTGGCGTGCAGCTTTCAGCAATACGGATGAAGCTAACGCATCTGGAAGACCTTAATGAAAATCCCAAAATTATAGATCATATTCGCAAGTTGATGAATGATGTAGACCGTGTGAATTCAGAGATTCGTGCTATTTCTCATAATCTTATGCCTATTTCCCTTAGTAAACTGGGATTGAAAGCGGCTATTCAGGAACTAATTAACCATGTGAAAACAAGTTATCCCTCACTGCAGGTTAATTTATATCAGCAATATGAAAGTTCAAAACTACCTACAGCTACTGAGGTTCATATATATAGGATTACGCAAGAATTGTTGAATAATATGGTGAAACATTCACAAGCTACCGAGATTAATATTCAGTTTATAATGGATGAAAATGAATTAATTATTAGCATGGAAGATAATGGGAAAGGTTTCGAATATAAGCCGGATGAAATTACCGGACTTGGTTTAAAAAGTATTTTAACAAGAACACAGTTATTGGGCGGGAAATTTGAGGTGGACACGAAAGAAGGATCGGGTGCATTTTTTTCGATTACTTTTCCCGTCAGTGATTAGAGCAAATGGTTCTTATTGGCAAAAGTAATTAATTCAGTTATTTTTTTAACCCCGCATTTTGCCATTATATTTTTTCGATGAGTATCAACCGTATTGGTACTTATAAAAAGTCGATCTGCAATTTTACTACTTGGATTACCTTCAGCAATTAATTTAAGGATTTCAAGTTCTCTTTGAGAAAGCTTGAATGTGTCTTTTTTAAGTGGATTATCATTCGGATTGTTTTCTTCATTCATCAAAAAAGCCTCTAGAACTTTATTCTGAACTTGTTGATCTAAATGCCTTTTTCTTTCATTGACTGAAACTATAGCCCTGATGAGTTCATCCTTGGCAACATTTTTTAATACATAACCTAACGCACCTTTTCTAAGGGCTTCACGAATGAGTTCTGTATCATCGTATCCGGTAAGCATTAATATTTTTTGATCAGGATAATGTGCTAATATAAGTTCGATGCATTGGATTCCATCCATGTTTGGCATGTTAAAATCCATAAGAATAACATTCGGTTTATTCTCATTAATTGTCTCTAACAAGAGGTTTGTATCGGTGCAGGATGTAATAGCGCCAAAACTTGCATTACCATTTAAAATCATCACTAAACCATCCACAATAATTTGTTGATCCTCGACAATCAATAAGTTTATTTTTTGTTCCTTATCTAGCATAAATAGTTAAAGTCCTCATTACAAGATACTAATTTATCCGTGAATTTATGTAGAGTAAAAAAAAGAGCGTAGAGATTTGGGATTCTACTAATAATTCGTAGTTTTACTTAAAAATAATAAATTATGAAAAAAGTACTTATTTTTATCCTAACATCTGCGTTGGCATTTGGCTTAAAGGCGCAAGAGAAACCGATCGCCAAAATTCATTATGAATTTAAGCATGTAAACGATACAACTCAAAGAGAGAATTTTTTAAAAGATGAGGTAGTTACTTATCTTGGTCAAGAAGGGTCATATTATACAAGTTATAGCGCTGAGCGAGTTTCTGAAGATATCAAAAAACAACGCGAGAACTCCGCATTTAATGGAGTTATTAATCTTATAAAATCAACAACAGCCATTTCCAGATCTTATATTCTTTTTCCTAAAGAAGAAAAGTTGCTAGAGCTAGCTCAGGTTACTACGGATCGGTTTATCATTGAAGCTGAATATCCTAAACAAGAGTGGGAAATTCATGACGAGACGAAAGATATAGGGGGGTATTCTTGCCAGAAGGCGAGCACTTCCTTTAAAGGTAGAAATTACACGGCTTGGTTTACCACAGAATTACCTTTTTCATTCGGACCTTGGAAATTACATGGATTACCGGGATTGATTTTAACAGCAGTAGATGATAAAAACGAGGTTTCTTTTGAATATATAGGCTTCGATAAGATGCCTGAAGATACTTTTGTGAGAATAGCTCCGAGCGAGGATGCGATTTTATCTACCGAAGTGGAGATCGCAAAAATTGAAAAGGCATTTAAAGATAATCCGGAAGCTTATTTCAAATCTAAACAGAATAGAATTTCGGCTTCAGGTGCAAAAGTTACGACTACCCTGGTGGGAAGACCCTCTTCTAGTTCTGGTTCATTAGGGGGTGTTAATGCTATTACTTCCGTAAATGTAAAGAAGGATAGTAATTACAAACCTTCCAATGTAACTAATAATCCTATTGAGCTAAAACCTTAGTGCCCATGGTTTTTAAGGCAATTATTAGTTTAGTACTTTCCTTTTGCTGTGCTTCTTTGTATGGTCAAAATTTTACAGTTAAGGGATATTTGTTGGATAAAGCTACAGGAAAACCCATTCCTTCAGCATCTTTAATTTTGAAAGACCGGGATAATAAAGTCTTAGCATTTAAAATAACTGATGTTAAAGGTTATTTCAACATCAGCACGAATAAGAAAGTACAAGATCCTTATTTAGAAATTAATCATTTAGGGTATAAAAAGGTTTTGTATAGAATAGAAAATACATTAACGGACCAGCATATCAGCTTAGAACCAAGCATTAATTTGTTGGATTCGATTGATATAAAATCTAAACCGGCTATTCAGCGTTTAGGGGATACTATTTCGTACAATGTTTCTAAATTTTCAACCGGTATGGATAGATCGATAGGAGATGTTTTGAAAAGAATGCCGGGAATAGAAGTTGCCGAAAATGGTGCTATTAAATTTCAGGGAAAAGCAATTTCGAATTTTTACATCGACGGAGATGATCTTCTAGATGATCGATATACGATTGGTACTAAAACCATTCCGCACAAGATGGTAGAGGATGTTCAGATAATGCAAAATCATGAGCCTATTAAAGTCTTAAAAGATAAATATCTAAATGATGCTGTAGCCCTGAATTTAGTGATTAAAGATGAAGCTAAATTGAAGATGACCGGAGAGATGAAAATCGGAGCTGGTTTACCAAAACAATATGATGGAGAAGTTAATTCCATTCTTTTTAACAAAAAGTTTAAGATATTGAATGTGCTTCAGGGAAATAATGTGGGAAATGATTTAAGTAGCAATTTCAGTGGATTTAATAAATCATCTGTACTGGCAAATATAAATATGTCAACGATAAATAGTCTATTGTCTGCCGGGCCAATGGGTGCACCATTTATTCCGAAAGCCAATTATTTTATGAATAATCAAGTGTCCTTAAATGCGAATAATCTGATTAATCTAAAAAATGAATGGCAAGTAAAATCAAATATACAGGGCTTAATAGGTAAATATCATCAGGAATATGAAGGTCAAACAATCTATCTGACGGAATCCGGAAATATTATTTTTAATGATGAACAAGCAACGCGGGTAAATAACGGGATTGGTTCTATACGTTTTACCGGGACAAGAAATACAAAACAGCAATATATTAATAATCAGCTGGTACTTGAGTATGAACAAGAAAGTAGTCGGTCAGCTATTATCAATAATGAGATTGGAAATAAGGGGCGATTGGAACATAGTATAAAGGGGTTTTCTAATACGTTATCTTATATTCCTCAATTAAAGAATGATCATATATTTCAACTTGATTGGATATTAAATTATGGTAATAAGCCACAAACACTTCTTTTAAATCCGGGGGTATTTCCTGATATATTAAATCAAGGGGTAGCGTATGATCAAAGTTTACAGCATCTTGAAGTTCCGACCTGGTATTCCAAGAGCAATATAGGATATCGGATTCCCAATCATCCAATCAAGCAATACTATTTACTGGGAGTAGAATTGGATAAACAGCATATGAATTCCAGCATTGAACTTTACCAAAATGGAATTCCTACTGATGTTCAACTTGATTCCGTCAAAAATAACATGAATTGGTCTAGATATCGCATGTCTGCTGAAGCCCAGTATGAATGGACTTTCAAAAGATTATACCTGCGGATGGTTTTACCAGTCAGTTTACAGTATAGCGGATATCAGGATCCCATATATCATATTGATGAATCTCAGTATAATTGGTTGGTAACACCAAAGTTTCTGGCAATGTATAAAGTAGGGGTCGAGGATGAATTCCAGTTTAACTATCAACGAAATAATAGTTTTGGAAATATTGAAAATGTCTATCGTGGGTTAATGATCAGAAATTATCGTAGCCTTTCAAACAACAGGTCGGGTATCAATGAAAATAAAATCAATAGTGTTGCTTTAAATTATAAAATTTCAAGAACCCTTAAAATGTTATTTATCAATTTCGGAATTGATTATTCACAAACAAATTCGACTAATATCATTTCTAATACGGTTTCTGATAATGTTACTCAAACTGAATTAGTCTCTCAGGAGAATGAGGTAAGATCCTTATCTGCAAATGTAGGTTTTGATAAATACATTTTTGCATGGGCAAGTTCTATCAAAATAAATGGAGGATCGACCATAACTCATTATAATCAACTCTTCAATAATGAATTACTTCCTTTTAGGCAGTTGAAATATAATTTAAGTCCCAATTTGGAAATTAAAGTTTGGAAGGGTATAAATGTTTCATATCAGGGCAACTTCAATTGGGGAGTTAACAAACAAATGGATTCCGGAACATCCTTCAACAGAAACTCTTTTGGATTAAATCAATCCATCGGACTACCTCTCTATCTTTGGAATTCTTTGAATATTCGATTTAGTGCAAGACATATATTTAATCAACAACAGGGATTTAGAGATGTTAATTATACGTTTTTGGACGGTTTTATCCGTTATCGTATTAAGAAGTGGGATACAGATCTGGAATTGAATTTAAGTAACCTGGCGAATGTTAAGACTTTTGAAACTTATTCCAACAATGCTAATGTGGAAACTCATGATCAGTATTTATTGAGAGGAAGGATGGCAATTCTAAAAGCTATTTTTAAATTTAAATAATTGGTTTTATCTTGATGTACAGTGGGTTATGATAAGTGTTTCGGTGTTAATTTATCGTATCTTAAATTAATTTACTATATTAATCCAAACCTAAAACGTCAATTATAAATGAAAAGAAAAGATTTTATCAAGAGCGCAGCTGTACTTTCTGCCTCCTCCATAGTTTATCAGCATAAAACCTTTGCCAATCCATCTTCTGTATTGAAGGTTGGTTTAATCGGTGCAAATGGCATGGGCTGGTCCAACCTCACTGCCATTTTAAAGGTAGAAGATGTCGTATGTACGGCAATTTGTGATGTAGATGAAAACGTGTTGAATAAAAGGGTTGATGAGTTGGAAAAACGTAACATTAAGGTTAAAAAATATATTGATTATAAAGACCTGCTTAAAGATGCCGATGTTGATGCGGTCATTATTGGAACGCCGGATCATTGGCATTGTTTAATCATGGTTGATGCAGTTGCTGCCGGAAAACACGTCTATGTGGAAAAGCCTTTAGGAAATTCAATTAAGGAATGTGAGGTAATGGTTGCTGCAGGTCAGAAGCATAATAAAATTGTCCAGGTAGGGCAATGGCAACGCAGTCAGCAGCACTTTAGAGATGCTATGGATTTTGTACATAGCGGAAAGCTGGGAAAAATTAGATTAGTAAAGGCTTGGGCTTACCAAGGTTGGATGAAAAGTATTCCGGTTAAACCCGATTCCGCTGCACCTCAAGGAGTGCATTACGATAAATGGCTAGGTCCTGCAGTTCAGCGGCCATTTAATCCCAATCGTTTTCATTTTGACTTCAGATGGTTTTGGGATTATGCCGGTGGTTTGATGACCGATTGGGGCGTGCATATGCTAGACTTTGCCTTGATTGGAATGAAGGTTTCCAATCCGGTATCTATTATGGCTACAGGAGGGAAATTTGCTTATCCGGATGATGCAGCGGAAACACCTGACTCATTGACAACCGTATTTCAATTTGATGATTTCTATTTGCAATGGGAGCAGGCTAACGGGATTGATTTAGGACCCCATGGCAAGGATCATGGTGTTTCTTTTATTGGAAATAACGGAACCTTGCTGGTCAATCGAGCTGGCTGGGAAGTATTGCCTG
The DNA here is from genome assembly GCA_040394615.1 of Sphingobacterium mizutaii. Classification (GTDB taxonomy): domain Bacteria; phylum Bacteroidota; class Bacteroidia; order Sphingobacteriales; family Sphingobacteriaceae; genus Sphingobacterium; species Sphingobacterium mizutaii_A. Next base: position 10,556 of record JBEBRZ010000088.1, read on the forward strand.
AAAAGGGAAGAATGGATGCTGTGCCTCATCAACCATCAAAAGATAATGGACTGGAAAAACATATGGTCAATTTCGTGGGAGCTATTCGGAAAAATGATAAAAGCCTGTTAAATGCGCCTGTAGAAGCTGGTGCTCATATTGCTATTCTTTCCCAAATGGGGAATGTTGCTTATCGTACTGGAAAGAAACTTTATTGGGATACGGAAAAAAGAAGATTTACCGATGAAGAAGCAAATAAATACTTAGTAGCTAGTTATAATAACGGCTATCAATTGCCTTCAGTTTAGGAAATAAGTATCGAAAGCTATATGACAACAGACCAAAGAATATAACTCTTTTGTCTGTTGTCAATTTTAACATTCATTCTATTCCTCCCTTAGTTTGTCGATAGGATTAAATCTTGTTGATCGAAAAAGAACGAGCATGATTATTCCACCCAATAAACCGGCTAATAACAATAAAGGACCGATGAACATTGTCGTCGTCAAATCAATTCTATACTCATAATTTTCCAACCATTTTTTTATCAAAATATAGCTAATTGGTATGGCTGTTATTATAGAGACAATAAATATTAAATAGTATTCCTTCGAGAATAGAATTAATAAATCTGAGAGCGAGGCACCAAGGATTTTCCGCATACCTACTTCCTTTCCTCGGGCATTAATAGCTAAGGAAACTAAACCCATTATTCCAAGACTAACTATTATCAATGCAATAATCGTTGCCGATACGGAGGCCCGCTGCAGTTGTAGTTCCGTTTTATACATTTTTTTAATGCTATCCTCCATAAACTGAAACTGGAAAGGGGCATCAGATAGTAATTCTTTCCATTTCTTTTCGATTACCTGAACATTTGCTGCTATTGATCCAGGTTTAAGTCTGATTGAAATATATCTGAAAAATGTATTTTGAGCCACATTTGTCCAAATCACTGAAGTATTAGGACTGTGCATGGAATTAGCTATAAAATTTTCCGTAACGCCCGCTACAATAGCTTTTTGTGTTCCATCATTTAATAGTATATTTTTTCCAATGATATCATTTGGATTTACAAATCCTAAACTTTCCATAGCCTCTTTATTTAAGACAACTTCAGGGGTCCTTGAGGTATCAGTAATATTACTACTGAAAAACTTTCCGGCCAACAAGGGAATTTGATAAGTTTCCCCAAAAAATGAATCCGAAGTAATCATCTGTGTATTGATAGCCTCTTTGGAATTATCCATTAATGAAATAGTCGCTTTACCTACTATGTTATTTGGTGTTTCGTAGGAGATAGAACTATTTACCACTTCAGGTAATCCGGATAATTCCTGTCTTATTGTTAAAATTTTATTTACTCCTTCAACACTCCAGTCACGAGGAACCCGGAGAGTCATTAAATAATCTTTATTATAACCTAAGTTGCCATCAATAAATAATTGAATTTGTTTTGAAATAATTACGGTAGAGGTTAAGATAATCATGGCAACCGTAAATTGTATTAAAAGAAGCGCTTTTTGAATATTCTGTTTGTTTTTAATTTTATCCAACTGATATTTTACAGATTTAAGAATTCCATTTTTAGAAAGTTTAATAGCGGGATAAAGCCCGGAAAATAATCCGATAAATAAAGAGAGACCAACTAATCCTACATAAAAATAGATAGGTAATTCAGTTATTCCGGGGAGTTTTCGTAATAAAATGTTTTCAAATAATGGTTTAGATATTCCATATAGAGGAATACAAATCAGTAAAACAGATAATACCAACAGGACGTATTCTGTTAATAATAGGAGTGCTATTTGAGTTGACCTTGCTCCCATAATCTTTCGAACGCCAATTTCCTTTAATCTGGAAATATTTTGAGCTATGCTAAAATTAATGAAGTTAATAATGGCCATCAGTAGAATAAACCCGGCTATATATATTAAAATATTGACCATTTTTTTAATAGCACCGTTGTTGTCTTCCAGATAATATGTTTTTAATGGTTTAAGCTGAGCGGTATAATTATCGTAAAAAGCTTTTTCTGTATTGTTTTGAACTAGTCTTTTAATTGGTTCTTCTAATTGCTGTGGATTCACTCCTTCTTGTAATTCTAAAAATCCGGCAATATAAACATTGGCCCATTGATCAATATCTCTTCCAAAGAACTTCTCTGAAGAAATAGGCAGAAATACATCACTATGCATTGAAGGAGTAAGGTCTAGAACAGAATTTTGGTAATTTGATTTAATTACTCCGGTTACTAAGAAAGCGTGCTTTTTTCCTTCGAAATTGCTAATTGTTAACTCTTTTCCAATAACATCAACGCTGCCAAAATACTTTTTAGCGGCATCTTCGGAGAGAACCACTGTAAATGGGTTTGTCAATGCTGTTTGAGGGTTACCTTCAAAAAGAGAAAATCCGTACATACTCAGAATGGAGGGGTCACCTAATGAAACTCCTTCCTCGAAACTATCAGTGCCATTGGAAACAATGCATGTCAAGCCATCAATTCGGTAATAATTTGCTATTAAGTGGGGATATTCTTCATATAATGCTTTGGGCAAAGCTCCAATGGTTGTCAGCGGAAGACCTATTCCTTCCTTCTTGTAAGAGCTTTGAAGGATATATTGTTGATCTTTGTTTCTTAATTGGCTATTAACCTGATGTGCATCCCAAATATATGCACCTACCAACATAATAAAGGTAATTCCGCATATTAAACCAATTAAATTAATGAGATTCTGAATCTTCTTTTTACTAATATTTCTCCAGGCAATTTTTATGTAGCTCCAATTCATATTTTATTTGGTATTTTAATAGTATAAGAAGGTTTGAAAAGGTGATTTTAATACAATAAGATTGCCTTTTTTGTAAAAGTCTGGTAGTCAGTTTATTTTGTGATTGTGTTTTTATATAATTGTTCGATAATGAACAGTTTTTGTTCGAAATTGAACAGGTTGAAGCGGGTAATGATGAGATTAAAATATTTAAATAATTTTTTCTTAAGTTTATTTCAGGTTTAATCACTGTTTTAATTTCTCTAAGTTTAGAAATGTTGAGGATTTATCCAAAACTTTCGATGTGACTCTATTGTTTAAAAATAAAACTTGTACGATATGATAATAAAAGCGTGTCCAAAACTACCCATGCGAGTAAAGGCAATAACCAGGGAGTTTTATGTCAACCAACTAGGGTTTGAAGAAATTGGTTTTGAAAACTTTGAAAGCTATATGATCCTGAAAAAAGAAGGGATTGAACTTCACTTTTTCATATTCTTAGATTTAGATCCTTTGGAAAACTATGGCCAAGTTTATATCCGCACAGATCATATCGATGAGTTATATCAAAATTTAATTAATCAAGGTGTGTCTATCCATCCCAATGGTAATTTAGCCGTTAAACCTTGGGGGCAAAAAGAGTTTGCAATACTTGATCCTGATTCGAATTTGTTAACATTTGGCGAAACCGTCTAAACCTTAGGTTTACTGTTTTTGTGTTTTTTTACAATTGCTAATTGTGAAGAGCTTCAAGTTCAGGTACTTTGTGTTAAAAAAATCATAAAATTATGAACAAGCAAGAAGTCCTATCTATCCCAAAACATTACGTTCATATTTTATCTGCTTAATCAGCGTTTAAATATGAACGACAGCTCTTAAT
>JBEBRZ010000089.1:0-13574 GCA_040394615.1 Sphingobacterium mizutaii
ATGTCTGTTGTCTCAACGTCTGTTGTCTACCTAAATTAGAAAGAGCCAATTTGATTTTGATCAAATTGGCTCTTTCTAATTTAGGTTTTAAATACCCAAAACCTTTGTAAGGTATAATTAAATCCCAAGGAGACGATAATTTCGACGATGACCTTGGATAGTAAAAAGTTCCAATGCCAAATATCAACAAAAAGATGAATCCCTAATGACTTCAATGATATACTTCCGGCGACAACGATTATAAATTTCCATAGTTGTTTACCTATCGATGCCTTGGTACTGTTGAAAGACCAATATCGATTAATCAGAAAGTTGACTATAGCTCCAAGGCTTCCGCTGATAACATTCGAAAAGGGAGCAGAATATTTTAATATCGTATAGCAGAAAGTATATATCCCAAAGTCTGAAAGTCCACCCAAGAAGGCAGATAATTGTGCTTTGAAGAATACTTTCAACTTTTCTGACATAACTTACTCCTTAATATCAGTTCCTTTTTGCCGATTTGCTTTCTCTTCAAAATCCTTAGCATCACCTAAATCCAACAATTTCTTGGTATCCACAAGATTAATAATGAAAAGGATAACACATATTCCTAATACAGAATAATTGATAGAACCTGGAACAAGAATTTCCAATATCAACACTAAAGAGATTACTACCCTGATTTCTGTTGGCCCCATTAAACCAGCATCGATTGTGTACTTATCTGTAATTCTATATCTCAATTGTGAAATAATCATTGCCCAACCATATAAGGATACTAAAGCAAAACCTGAATATTTAAAATCATCAGGAGCGTAAAACACATACCCCAAACCAATCATAACAGTACTTATCCAATCCATAATAATATCCAAGGCGAAACCGTACCATTTTCTGGATTTATTCCTGTAAAAAGCAATTCTTCCATCAAGAGAGTCTCCGAACCATTGAACAAAGAAGCCAACTACTCCAAGTAGCAGGTAGGTAATATTGACATATTCTGCCAGCAAGAAACTACCAAGAATCATTAGTGATCCAAATAATCCTATGGCAGTTAATCCATCGGAAGATATCCAATTCGGAATTTTTGGAACTAAATAGGAGATTAATTTTTGTTCTGGATTACTTAAAATATTTGTACGCTTTCTATCTTGAAAAAGCTTTTTATTTATTTTCTGTTCACTCATTTGAGATGAAATTTTAGAGCCACTTATTTTCTTTATACCACAGCAAACTTTCCTTTAATCCATTTTCGAGATTATACTTTGGATTGAAATTTAAGTTTTGCACTGCATGTGAAATATCACATCCCCAATTCTCAGCTGTCAATTCCAGAAGTCTTTCAGGATAAATTACAGGAGTTTTTGAGGATTTTCGGTAGAGTCTTTGAGATAGTTCGGCAAATCTCCTCACAATACCATAAGGAACATGCATTCTAAACAGACGCTTTTTTAAAACTTCTTTAAAGATTTCGGCCATCGCATATCTGGAATACACATCTCCATCAGTTATATTATAAAACTGAAGACCATCCTGTGAAACAAGACATCCCTGCAAAAGAACGTCCACTAAATCCTTAACATAAACAAAGCTTAGTTTCTGTGGATTTTTACCAATATAAGGATCCAGACCTTTATTCATAGTATCAAAGAGAAGGAATATATCTTTTTCTCTTGGGCCATAAACTGCTGTGGGTCTAAAAACAGAGATAGGTGCCTGCGGAAACTTTTCTCGAATCATTACTTCAGCAGCCTCTTTGCTCCTGCCATAAACAGTTAATGGATGATAAGGAGTAGCCTCTGTAATTAGCTGCTCGCTGGAAAAAGGAATTGGCCCTATTGCGGCAAGGCTGCTAACATAACTAATTCTTTCCAACGGCATAACTGAAGAAGTTGCTGCAGAAAGGATCGCTTCAGTATAGCCTACATTAACTTGTTTAATGATAGCCTCATCCTTCGTTTTTGTCATTGCTGCAGCGTGGATGATATAACTATATTTCTCTTTATCGAAAAGAGACTTTAGTTCTTCTACATTTCCGAGATTAGGAAATACAAATTGATCTACATAGGAACTTATGTCGGCGATGTTACTGGATTTTCGTACCGCAGCATGAACTTCCAACCCTAAATTTCGGGCAGCCTCAACAAGGTGAGAGCCAACAAAACCACTCGCACCAGTTATGAAAATTTTTTTTTTCATATCGCTTTTTCAAAAAGACGATACCGCTTATAGAAATCAGCATGAATTTGCTCAATAGCGTGATTCATAAGGTAGTTGTCATCAAGCATCCAAGAGCATTCCGCTTCAACGATACCCGAAGGGATAGCATTTTTAATAATTCTTCCGTAAAGACAAGCTTCAATTCCCAATTTTCTATAATTCTCCAAAACACCTAACATCAATACACGAAGGGATTTTATTTTTTTTCGTCCAAATAACAATTTAAAAATACCGGTCGGAAATAACCTACCTCTTTTTATCTTAATTTGAATTTCATTAATATTTGGGATTCCTAAAGCAAAGCCAATAACTTCATTGTCTTTTTCTGCTAGAATACAATACCTTGGATCAACAATCATTTTCAGATCCTTTGCGGTATGCATAAATTCATCGTCTGTCATTGGAACAAAACCTAGATTTTTATCCCAGGCTTTGTTATAAACCTTTTTAATCTTTTCGGCTTCATTCTTAAAATCCTTTAAATTGATCTCACGCAATATAATTCCGGATCTTTGCAATCTCATTTCCAATTTATCAAGAAGCATCACCGAGCGTTTATTTGCATTGTCCTTATTAACAAGATAAGCTCTTAAATCAACTTTTTTTGCAAATCCTGCATTAACAATAAGGGATTCATAATAAGGGAAATTATAAGGCATCATAACCATTGGAGGGCGTTCAAATCCTTCTACCAATAAACCAACGGTATCATTCGTAGAAAGATTGATAGGACCAACCAAATTATTGGCACCTTTTTGTTTTACCCATTCTTCAGCAATAGAAAAAAGCTTATTTGCCACTTCTTGATTATCAATGCAATCAAAAAAACCAAATTGGCCTTCATTAACATTGTTAAAGCTATTATGGTTCGTATTGTAAATAGCCGCTATTCTGCCAACTATTTTATCATTCTCATAAGCTAAGAATAACTGTACAGTGGAATGTTTAAAGAATGGATGTTTTTCAGGATTCAACATATCGTCTTGGGCTACAAATAGCTCAGGAACATAATGTGGATCGCCCGCATAGAGGTCATGCGGGAAATCTATGAATTTTGCCCTTTGTTTCTTGTTTTCAACAGGAATTATTGTAACCACAGGATATATATTTTAATCACTGATAAAACTTTCAACTTCCAATGCTTTAAAAACCTTTGTCATCTTTCCAACGGCTTCATCGATTTGATCGAATGTATGCGTAGCCATCAAAGAGAAACGAATTAAAGATTCTTCTGCAGGAACTGCTGGTGCTACAACTGGATTTACGAAAACTCCGTCATCCTGAAGCATTTTGGTTACTACATATGTTTTTTCATTATTACGGACGAAAACCGGTAAGATCGGGCTTTCTGTGTCACCTAAATCAAAACCATTTTCTAACAGCAATTTCTTTGCGTAGTTTGTATTAGCCCAAAGTCTTTCAATATGTTCAGGTTCTGTTTGGATAATTTCCAAAGCTTTCAACGTTGAAGCGACCGATGCAGGCGTCATACTTGCACTGAACATTAAAGAACGTGCTCTATGTTTTAAGTATTCAATCGTATCCCGGCTGGCAGCTACGAAACCACCTAGAGATGCAAACGATTTACTAAATGTTCCCATGATTAAATCTACGTCCTCTGTCAATCCAAAATGACTTGCCGTACCGGCACCTTTATCACCGATAACTCCTAAACTATGTGCATCATCACACAATATAGCAGCGTCAAATTCGTTAGCAACTTGAACAAGATCAGGTAAATTGACAATATCACCCTCCATAGAGAAGATACCATCCGTAGCAATTAATTTGAAGCTTTCTTCAGGTAAACGAGAGATTTTATCTCTTAGATCATCGATATTATTATGGGCATATTTGATCACTTTTGAGAAAGACAAACGACTACCATCAATAATAGAGGCATGATCACGTTCGTCTAAAAGAATATAGTCATGACGACCAGTAAGGCAAGAAAGAGGGCCTAAGTTAGATTGAAATCCGGTACTGAATAGAATGGCAGCTTCCTTACCGACAAAGTCTGCAAGTTTCTCTTCCAATTCCACATGGATGTCTAAAGTTCCGTTTAAGAAACGCGAACCAGCGCATCCGGTACCATACTTGGCAAGGGCATCTTGAGACGCCTTGATGATTCGGGGGTCTGTTGTTAGTCCTAAATACGAATTAGAACCAAACATTAAAACCCTGCGACCATCGATTATGACTTCCGTATCCTGTTTGGATTGGATCGGTCTAAAATAAGCATATAAGTTTTTGGACTTAATATCTCCTAACTCGCCATTTAAAAATCGCGAAGTTCTTTCGTTTAATTTTCCCTTGCTCATTCGTCAGGTATCTATTTTCTCAATAATATTTACTTTTTGAACTTTCAACGAAAATCGTCAAAAATCTCACAAAGGTACAAAACTTGTTCTATTCGTCTAAATAAATCACGTATATATTACCTTTCTTTACAAAAAATCGACGCAAACATACAAAACTTAAACCTCATATTACTTTAATTTTGACATATAAATATCATAAATTTAATTTAATATTAACAGATTGTTTACACTATATTGCCTATAAATTTTGCGAAATTTCTTAATTTCTTACATTTGTGCTTCAATATAATTAATAAAAATGGCAATTTCATCAACGGTAAACATTAAAAACAAGCGCGCATCCTTTGAGTATCACTTACTTGACAAGTATGTTGCCGGAATTGCTTTGTTAGGAACTGAGATTAAATCCATTCGCCAAGGTAAAGCTAATATTAACGACAGTTTTTGTGCCTTTCTGGAAGATGGACTTTATATACGAAACATGCATATCGCAGAATACTCATTTGGCTCGTTTTATAACCATGAATCAAAACGCGATAGAAAGCTCCTTTTGAGCAAAAAGGAATTAAAAAAATTGCGTGAGAAAGGTGAAGAAAAAGGATTTACAATGGTTCCACTCCGAATTTTCATTAATGAGAGAGGATTTGCAAAAGTAGAAATTGCTTTGGCGCAAGGGAAAAAGGATTTTGATAAACGTGAAACCCTGAAAGAAAGAGAAAGCAAAAGAGAGTTGGATCGAGCTATGAAACGCTAAAAACTAATCTTTTTTTGATAATTTCCAGGTGTCATTTTTTCCTTAAGTCTAAATAGACGAGTAAAATAATTGACATCACTGAAACCACATTCATAACAAACTTCTTTAATAGACATATTAGCACTTAACATTTCTTTAGCCTTTTTTAATCGTTCTTGAATAACCAGTTCCATAGGTGTTATTCCAAATTCCTCTTTAAACACTCTAAAAAGACTCGCCTTACTCATATTTGCCTGTTTACTCAGATCCTCAATAGTTAATTTCTCAGTAATATGTTCACGAATGAATTTCTTTAAATAAGATAATGAGTTATTTACCTGAGTAGATGGCTCATATAACTCACTCAATTGCTGTTGCTGAATTATGCGAATAAGCAATTCTTTAAATAAAAGGTCGGCAAGAACATCTTTAAATGGGTCATTGCTAATCATATTTGTAAACAGCTTATTCGTTAAGTTAGTCAGCTCATCCGTATTGACAAGATGAAATTTATTCCAAGCAAAATCCCATGATAGTTTATTGTCAATTTTTGGATAAGTATTATTCAAAAAATCGATGGTTTCATCAATCTTTTCAGCAGAAATAACTAAAGCTGTACATTGAGTCGGATCTTTCAAATGAGCTTCAGGAAAATCGATCTTCATAGGTTTATTTTCAGGGAGTACTAAAGTTTCTCCAGGAAAATAATCAAAAGCGGGAACATCATCCAAATGCATCACTTTCTTCCCTTTTAACATATTGATAATAACCATATCGTTAAATTGAAGAGGAACAAGTTGACTAGCCTCATAGGTCTCATAAACATTAAGCTCAAAACTGTTTAATGTATAAGCTCTTCGATTTTCAACCAACGTCTTTAGTTCACTTTCCGCAGAATAAGGAAGTTCACGAATCAAATTATTCTTTCCCATAGTAGTGTGTTTTATAATCGGCTGGATATCAACCAATATAACAAATAAAAATGAAATCGAACAAATTGTGGCTGTAATTATTATGCTATCAATAGCGACAATAATGCTATACAAGAAAATAAGGCTTCAGTAATTTTGGGATAGAACCCAATAATAAACTTTTAATAATTAAAATATGAGTGAAGTAAAAAGACCTACGTTCAAAGAACGCTATGATAATTACATTAACGGAACATTTGAGGCACCTACTCAGGGTAAATATTTCGACAACATTTCCCCGATTGACGGAAAGCCCTTTACACAGGTTGCACATTCCACAAAAGAAGATATAGACAAGGCCGTTACTGCTGCCGCAAAAGCATTTGAGACCTGGAGTAAGACTTCTGCTACAGAACGAAGTAATATTTTATATAAAATTGCAGATCGTATTGAGCAGAATTTAGAACTCATCGCTGCTGTAGAAACCATAGATAATGGCAAAGCAGTCCGAGAGACATTAAATGCTGATATCCCGTTAGCGATTGATCATTTTCGTTATTTCGGTAGCGTGATCCGAGCAGAAGAAGGTTCTTTATCGGAACTGGACAGCAATACGGTGTCTTTAATTGTTAATGAGCCCATAGGCGTTGTTGCACAGATTATACCATGGAATTTTCCAATATTAATGGCAGTTTGGAAATTAGCACCTGCCCTTGCAGCGGGTTGTACAGTTGTCCTAAAACCAGCTGAAAGCACACCTACATCTATCATGGTTCTTATGGAAATTATAGGTGATTTAATTCCACCGGGAGTAATAAATGTGGTAAATGGATTCGGTTCTGAATTGGGACGTCATTTAGTAACTCATCCTAAAGTGGCAAAAGCTGCCTTCACCGGATCAACTGCAACAGGACGTATGGTTATGCAATATGCTACAGAAAACATAATCCCTGTCACCCTAGAATTAGGTGGTAAATCACCTAATATTTTCTTTAAATCTGTGATGGATGAAGATGATTCATTCCTAGATAAAGCAGTTGAAGGGGCCGTTTTATTCGCTCTAAATCAAGGAGAAATATGTACATGCCCTTCAAGATTATTGATTCAAGAAGATATTTACGAAAAATTTATTGAGAAGGTAATCGCAAGGGTTAATCAAATCAAAGTTGGAAACCCATTGGACCCAACAGTAATGATGGGAGCTCAAGCCTCAAAGATTCAAAAGGATAAAATCATGTCCTATATTAAGCTAGGAAAAGAAGAAGGAGCTGAAGTATTGACTGGTGGTGATGAAAACAATTTAGGAGGAGATTTTGAGGAAGGTTATTACATTAAACCAACACTCTTTAAAGGAAACAATAAGATGCGAATTTTCCAGGAAGAGATCTTCGGACCCGTATTAGCAGTAACGACCTTTAAAGATGTAAATGAAGCAATTGAAATTGCAAATGATACAATTTACGGATTGGGAGCTGGTGTATGGACTCGTGATGCCCATGAACTATATCAGGTTCCAAGAGCCATTCAGGCAGGTCGAGTATGGGTAAACCAATACCATAGTTACCCTGCAGGAGCTCCTTTCGGTGGATATAAACAATCCGGAATAGGACGTGAAAATCATAAAATGATGTTAGCATATTACCGTCAAGCAAAGAATTTACTGATTTCATATAGTAAAGAAAAGCTTGGCTTCTTCTAGTATAATAGTTATAATTAAATGTGTGATTAGGGGTTATACTCATAACCCCTTTCTTTTCTAAAACAACAACATGATTTCAAGAATAGATGTTACCGATGAGGCCAAATCTGTTATTAAAGAATTAACAGAAAAACATGGCCCATTAATGTTCTATCAGGCGGGAGGATGCTGTGAAGGAACCCAGCCTCAATGCTTTGAAAAAGGTGGATTTTATCCTAGAATGAATGATGCCATGATCGGCTTAGTGGAAGGTTTTGAATTTTGGCTCGACAGAGATTTATTCGAATATTGGAAATATTCCCACTTTACACTGGACGTATTAGATGGATTTGGTCCCGGAGGATTTTCATTAGAAACGCCATTGGGTAAAACTTTTAAAATTCATTATCGATTATTTACTGTTGACGAATTAGAAAAACTGGAACCGGTGATTCGTAATGAATAACGGAATAATTCATTACTTATAAATGAGATTATTTAAAATAACATCACTAAATTTATTTTTCATCAAATCAATCGGATAAATAATCTCGTATGTCTAAACATTCGCTCTTCTCTCCCCTAAAATTAAAGTCTTTTGAACTTCAGAACAGGATTATAGTATCTCCAATGTGTCAGTATTCAGCCGATGAGGGTTTTGCAAATAATTGGCATTTGGTACATCTTGGACAATTCGCCATAGGACGAGCAGGAGCCGTCATACAAGAAGCAACAGCAGTGAGCCCCGAAGGACGAATTTCCTATGGAGATTTAGGAATATGGCAGGATGCTCAAGTAGAAAAATATAAAGAGATAACTGAATTTATAAAAAGTCAGGGAAGTGTTCCTGGAATACAATTGGCGCACGCCGGGCGAAAAGCCAGTACCGATTTGCCATGGCTTACCCGAAAACAGTTTTCACCTGATGAGCAAAATGGCTGGCAAACAATTGCACCATCACCTATCCCGTATCATGAAACAGAACATCCTCCTATAAAATTATCTATAGATCAAATAAATAATATTATTTTAAGCTTTCAAGCTGCTACAGAAAGAGCAGTTAAAGCCGGTTACCAAATCATCGAAATTCATGCTGCTCATGGCTATTTAATCCATCAATTTCTTTCTCCTTTAACTAATTTAAGAAAGGATCAGTATGGGGGTTCATTCGAAAACAGAATTCGATTTCTATTAGAAATCATTGACGCTATGAGGGTAAGAATTACTGATCAACAGTCCTTATGGATCAGATTATCCGCCACAGATTGGGCCGAAGGGGGTTGGGATGTCTCACAAACAATTAAATTAATACAACTTCTAAAAAGCAATGGTGTTGAGGTTGCTGATATTTCATCAGGAGGTGCTGTTTCTCATCAGAAGATTCTGGTTGAGTCCGGCTATCAAGTACCGTTCGCTAATGAAGTAAAAAAGCAAACGAATATAATAACCGGAACGGTTGGATTAATAACATCTGCAAAACAAGCTCAGGATATTCTTGAAAGAGACGCTGCTGATTTTATCTTGTTGGGGAGAGAGTTTTTGCGCCAGCCACATTTAGTCTTCAATTGGGCAAAAGAATTAAAGCAAGACATAAAGTGGCCTAATCAATATGAAAGAGCAAAAACAGAATAAAAGCCTATGTTATTGAACGTCCAAACCTTCAAGTACTGGTATTGGTTTTTTATCGGCTCCTAATGCCACGAAGGTAAAACGTCCTTGAATTGCTAATTCTCTGCCATCTTCATACATGCTTTCCAGATAGATTTCTACGTGGACTTTAATACTTGTCCTACCCACACTTTCAACTCTTGCAATTGCTTCAACAATACTACCGGAGGGAATAGCTTTATGGAAATCGATCTTATCGGTAGACACGGTAACCAATGACTTTCGGCAAAAACGAGTTGCACACATAAAGGAAACCTCATCCATTATCGACATTGCTTTTCCACCAAAAAGAGTATCATGGTGATTAGTAAGGGAAGGAAACACAGTCATTGTAATTCGTGTTTCACTTAATTCAATACGTTCTAGAATAGTCATTATTTTAATTGAGCTGCAAAGTTAGTTAACTTTTTCGCTTTCCACCACGATGCCTATTCCTTTTAATAACATAGAAGCATTAAAAATTGTACATGCCCCATCTTTCAATTTATAATCAAATAACATCTCTGAACCTTGAACTTGGATGTCAAAATGATAATTTTTCAGAATATCTGGATAATCAGAAACTAATTCAGATAATTGTAAATCATGCGTTGCTAGCATTCCCCTCCCCTCTAAATTAATCAGTTTTTTGATAATTGCTTTAGAACCTAAATATTTATCAACGGAATTCGTCCCCCGCAACATCTCATCAATTAAGAAAAAACTTGATTCAATACTTTCTACTCTTTCCAAAATAAATTTCATCCTATCCAATTCGGCTTTAAAAGTAGATGTACTCTCATTCAATGAGTCCTTGATTCTCATATAGGTTACTAATTCATAAATTGGCAGCTCGAACTTCTTTGCACAAACCACAGCACCTGTATATGCTAATACAGCATTGATTCCAACTGTTCTAAGAAAAGTACTTTTACCTGCCATGTTTGAGCCTGTAATTAAAGCAATATGGTGATCATAGGAGTTATAATCATTAGCAACTGCTTTATTAACAGGAATTAGAGGATGATTAATTTCCACTGCTAAAAGTTTATCTTTTTGAAAATCATCTTTTATTTCAGGTTGCACCCAATCTTCGTGATTATAAGCCAGTAGTGATAAGGACACTAAACTCTCATATTTAGCAACCGCATCAAATCCCGATAAGATGGAATCCTCATATTGGCTTTTCCATTTACTAATTGCCATTACCTGTTTAAAATCCCAGAGAGATACCATATTTAAGATCGCCCCGACTAGCATATTATTTCTTACATCCAGTTTATCAATTAATTTACCTAGTTCGTTGATTATACTGGAAAGCTTTTTCTGTTGTTGGTCGACTCGAATTTGTTTTTGAAGGTTTTGGTTTAAGCTAGCTTTATATTCCTTATCTTCCATTAATTTAATAGCGTCTGCAAACCCGATAAGAGAGACACCAATTTTGTCTATTCGATTAGAGAACTGACTAACCCTGCCTGCCTGAGCGATGGTCCATAGCAAATGAATAATAGCCAAGCCCAATAAGTACCCGCTAATGTTATGAATAAATATTGAAAATAAAATACCAGCTAAGAAGATCCAAGGAACGAGTGGAACATAAGTTTTGTAGAATACATTTCCAAACTCAAAGGATTTATCATGAAAATAACTATGAATGTAAGATCTTAAATTAATCTTTGAACCAAGATTAAACAGCATTTTTGTTTGAAAAGATTGTAAGTGAATTGGATCTTGCTTCAATTCTTCAACGGATTCTTGTCGGGCAAGTATTTCAGTTTTTGAAGCCGGACTATCTACCCAAGATTTAAGTTCAATTACACCGTCTTTTGTGGCACAACGGTTTATTAAAGAAAATAATGAATTCGGACCAAAAATATCTAAATCTGAACTGTAGGGGTGTTTTTGATCTTCAAATTGACTACCATCATCATACATATTCTTATGCCCCTCAAGAATTTGAAGCTCATTCTCATTTACTCTTAAAAAAACCTTTGCCTCTTCAAGTTTACGATCAACTTTTGCTTGCCTGAAAACCAAATAGGAAAACAAGAAAATCAGCAGTAAAAAGGCTCCTAAAACAAGAAGAACATTGTTTAGAGAAAAAAGTTGCCAAATTCCTATTCCACCGAAAACCATTAACAGCAAACGCAACAAGGCATTTTGGTTAATCTGCTTTTCTAATTGTTTTATATCTGATTTTGTCTTTTCGACATTGTTTTGATAAAATCCTGCACTCATGACGCTAAGGTAGAAATTAGATACGAAATGTAGATAATTGAAAATAGGAATTAGAAAAAATCAAAAAAGACGCTCATTATGACGTCTTTTATTAAAAATCTTATGTAATGCAAGAGAACTACCAGGCTTGATCACCTACAAGTGGTACAAACCTAAAGGTATCTAATTCTATTCTTTCGAAATCATTCTCTCCCACTCTCAGAATAGTAACCATTTTCTGGAATTTTTCATCGCCTACAGGAATAACAAGTAAACCTCCAAGGCGAAGTTGTTTCAACATTTTCTCCGGAACAAATGGTGCGCCGGCAGTAACAATAATTTTATCATAAGGCCCCTTCTCCGGAATACCTTTAGAGCCGTCCCCCAAGAAAAAGTTTGGCTTATATCCCATATACGGTAACACCTGAATTGTTCGATTATACAGATTTTCCTGACGCTCTATCGTATAGACATCGGCACCTAGCTCCATTAGAATACAAGTTTGATATCCCGAGCCAGTACCGATTTCCAATACCTTATCCCCTTTCTTAATGTGCAATAATTGACTTTGATAAGCAACAGTATAAGGTTGAGAAATAGTTTGGCCATCACCGATAGGAAATGCAATATCTCTGTAAGCTTGGTTCCAGAACGTCTCGTCAAAGAAAAAATGACGAGGTACTTTAGCAATTGCCTGCAACACTTTCTTATCCTCAATTCCTCTTTTTTCTAAGTGTTTTACCAATTGCTTCCTTGCGCCCTGCTCTCGATAATTATCAATAAACTTATAAGCCATATACCTCAAAATTACCCTTATTTTACCATATTATTAAGCTTTAAATGCAAAACATTAAAGATCAGAACCATTCATTTTTGGGAAAGAAACTTAACCCTATCGCTATATTTTTCGTACTTTTATAACTATAGAAGGTTATAAAAAAACTTATGGCCTGATTAACAACAATAATCATTATATAAAATGAAGAAACTATCTATTTATCTAATTTTTTTCTTCCTCCAAGTACAGTTCATCTTTGCTCAAGATGTTTCCCCTAAAGATGATGATGTCATAAAAATATTAGCTATCGGAAATAGCTTTTCGGAAGATGCAGTTGAAAATTACCTCTATGAATTAGCTACAACCGCAGGGAAAAAGATTGTCATTGGAAATCTATATATAGGTGGAGCTCCGTTAGATCTTCATCTTAATAATGCCCATAATAATTTAAAAGCTTATAGTTATCGAAAGATAAACCTTGATGGAGTCAAGAAAACCACTGAGCAGACCAGTATAGAGGATGCATTAGCTGACGAGAACTGGGACTATGTCAGTTTACAACAAGCTAGTCCTTTATCTGGCAAATACAATGTCATTATGGAATCTCTTACAGATCTATGGACCTATGTATTTGCTCATGTACATGAAGACACTAAATTATTATACCATCAGACTTGGGCATATCAGCAAGATTCAAAACACGAAGGATTTGCTAACTACGACAACAACCAAAAAAACATGTATGACAGCATTATGAGTGTTACGTCTAGGTTAGAAAAAACTGGTGATTATGCATTCATCGTACCGGACGGAACTGCTATTCAAAATGCTAGATCAAGTAGTATAGGTGACCATTTAACCAGAGATGGATATCATCTCAACCTAGATTACGGCCGGTTTACTGCCGCACTTACTTGGTATGCTAAACTTTTTAATCTCGATCCCACTAAAAGTAATTACAAGCCGGAAAAAGTAACAGACCTTCAGGCTAAAATTGCAAAAGAATCTGCTAAAAAAGCAGTAAAAAAACCTTTTAAAGTCTCACGAGTCAAAAAATAAAAGTAGATATGCAAAGCGCCCCGACAGG
>JBEBRZ010000090.1:0-13204 GCA_040394615.1 Sphingobacterium mizutaii
TCTGTCATTCGTTTGAGTTCTCTAACAGATAATCCAAAGCCCCTCCTAATAATAGAAGATATTCTTAAATCTATTTCTATTTCGATCTTAATTTTAATGGTTATCGTCTTTTCTTCTAGATGGATTAAATCATCTAGTGTAAGTTGATTACCATTTATTTCATATTCTATAGATTCTAAATCTAGTTCAACTTTATTTCTTTTTGCTATTTCAGACGAGAATGCATATTTGCGCACTGTTGTTAGGTCATTATTCAGCAAATTGAGGTATAAATCTTTATTTATGAGTTCGGGTTTAGTTCTTGAGATGATGTTTAAATTAAATGTATTGTCACATTTTAAACATCTATAAATTAACCATATATCAAGTTTTCTTTTTTGAGCATTAATTCTAAATTTTTCGCTGCAATAAAAATGGGTGGTATTACAACGACTACACTTCTTTATCAATAAAGGCGTTTTAGCCACCTTTATATTCCACAAAATTTCTTTTCTCATTATTTAAACTGAGCGTAATTTATCTTTGAGATTTCTCCGTTTTTACTCACAGTTTTATAGGCTCTGATCACATCAAAACCTATAAATAAAGAAGGCTATTACCATACAAAAGGTATAGCTGTAAGTAAAATTTTAGTTAAGGGTAAACCTGTCCGAGTAGAATTACCGGCACATAAGAATCAATAGCCTGTGGTTTATGAGGCTATTTGTTATTTAGAATAAATTTGAGGACTCTCTTCAAAACAAGAATATCTTTGGTTTACCATAAAGATATGCTTTATAGAATAAAATGCTAATGGAAAACTAATGTTTTTTCAATTCTTTTGGAGGATAGCCAAAGTACTTTGTAAAAGCAGTAGTAAAGTGTTGAGGGTAACTATATCTTAAAAGTTTGGACACTTCATTAATACTATAACCTCCGTCCTTAATTAAGCTGGATGCCTTTTCCATTTGTAGCTTTCGCATATACTGGGAAATGGAACATCCGTAGTATTTGTGGAAACCCTTGTTTAAGGTTTTCTGGGTTACTTTGAATTTTTCTTCGATTTCCTGTAATCTAATATTCCCTATTTCTTGCTTATTGATCCATTCTTTAATTAAGACAACTTTCTCATCAATTGAAAGTGAAGAAGTAGGTAGGAGTGATTGTTCTTGATGCTCGTCGGTAAAAGAAAGAATTAATAATAGGAGTTCTTCAATCTTGATTTTGTAAAAGGATGGTTTAAGATCAGGATGTAAATTGCAGTTTAATAAACCATGTAATAGATGCTTGATGTCTGCACGAATCGGGGCAGCTTTCGGAAACATCATGACTGCCTTATCCTGCTTTAATTGATCAATAAAATTAGTATAGGCTGGGAATTTTTCCAGAACGTATTGTTCAAACCAGGTCTTGTCAAACATGATATCAATACATTTTCTATTTTTCTTATAATGTAATTTTCCATTAACGGAAGGAATATAGAAGAGATTAAAATAGCCTTCTTTTATTTCAATGTTTGAGCTTTGATCTGAATAAAAAGAATACCCCTCAAGTTCAAACTGAACTTTAAATACGCCGTCTTTTAATAAAACCGGAACGGTTATTGGATTTGGAATTTCAGCTGCTGAAGAAATAATAATAAAATTATCATCGATTATAAATCGCTCTTGAACAGGGATATTATAAAAGTTTACCTTGAAAAAATATTCTTGAACAATATTTTCCTGTAACTCTAATCGCTGTTTATTCCTAAGATATTTTGACAGAAATCGTTCCTTTAATGGTTTCATATTATATCCATTATTTGGCTAAAATTCGTAATTAAATAATTCTATTTCTCGTAGAAATTGGAGTGAATTTAGGAATATTTTTGTAACTACTTAGAATTAATCTAAATAGAAATGAAAAAAATATACTATTCACTTATTCTTTTATTTACAATATCACAAACCGTCTTCGCGCAAACTGCGAAAGTGCCCATTAGAGTTTTGGATTTATCATTTAACCCGGTTCCTGCTGCTTTGGTAAAAGTGCTGGAAACAAATCAGGAATTAACAACTGATCAAAATGGTAGGGTTGAGTTAGATCTTTCAGAATTTAAACCATATACTTTAATTATTAACTATAAAGATGAAGTGTATGAGGAAAAACTATCTTATCAAGGCGTTAAACAATATACAATTTACATAGGTAGTCGGGAGCATCTTATTCAGGAGGTTGTTGTTAGTGCCTCCAAGAAATTTGCAGAAAAACAAACCCGGACCGTAGGGAAAATTGAACAACAGAATCTAGAGACATCCCAGACTTATAATATAATTCCCAGTGAGTTATTGAAAGAGCGATCAGTAACAGATATGAAAGGCGCATTATTAGCTGCCCCTGGTATTGCGAATGTTACCAATGGATTAGGAGCAGGAGGTTTCACTGTCATGGCGAGAATGCGTGGTTTTTCTACCGGATCAGGATCATTGAGAAATGGATATAGAACAAGTATTACAACCATGGCTGACTTATCTAATATAGAAGCTATTGAGGTCATTAAAGGGCCTGCAGGAACACTTTTTGGTAGTAGTACAGAGATTTCTTACGGTGGTATGATTAATCTGATTACAAAGAAACCTAAACCTTATACATTCGGAGAGGCAAGTTTGAGTTATGGAGCTTATGATATGAGCCGATTAACCCTAGATTTTAATACACCAATAAATGACAGTAAGACCGTTCTTTTTAGGGTAAATGCTGCTTTGCAACGTGGAAAGACCTTTCAGGATTTTGGGTTGGATAACGTAAGCTTAATTGCACCTTCATTCCGTTTTTTGGTAAATGATCGTTTAACGTTAAATCTGGAAGCTGAATATAGTCAAAGTGAAAGAAATATGATTGCCGTAGGTTACCTCCCAAAAGGTTTTGATAATTTGAAAGATTTTGATTGGGATGTTAAGAAATCTTTTTCATCTAATGATCTTACGATAAAATCCAATATGCTCAATTTACTGGCAGATGCTGATTATAAAATCTCTGATAACTGGAAGTCGCAAACGATAATTTCAAGTGCTAATTCAATTAACAAGTCTGATTACTTATTTGCAGTACCGCTTACAAAAGATACTATCGGTAGAAGAATTATGCGTATTCCAAGTCATTTTATATCTACCAGTATTCAACAAAACTTTGTGGGTACTTATTCAGGAGAAAGTTGGGTAAATAAGTTTTTGGTTGGTGTGGATTATAACAACGATAAATACCTGACGACAAGGAAGATGTTGAATTTCTACGATAAGGTAAATCGATTCGAAACAGCTCCTACTATTAACATGTCAAAAGTAGAGCAAATGTTTGCTTCTGCCGCGGAAAGTGAAATTACAACACAGTTCCAGTCATATGGAATGTATGTTTCTAACGTATTCAGTTTGAATAGCCGATTACATCTGAACGCCGGACTTAGAATGGATCGCTACAAGAATTTAGTGTCTGATTTTGAAGAAACATACTTTTCTCCAAAATTCGGGGCTGTTTATGAGCTTGTTTCTGATCAATTGTCTTTATTCGGTAACTATACGAACGGTTTCAATAATGGATATGTCATGTTAGAAAGTGTTCAGTTTAATGCCGCAACAATTAAACCACAGGAAGCAAATCAATATGAATTTGGATTTAAGTATGAGCTTTTCAATAAGAAACTGCATGGGAATGCCTCTTACTATAATATTGATGTGAAAAATGTGCCGTTTTCTATTGTTGCTGAAAATGGTAAGACTTCGACCGTTCAAAATGGTAAACGCAGAAGCAGGGGATTTGAATTTGATATTACCGCAAATCCGTTTGCAGGTTTTCACTTAATACTGGGCTATGGATATAATGACTCTAAATTCACCGAGGGTGATGAAAAAACCTTAGGGAACAGACCTCAGGGAGCTCCTTTTAATGTAGGTAATTTCTGGACAAGCTATAGTATACAATCAGGAAGTTTGAAAGGATTAGGTCTAGGCTTAGGAGGGAACTATTCTGATGATTTTTATGGAGATGATTTTAATACTTTTAAAATGCCGGGTTACTTCTTGTTTGATGCAAATGTATTCTATGAGAGAGATCAGTTCAGACTTAGTCTGAAAGGTAATAACCTAACGGATGTTCATTATATGACTACCAATTTCTGGTTATATGCTCAACCGACACGAACTATTTTAGGAACCGTATCTTATAGATTCTAAGTTTTTAATGCGCGCCAATAAAAGAAAAAATAATAAAACCATCCTAATGCGCTTGGTCAGTTGGTTGCACCTCTGGCCAAGTTTGGTTTCTATGATTATTGTGGTATTTGTTTGTTTAACCGGTACCATTCTTGTTTATTGCGATGAAATCATAGAGGCATCAGCCGGAGAAGCTAAGTATGTTATTCCTGTTGGAGAAAAACTTACATTGGAAGAACTATTCGAGATTCAAAAGAAAGAAATCCCGGGGATATTACCTTCATACGTGTTGTATTATAATGATTCAAACAGATCGGTTGTTATAAACGGTTTTGATCCCAAAAACATCCGGCTTTCAATGATTTATATGAATCCTTATACGGGTGAGGTGTTAAAATATGATAAAACGATCCACTTCTTCTTTGCTATGGCGCATTTGCATGCTGAGATGTTATTAGGTCCGGTGGGGGGATGGATCATAGGTATAGCGACAATAATTTTTGTTCTCAGCACCTTAACGGGATTAGTGTTATGGTGGCCAAGGCGATGGACAAGGAGTACCAGGCAGGCTAGTTTCACGATTAAATGGAAAGCAAAATTCAAAAGATTAAATTATGATTTGCATAATGTATTCGGCTTCTATTCATTGATTCTTTGTTTTGTATTGGGAACAACAGGCTTGATATTGTTCTTTCAGCCTATGATGGATCTTACGATGAAGTCCTTTGGTGCTACAACTGTTGATTGGCATAAGGAATTGCCAAAGGCAGATAGCAATAAAGTATTTATGGATGCTTTTCCTGTAATGGATCAAACGTTTAAGGAATATCCTAAGAAGAAAGTTATTAAATACTGGGTGTATGACTATCATAAGTCAGGTGTTTTTGCTTTTCATGTTGCCGATATGGCGGGGTTGAAGAGTGATGAGAACAATGATATTTTATATTTTGATAAATACGATGGTACGGCGTATCCAATTACGCAAGAAATGCATTTGCATAATAAAGTAGAGAATTGGGTATGGCAATTACATATGGGGCAATGGTTAGGCCAGATTGGAAAATTTTCGACCTTTATTGCGGGGGTAATTTCTACGAGTTTACCCATAACAGGATTTTTAATTTGGTGGGGGAGACGTAAGAAGAAAAAAAAGAATAAACTGGCCTGAGGGCTTAAAAAATCAAAAAAATTTTTGCTGAGATTTTTATTTCCTTATATTTGCGTCACCAAAAACAGAACGGGCATCAAGTCGTGAAGTAATGGTTGCCGCGCTCATAGCTTAATTGGATAGAGCATCTGACTACGGATCAGAAGGTTAGGGGTTCGACTCCCTTTGAGCGCACTTGGAAAGAGCCTAATTCTTATACGGGATTAGGCTTTTGTTTTTTTACATCTAAAAAAATAACAACACATTATGCTAAACCTAGTTTTATTCGGACCTCCAGGGGCAGGTAAGGGGACCCAATCGACCAAACTGATTGAAAAGTATGGCTTACACCATGTCTCTACAGGTGATATATTTAGAGGGCACATCAAAAATCAGACAACACTTGGCAAGGAAGTAAGTCAGATTATTGCTGAAGGGAATTTAGTTCCTGATTCTATTACTATCGCGATGTTGGAAGAGGAGATCAAGAATAATCCAGATGCTAAAGGTTTTATTTTTGATGGATTTCCACGGACAGTAGCACAAGCAGAAGCTTTAGATGCTTTTCTGGAATCTATCAACAGTTCAATAACTGGGGTGATTGCTTTGGATGTTAATGAAGAAGAACTTACACAGCGTATCGCTAAGCGTCAGGAAATTTCCGGACGTGCTGATGATGCTGCCGATAAATTAAAAAAACGTATTGAAGAATATTTTGGAAAAACGATTCATGTATTGCCTTATTATGAGAAACAAAATAAGTTAAGCAAAGTGAATGGTATTGGTGATATCGAAGTGATTTTCACTGATCTTTCAAATATTATTGATCGTTACTAAAAATTGTTGATTAGGAGATTATATGGCGCAGGGGTCGAATTTTGTTGATTATGTAAAGGTATGTTGCCGTTCCGGGCATGGTGGTGCGGGATCCGCTCACTTGCACCGTGATAAACACACGGCAAAAGGTGGGCCTGATGGAGGTGATGGTGGTCGTGGTGGTCATATTATCCTGAAAGGTTCCAGTCAACACTGGACACTGCTGCATCTTAAATTCAGAAAGCATATTATTGCCGAACCCGGTGGACCCGGAAGTAGCGGGCTGAAAAGCGGTGCTAATGGGAAAGACGAGATTCTGGAAGTTCCTTTGGGTACTGTAGCAAAGGATGCCGAGACTGGAGAAATTCTATTTGAAATTACCGAAGATGGCGAAACCAAAATCTTGACTGCAGGTGGTAAAGGAGGGTTAGGAAATTGGCACTTTAAAACTCCGGCAGCCCAAACTCCCAGATTTGCACAACCTGGTTTACCAGGAAAGGAAGAATGGATAATTTTGGAGTTGAAGGTGTTAGCAGATGTGGGATTGGTAGGATTCCCGAATGCCGGTAAATCAACTTTATTATCTGTTGTTTCTGCGGCAAAGCCAGAAATTGCTGATTATCCTTTTACGACTCTTGTCCCTAATTTAGGAATTGTTAGTTATAGAGACAGTAAGTCATTTGTAATGGCTGATATACCAGGGATTATTGAAGGTGCATCGGAGGGAAAAGGCTTAGGACACCGTTTCTTACGTCATATCGAAAGGAATTCTGTGCTGCTCTTTATGGTGCCTGCAGATACCGATCGTACAATAGAAGAGGAATATAATGTCTTGTTAAATGAATTAACAGCTTATAATCCTGAACTACTGGATAAACCAAAAATCTTAGCTATTAGTAAGAGCGATATGCTGGATGAAGAATTAGAAAAGGAAATGGCTCAACAAGTGCCTCAAGGTATTCCTTATCTCTTTATTTCGTCTGTCACCGGAAAGAATATCCCGCAGCTGAAAGATCTCATTTGGAAAGAAATTAATAATTAAAATATAAAAAGCAGCTTCGGTTGCTTTTTTTTGTGAATAGCTGTTATATTTTATTGTGATGGATTTAGCATTAAAAGAATTCCTGGATAGAAAAGTAGAAGAATATAATCAACCTGATTTTATTCCAAATGACCCTATCAGTATTCCCCATCAGTTTTCACTAAAACAGGATATTGAAATCATGGGCTTCTTTGCCAGTATCCTGGCATGGGGACAACGTAAAACAATTATCAATAAATGCAATGAGCTTATTGATAGAATGGATGGAACGCCTTATGATTTTATATTGAACCATCAGGAACAGGATCTGAAAAGCTTATTGGGATTCAAACATAGAACCTTCAACGATACAGATTTATTATATTTTATCAGCTTCTTTAAATATCATTATTCGCGTTTCATTAGTTTAGAAGATGCTTTCACACAGGTGGAAAGAGGAGGTGATATTGAAATTGAAGAGGCTTTAAATTCTTTCAAATCCTATTTTTTTTCATTGCCTGATTTTCCGCACAGAACAAAAAAACATGTGAGTTCTCCTTTACAAAAATCGACCTGTAAAAGGTTGAATATGTTTTTAAGATGGATGGTTCGAAAGGATGATAAGGAAGTGGATTTTGGAATATGGAATAAAATAAAACCAAAAGACCTGATATGTCCTTGTGATGTTCATGTAGAACGGGTAGCAAGAAAGTTCGGGTTTATTCAGTCGGATAAAATCAATTGGAAAGCTGCTTTGGAATTGACCGCGAATCTGCGGCTTCTGGACGCAGAAGATCCGGTGAAATATGATTTTGCTTTATTCGGTTTGGGAGTGTCAGGTGAACTTTAATTATTGGTCATCATTAGTAAAAAGAGATAAACATTTCTTTATGTAATCCAATACCCTCAATCTCAAATTCATCAGACATAAATTCAAAACCAAGTTTTTCATAAAATGAATAGGCTGCTTTCCTGGCATTACACCATAAGTAATCACCTTTTAACTGCGTTTTGATATGTTCGATAGCCGCATTTAATAATTCTTTTGCATAGCCCTTTCCTCTTTCATCCGGATGTGTCGCCATTCCTCGGAGGCGATAGCCTATATGGGGGAGTTTAGGGTGATTGGTCTTTAGTATACTAAGAACACATACAAGCTGATTGTCGTCGTTATAATAGCCTAAATGAAAGCTGTCTGGTTTGTTATCCTCTGGATTAGTACAAAGTTCAGGCGCTTTCCCTTCGCGGAGAACAGCACTTCTTAATGCTAAGGTATCCTCAGTTTTTATAAACCTAATCATCTTTTTGCTAAAATTTGGAGAATATCTACCAAACGATTTGAATAACCAAATTCATTATCATACCAACCAACAACTTTTACCAATCCACCTACAATGCTTGTTAGTTCTGAATCAAATACACAAGAATAGGGATTGTTGATAATATCGACTGATACAATTGGATCTTCTGTATAATAGAGGACATCTTTTAGTTCATTTTCGGATGCTTCTTTAAACTTTTGATTGATTTCTTCAACCGTTGTTTTCTTGGCCAGATTACAAGTGAAATCT
Source organism: Sphingobacterium mizutaii (assembly GCA_040394615.1). Classification (GTDB taxonomy): domain Bacteria; phylum Bacteroidota; class Bacteroidia; order Sphingobacteriales; family Sphingobacteriaceae; genus Sphingobacterium; species Sphingobacterium mizutaii_A. The sequence goes on from JBEBRZ010000090.1 coordinate 8,725, forward strand.
GTTAGGGATCCGTTTAATACGGGAACACGAATACCCGCCCCTCCAAGCTTACCTTCTAAATGTTTAAAAACATTGGTAATTGCTTTTGCTGCACCTGTTGTTGTTGGAATAATGGACGCTGAGGCGGCTCTGGATCTTCTCAAATCACGATGTGGAGCGTCATGAAGATTCTGATCTCCCGTCATGGAGTGAACAGTTGTAATATAGCCATCTACAATCTCCCAGTTATCATCCAATATCTTGATAAGCGGAGCCACATTGTTCGTTGTACAAGAGGCATTTGAGAAAATAGCTGTGTTCCAATCAAATTCGTTTTCATTGATACCCAAGACTAGGGTAGGGACCTCTTTATCCGGCGAAGGAGCAGAAATAATAACTTGTTTAGCTCCCGCCGTTAAATGTTTAGCCGCAAGATCTCTTTTGACAAAGAAACCTGTTGACTCTACAACAACATCGATATTTAGGTCTTTCCAGGGAAGTTCCTCAGGGTTTCTATTATTAAATATTAAGATTGATTTGCCATCAATGATAAGTTTATCCTGATCAAAATCGACTTTTCGATTTAATGGTCCATGTACTGAATCGTATTTAAATAAATGAGCCAGGGTTTTGGTATCCGCTAGATCATTAATTGCAACAACCTCAATATTATTGTCATTTCTATTAAGTAGATTTCTTAAGGTATGACGACCTATACGTCCAAATCCATTAATGGCAACTCTCATTATTTTGTAAATTCAGCAATTATTTCATCGATACCCTTTTCACCTTCCCAATATCCTTTCAATGATCCATCAGCAGCATAAACATAGTTTGCCGGGAACATATCAGGAATATGAAATCTTTGTATGAATTCCTGGTTTCTATCCCAAAGCATTTGAACATTTTCCTTGCCTTCAAGCTCTTTTCCAAACGTAGTAAAGAATTGAGACATTAATGCAGGATCATTCATGGAGACATATACGATATTAACGTTTTTGATTTTATCGTAGTTTTTAGCCAAAGCTTTGGTTTCATTTTGACAATGGTTACACCCCGGGTCGAACATAACGAATACGGTATTTTTTCCGGAAGGAATATCCGCTTTTGTATATGAAATACCTGATTTCACTTTGTAGAAAGTAAATTCAGGAATAGAAGAGGCCGGTGCTTGAGCTGTTTGAGGCGTAACGGGCGTACTAGATACAGGAGCTTCAGCACTATGATCATGCGCATGAGCACTATGATCATGACCAGCATGCTCATCGAGAGCCTCTGTGTTACTTTCAGTGTTGTTTTTTTGATTGTTACATCCCATTGTAAGAATGCCCAGGGAGAGGCAGAGAGATGATAGGATAAGTTTATTCTTCATGTTAAATGATTATAGCTCAAAACTAATAAAAAATAAAGAGTTAACTCGGTTTGTGAGGATATTAAACAGTATTTTGACAAAAAAAAAGGTCCTGAAATTTCAGGACCTTTAGATTTTATGTGAATTCCAAAAATTATGGAGTTACAACTTTAGCTTGTTTTTTGTTTTTTTCTTTTGCTGAATCTGCCAAATGTTTACCACCACTTAGGTCGTAAATAGAAGGAGCGGCTAAGAAAATAGAAGAGTAAGTTGCTACAACGATACCGATTAAGATAGCGAATGAGAAACCACGAATAACCTCACCTCCAAAGACAAACAATACAGCTAGTACGAAGATTACTGTTAAAGATGTAATCACAGTACGGCTTAATGTTGAGTTAATCGCTTTATTGATGGTAGTTCCGATCTCTTCCTGATGCGCATTTGGTTTTTTCAGGTATTCACGTAGACGGTCAAATACAACCACCGTATCATTCACCGAGTAACCTAATACTGTTAAGATTGCTGCCACAAAGTGTTGATCAATATCTAGTGAGAATGGTACAATTCCATCAAGGAGAGAGAACAAACCTAACAAGATAATGGCATCGTGGATAGTTGCAATTGCTGCCCCAGCAGAATATTGCCATTTGTGGAAACGGATTAAGATATATGCTGCAATAACGACAATAGATAAGATAGCTGCATAAATCGCACGATCACGGATGTCACTGGCAATAGTAGGTCCTACTTTTTGCTGAGAAAGAATCTCATAGTTGTTACCCTGTATTTTGGATAATCCTTCATTTAATTTACCCAATACCTCTTTGTCAGCTTCATCACTTGTCTCTTCAACATGATAAGAAGTTGTAATGCGTAATTGGCTTTCATTTCCAAAAGTTTTAACCTCTGTGGTGGTACCAAATACATTATCCAGATTTTCACGAACAGTTTCAGGTTTTACATTTTCATCATAACGTACTGTGTATGTACGTCCGCCTTGGAAGTCAACTCCGTAGGAGAATCCTTTCACCATGATTGCAGCAATCGAAATAATGATGGCAATCAAGGAGATACCATAAGCAACTTTTCTTTTCTTAATGAATTGGAAATTTGCATTTTTCATGGTATGGTTAGACCAAGGGAAAGATAAGGTAATCTTGATGTCTTTGCTCAACATGTAATCGAAAATCAAACGAGTGATGAAAATCGCTGTGAACAAAGAAGTGATAATACCAATCATCAAAGTTGTTGCGAAACCTTGAATAGGACCACTTCCTGTAAAGAATAGAATTAAACCAACTAAGAAGGTTGTAATCTGCGAGTCAAGAATAGAAGGCATCGCGTGTTTGTATCCATCTGCTACTACCTGACGAGGTGATTTACCAAGCGCTTGTTCTTCACGCATACGTTCATAAATCAGTACGTTTGCATCCACCGCAGTACCCATTGTTAATACGATACCTGCAATCCCCGGAAGGGTCAGTACGGCATTTAATGAAGCTAATACGCCCATTAAGAAGAATACGTTGAAGATAACTGCAATATTAGCTGCAATACCAGCACGATTATAATAAGCAATCATGAAGGCCATTACTACGATGATACCAATGATCGCCGAATTAACACCGGAATCAATTGCTACCTGACCTAAAGAAGGTCCTACAATAGCTTCTTCAACGATCTTAGCTGTGGTAGGAAGTCTACCAGCTTTCAATACGTTTGCTAAATCTTTTGTGTCTTCAATTGTAAAGTTTCCTGAGATTTGAGAGTTTCCATTCGGAATCTCTTCGTTAACACCAGGAGCAGAATATACCACACCATCTAATATGATGGCAATAGCATCTCTGTTTTGAGCTGCTTGAGCTGTAATTCGTTTCCACTGACGTGCGCCGTCCGCATTCATTTCCATGGACACGATAGGACGATTTTGTTGATCGAAACCATCACGTGCATCTGTAATAACTTCACCAGTCATTACCGGGCCATTCTCAGAACCCGACGTTTTAATGGCATATAATGTTAGGAAATCCTTCGCGTTATTCTCAGGTTTAACTGCCCATAATAATTTTAAGTTGGCCGGGATAATAGATTTAACCTCCGGACGAGCAAGATATTCATTTACCTTAGCCGTATCTTTCAAGTTAGCATGACCTACAGCTGGGCCAGGAGCCAATTGTTGTTGACCATTTTGACTATATATCGCAGGACTTAAAACAGCAAATAACGGATTGCTAGCTAATGCCGCAGATTCAACTTGAGATGATGAATCCGCTGATGCAGAATCAGTACCTTGTTGGTTAGCACCTAATTTCGCTAATAAGTTTTCTTCTTTTTTAGTTGTATCCGCAACAGTGTTAGCAGTAGAATCACTTGATAAATTAGCAGCTGGTTTGTCTGCTTTTAAAGTTGTTGCTAACGTGTTATTAATGTTTTCTAATAAAGAATATACTTGTTGGTTTTGGTAAGTATCGTAGAATTCTAATTTGGCAGAACCTTGTAATAGCTTACGAACACGTTCTTCATCGTTTACTCCCGGAAGTTCAATTAAGATACGGTTGGTTCCTTGTTGAATTTGAATGTTAGGGGAGGCAACACCGAATTTATCAATACGAGTACGAAGTACTTTGTATGAATTTTGAATTGCGTTGTCAGCTTCTTTCTTCAAGAAATTGCGAACATCTGATTCAGAACTAGCTCCAGTGATGATAGAAGCGTTGTCTTTTGTTGCAAAGAAATTTGAAATCGGAGTAGATGCTCCAGATGCCTTGTATTCATTTAAGAATAAATCAATCAACGACGTGTTGGTTGTTTTGCTTTTTTGAATAGCGGTTTCTAATGATTTGTTAAAGTTCGCATCTTTAGGATTGTCCGCGAGATTGGATATCAATTCGTCCAATGAAATTTCCATTGTAACGTTCATACCACCTTTTAGGTCCAAACCTAATGCAAGTTCGTTTGCTTTTGCTTCGCGATAAGTGAATTTAGCAATACCTAAATTATATACTACCTCACCTGCTATGGAATCTAAATAGGCTTTTTCTTTAGCCATATCGCCATTAGCGTATTCCGCAGCATCTTTTTCAACTTTACGTGTTACAAAAGTGAATGATAAGGAGTAGAGGCACGCTAAGGAAACCACTATCACCA
>JBEBRZ010000091.1:0-13109 GCA_040394615.1 Sphingobacterium mizutaii
ATTAATCGCCACAAAGGATATTGATCTCTCTGATATTCAATTCCAAATTCCATTGCAAGCCAAGTATGCTAAATATTTTATGGGTTTAGGTGAAAAAGGTGGAAAAAGGAAAGAAAATATTGACTGGAAATGGGATGTAAAAAATAAAAACCAAGATGGTGGATGGATTGGATCTGTTAATGCCGGTATTCAGTTTTCATTGCGTGACGAGAAGTATTCCAGACCTTTAAATACCAATTTTTACTTGCAGAAACCATTGATTTTACCAAGTTCATGGGGAAATGATAATAAAGGAGGCATTAAGATAAAGGAGGAGAATGGAACGGTAGTGGTCAACAATTATAGCGGAAGCAGGAAATTACAGACAGGAGATACTTTAAATTTTAACTTGCATTTAATGATTACTCCTTTCCATCCCATTAATCCGACATGGCAATGGGAAAACAGATTTTTTCATGCTTATAAACCTATAGAAGAAGTTAAAAATAGTGGTGCCAATGTCATCAACCTGCATCATGGAAGTATTGTTAATCCATATATCAATTATCCTTTTATTGCCACAAAGGAAATGAAAAGTTATATTGATTCAGCACACCAGGCCGGGTTAAAGGTGAAAATATACAATACGGTAAGGGAGGTTTCGAATCGTTTATATGAATTATATCCTTTGCGTAGTTTAGGACATGAAGTATTCTCCGCCGGAAATGGTCAAGGATATTCCTGGTTACAGGAACATCTTAATGAGGATTACATAGCAGCTTGGTTTGTGCCTGAATTCAAAGATGCCGCCATTATTAATAGCGGAATGAACAGATGGCATAATTACTATGTTGAAGGAATGAACTGGCTAGTTGACCATGTTGGTATTGATGGTATCTATCTGGATGATGTAGCCTTTGATAGAATCACGATGAAAAGAATAAAACGGGTGATGACAAAAAATGGCCATCCGGGCATCATCGATCTTCACTCTGCCAGTCAGTTTAATAAATCCGATGGTTTTAATAATAGTGCAAACCTTTATTTAGAACACTTCCCTTATATAAATAAACTTTGGTTTGGCGAATATTTTGATTATGAGAATAACAGTCCGGATTTCTACCTCACTGAGGTTAGTGGCATTCCTTTCGGTCTGATGGGAGAAATGCTTCAGGATGGAGGAAATCCATGGCGAGGAATGATCTATGGGATGACCAACAGATATCCTTGGGAGGGAGCGCTGGATACCCGTGATATATGGCGGATATGGGATGAATTCGGTATCGAAAAAAGCAAGATGATTGGATATTGGGTAGAAGAATCACCGGTTAAAACGAATATCCCAACAGTTCTAACGACTTCTTATGTTAATAGTGGTAAGACGATGATTGCACTAGCTAGTTGGGCCGAAGGAGACACAGAGGTAAACTTAAATATTGATTGGAAAAAATTAGGTTTAAATCCTAAAAAAGCCAAATTGTATGCTCCAAGTATCAAAAATATTCAGGAACAAAGGGACTTCAAGATCAATGGAACCATTCCAGTTGAAAAAGGAAAAGGCTGGATATTAATTTTAGAGGAAGTAAAATAACATCAACTAATCAAAGTAAAGTTTTCCCACGGTCGAAAAACTTTACTTTGATTTTCTCATTCTCTTCTATCATTGATTCAATTTCGTATAATTTCCTATATTTGATTAAATGAGATTCGTTTCTACTATACTAATGATCTATGTGATGGTCTTAACCCTAATTCCATGCAGTGATCATTTGTTTGAATCACCTTCCGAATCGCACACGCACCTTACATCAGAACAACATACACAGCATCATGAAGACCATGATTGTAGTCAGGACACCTGTACTCCGTTTTGTACCTGTTCTTGCTGTGGAATTGCTTTAAACTCAGTGGACTTATCATTGTTGCAGCTGGAAACACCCTTTGCAGCTTATAAGCCAATCCAATTAGTAGAAAAAAATTATTCCCTCATTAGCCAATACCTGGAAAACATCTGGCAGCCGCCGCAGGCATAAATTCAATATTATTTATTAAAACCCTGAACAAATTGTTTAGGAAAAAAGGATTGGATATGGAATTTCCCATATTCAATAATCTATAATTATATATTGAATTTAATCCTATTCATGTGTTAGATCATATTATAAAGTTTAGTATCAAGAACAAAATCATTATCGGTATAATGACTTTGGTTCTTATAGTTTGGGGAGTTTGGTCAGCGACAAAACTTCCGATAGATGCCGTACCGGATATCACGAATAATCAGGTTCAAATATTCACGAGTACACCTAGCCTTGCCGGTCAGGAGGTAGAACGTTTAGTGACTTTTCCGATTGAACAGAGTCTTGCCAACATCCCTGATATTGAAGAGATCCGTTCCATTTCAAGATTTGGACTTTCTGTAATTACCGTCGTTTTTAAGGAAGACGTAGATATTTATTTCGCCCGCCAATTAATCAATGAAAAATTAGGTGATGTATCTGAAAGTATCCCAAAGGATATAGGAACTCCGGAAATGGCTCCCTTGAGTACGGGACTCGGAGAAATTTACCAGTATATCATTCACCCTAAAAAAGGAAGTGAAGATAAATACAGTTCCATGGATCTCAGGGAGATGCAGGATTGGATTGTTGCGAGGCAACTTTACGGAACTCCCGGAGTAGCTGAGGTAAACAGTTTTGGGGGAGAGTTAAAACAATATGAGGTCGCTGTGCATCCTGATCAATTAAGAGCGATGGGAGTCAGTATTCCTGAAATATTTACCGCGCTGGAAAAGAATAATCAGAATACCGGAGGCGCTTATATCGACAAGAAACCCAATGCATACTTTATTCGCGGTATTGGTTTGGTTACTTCCTTGGAAGATATTGGAAATATTCCGGTAAAGAAGGAAGGTTTAGTTCCCATTTTTATTAAAGATGTAGCAGATGTACAATTAGGAAGTGCAGTACGTTATGGTGCATTGACCTATAACGGCGAAGTAGATGCCGTTGGTGGTGTGGTTATGATGCTGAAAGGAGAAAACAGTAACGAGGTGGTGAATCGAATAAAAGAAAAGCTCCCCACCATTCAGAAATCTTTACCTGAAGATGTCGTTATAGAAGCTTATTTAGATCGTACAGATCTTATCAGCAGAGCTATTAATACAGTGCAGAAGAACCTTATAGAAGGAGCCCTGATTGTCATTTTTGTTTTGGTATTATTTCTTGGAAATTTTAGAGCAGGACTGATTGTAGCCTCAGCCATTCCACTTTCGCTCCTATTTGCATTAGGAATGATGAATGTCTTTGGAGTCAGCGCCAATCTGATGAGCTTGGGAGCAATTGACTTTGGATTAATTGTAGACGGAGCTGTAATCGTTGTGGAAGCGACATTGCATCACCTTGGTCTAAGAAAGTCCACGCATACATTAAGTCAAAAGGAAATGGATCAGGAGGTATTTGATTCGGCTTCTAAGATTAGAACGCAAGCTGCTTTCGGAGAGATTATTATCCTGATTGTATATATTCCAATTTTAACCCTTGTAGGAGTAGAAGGTAAAATGTTCACGCCGATGGCCAAAACTGTAGGCTTTGCTATTTTTGGCGCATTAATCCTCTCACTTACCTACATCCCCATGATGTGTGCACTTTTCTTACCTAGAAAAGGTCATGACAAAAGAACTTTCAGCGATAAATTCATGGATAAGTTACATGATTTATATGAGCCTCTATTGAATAAAGCTATACGCATTAAATATGTTATTGTTTCAATTGCGGTGGCTATATTTCTATTTACCATCTTTATCTTTAATCGAATGGGTGGTGAGTTTATACCACAACTTCAGGAAGGAGATTATGCTTTTCACTGTATTCTACCTCCAGGAACATCACTAAGTCAGAGTATTGAGACTTCGATGCAGGCCTCACGAATAATCAAGCAATTTGAAGAAGTAAAAATGGTTGTCGGAAAAACAGGTTCTGCCGAAGTTCCTACGGACCCTATGCCTCCTGAAGCGACAGATATTATGGTTATCCTGAACCCACAAAAGGAATGGAATTCCGGAAGATCTTATGAAGAGCTGGGTAATGCAATCATGGAAAAACTAGAAGTTATCCCAGGAGTCTTCTTTGAAAAAAATCAACCAATTCAGATGCGTTTTAATGAACTGATGACTGGTATTCGTCAAGACGTTGCTGTTAAAATATTTGGTGAGAATCTGGATAGTCTGATGAATTACGCAAACCAGGTGAATGCTGTCATACAATCCGTTCAAGGAACCACTGCCCCACAGGTTGAACAAGTTACAGGACTTCCTCAAATCAATATTAAGTATGACCGGGTGCGAATGGGCAATTATGGCCTAACTATTCAGGATGTAAATGACATGGTTAGTACAGCTTTTGCGGGCAAGAGCAGTGGCATAGTTTATGAAAATGAACGCCGTTTTGATCTTGTCGTTCGATTGCATGATGAACATAGAAGTAACATTGAAGATGTAAGTGAATTACTCATTCCAACTAAGGACCATCAAATGATTCCTTTATCGCAGGTTGCCACAATAGATTTTAGCGTTGGTCCGGCTCAAATAAGTCGGGAAGAAGGAAAAAGAAGAATCGTAATCGGCTTTAATGTAGCAGGAAGGGATGTTCAATCTGTTGTAGAAGAAATTCAGGATAAATTAAGCCAGCAGATTAAATTACCTTCAGGATATTATTTCACTTATGGCGGACAGTTTGAGAATCTACAGATGGCAAGTGCCAGATTAATGATAGCTGTTCCTATTTCATTATTGTTAATTTTTCTGTTATTATATTTTACTTTCCATTCTTTCAAGCAGGCATCATTAATTTTTACGGCGATTCCGATGAGTGCTATCGGGGGTGTATTTGCTTTACTTATCCGCGATATGCCTTTTAGTATTTCTGCCGGTGTTGGTTTTATTGCACTATTTGGTGTGGCAGTTTTAAATGGGATCGTCCTTATCGGTAAATTCAACCAGTTAGAAAAAGAGGGCATGACAGATGTCATTCAGCGTGTTAAAGAAGGTACAAAAATTAGATTACGACCAGTATTAATGACAGCTACCGTAGCTTCATTAGGTTTCCTTCCTATGGCGCTAAGCACGAGCGCAGGTGCCGAAGTTCAGAAGCCCTTGGCCACCGTTGTAATCGGAGGTTTGGTAACAGCTACTATTCTTACCTTATTCGTTTTGCCCTTATTGTACATTATTTTCAATACTAAATTTAAATTTAAGTCCAGTGCTATGAAAACAGTTGTCTCCGTAATTGTCCTGACGTTTACAGGTATATCAATAACAAATGCCCAACAACGAATAAATATAGATCAGGCGATACAATTAACATTGGAGAATAATAAAGGGATTAAATCAAATGATTTACAGATTCAAGCTTCAGAAAGCTTGTTAAAAACGGCTTCTGAGCTTCCCAAAACTGATTTGAATTTTCAATACGGTCAGAATGATGGCTTTGAACAAAATGATGCCATATCTATTGCTCAAAACATTCCTTTCCCCACTCTCTTCAAATCGAAAAGAGCGCTCATTAACGAGCAGATTAAGGAAAAAAGTTTCGCAAAAGAATTGGGTATCAATCAACTTAAACAACAGGTTAGAACTTACTTTTATCAGATAGCTTACCTGGAAAATAATGAAAAGGAATTGCAATCTCTGGACAGCATTTATGTAGATTTTATCCGAATTGCGGAAGTTAGGTATAATGCAGGTGACACTAAAAAAGTGGATATTAATACAGCTGAGGCTAAACGCGGAGAGATTAATCTGCTATTGAAACAAAATGAAACATTAAAGAAGAACGCTTATAACAGTCTGAAAACCTTGATGCAGCTACAGGATGAATTTACTATTGAATCGGCAGTAAGTTATGAACCGATGAAAATAACAGATATCATTGATAGCAGCAAAATTGAAAATCATCCACAGGTTCAGGCTTTGTATCAGCAGGCAAGAATTGCAGAAGCGAGTAAAAATGTTGAAAAATCATCAGGTTTACCAGATTTCAACATAGGATATACCAATGCATCTCTCATGGGTACACATGAACGAAACGGGATTGAGAAATACTATGGTCGTGGACAGCGCTTCAGTACCTTCGATGTTGGAATAGCAATTCCATTAACCTACGGGGCTACTAAAGCAAAGATTAAATCATTGGATTTCGAAAAACAGGCAGCTGAAATGGCGGCAGATTGGCAAAAGCAACAAATGCAAAATGAATATGAGAACCTTATGAATCAATATGAGCAAAACATTGCTCAGTTCAACTATTTCAAGGACAATGCACTACCAAATGCAAATGAGATCATTAATGCTGCAAAACTAGGTTATTCTGCAGGAGATATCTCTTATGTAGAATATTTATTTGCCTTACAGACAACTACGGATATATATCTCAATTATCTGCAAAGTATTCAGCTTGTAAATGAATCGGTTATTTCAATTTATTCAATCCTCAATCAATAAAATTATGTGTCCTAAATATAAAATAAAATTAATGTTCATCGCTTTAAGCCTCGTATTGGCAACAATCTCCTGTCAATCAAACAAGAAATCTCCCGCAACGGAAGAACATGCTGACGAGCATGGCCATGAACATGGATCTACGGAAAAAACAACTCTTACATCTTTAACAGAAGAGCAAATTAAAGAAGTCGGGATTCAGTTTGGTCAAATTGAACAGAAGGATCTTACTGCCGAAATAACAGCTAATGGTTTATTAAACGTTCCTAATACTAACCGGGCAAATGTCACTCCACTCTATGGAGGTGTTATTCAAAATTTAAGTGTGCAATTAGGTGATCATGTAAGAAAGGGTCAAACGATAGCAACTATTATCAATCCTCAATTTATTCAGATTCAGGAAGATTATTTGAATACCAGTAATGAGATTATTGCTGCTGAACAGGAATTACAACGTCAGCAAGAGCTTAATGCAGGAAATGCAGGTGTTAAAAGGAATCTTCAGAATGCCAGTAGTAGTTTAAATATTCTTCGCACTAAAAAAGCATCTGCTGCCAAACAATTACAGTTACTAGGTATTAACCCTAACTCCATTTCAAGCTCGAGCTTAAGATCTGCCTTATCGGTTACAAGCCCGATTAACGGTGTAGTATCCAATGTATATGCGAAATTAGGAAGCTATGTGGATGTCTCTTCTCCAATTGTAGAGGTGGTTGACAATAGCATGATTCACCTAGATCTACATGTGTTTGAACGTGATTTACCAAAATTAAAATTAGACCAGGAAATTAACTTCACGACTACCAACAATCCTACAAAAGTATATGCGGCGAAGATATCACGAATAGGTGCTTCTTTCGAAAATGAAAGTAAGACAATTGCTATTCATTGTATGGTTATTGGTGATAAATCAGGTCTGATAGATGGGATGAATACCTCAGGGTCCATCAGTGTAGAAAGTGTAACTATTCCGGCGGTCCCTAATGGAGCTATCGTAGAAGCAGATGGCAAAACCTATATTTTCATTGAAACTGATAAGGAAGAGCATCATGAGCATGAAGATCACGATCATCAGGCTGCCGAATCAGCACATGAAGATCATGAGGAAGATCATGTACACGAGGAAGGTGATACGCATGAACATCATGCAGATTCAAAAAAAATAAATTTTGAGAAGATTGAAGTTATAAGAGGAGTGTCGCATATGGGGTATACTGGAATTACTCCTGTTGTAGAAATTCCTGCCAATACCAGAATCGTTATTAAAAATGCATTTTTCATCAATGCAAAGATGAGTGGAACTGTTGGGCATAGCCATTAAGTATTGAGTAGTTAGTATTGAATAGTTAGACTTTTAAGGGAGTAAATCCAGCTTTGTTTTCCAATTTATGTTTTTGTAAGCTATTCATTTAATAAAATATTGCTAGGTAGGTCGCATCAGACCTACTTAATTTTTAAAATTTTATACAAAAACCACACTTAGGTTTCTTACAAAAACAGCTTTGATAACGAATAATTAATAAATTAAAATTATATTAGTTATTATAAACAAAAAATTATGTGAAATGAAGAAGGTATTAGAAAGATGGAAATCTATATTTAATGTCCTCCTTATTTGCCTTTTAATGATGTTTCTTTCGCCGTCCCACTGCTTTTCCCAACTGCAGAAGGATACATATGAATATCATATGGAGATGGCTGCTAAAAAACAAAAAAGAAGTAAAAAGCTTTTAATTATTGGAGGTTCTGGAATTCTGGTAGGTTCATCAATAGCTGCAATTAGCTCGATAAGTCTATTTCCACCGGGTCGCGATGATAAAATTGTTAACGACTCTTCTACACTAGGTTTAATACTAATCACTTATGTAGTAATTGGCGGAGGAACAATCGTATCACTGATTAGTATCCCGCAGTTTATAAGTGCTAAAAATCACCGAAAAAAAGCCATATCATTACAACCTGTTGTTCAACCCGTCAATGTATCCGGATCCATTGGTCATACAATTGGGCTGAGAATGACATTTTAGTAAGGCAACAACACCGATTAATTAGCATTACCTGCCATCTATTTTAGCTGATATAATTTTAGTATAGAAAATAAAAAATAATATACAGTTAATAATTTTTGATATATCTTAGCGATTATTAACCAGAAATTATTTTATAGATGAAAAAAGTGTTAAAAAGATACAGGTCATTATTGAGATTAAACCTTATTTTACTGCTGATAATACTTCTTTCATCGTTCAATTGCTTAGCTCAGTTACGAAATGACACCTATGAATATCACATGGAGATGGCGAGTAAAAAGCAAAAAAGAGCTAAAAAACTTTTGATAATTGGGGGTTCGGGAATAGTAGTTGGTACATCAGTTGCCATCTTAGGATCGAGTGGTGCATTTTCATCTAAGAATGAGAATGCTGTAGGGGAAGTATATTCTACCTTAGGTTCCATGGTTGTTGCTTTCGTAGGAATTGGCGGAGGAACAGTCGTATCATTAATTAGTATACCCCAGTTCATCGGTGCAAAGAAACACAGAAAAAAGGCCATTTTATTGCAACCTGTCGTTCAGCCAGTTCAGATATCCGGCACTATAAATCAGACGTTTGGAGTCCGGCTAACATTTTAATAATGGAATTAACAAATATTAATTAAGAATTATCTGTTGATTAATATCTCCTTATTCATTTATTTTATTGCTATAAATATATCCACTTCTGCATTTTCTGTATCTAGCGTGCGTTGATCATATAATTCAAAATCCGCTGAATAGATTCTTTCTAAATCTAAATTCCAAATTTTCTGCCATTCATTGTAAACAGATCCTTCCAGGATGTTTCCTTTGGCTGTGTATTTTACATAAGGTCCTTGTTCAATTATTTTACCCATCATTCCTTTGGGAATGATGTCCAGATTATCCACTTTACAACCTAAAATTGTAGTATAAGGTTTTGTAAAGTCCTTTTCATAATCAGTGTATATGCAATAAACCGAACTGTCTGTTTTATTGGGGATTTGTTTTGCAATATCTTCTGTCATAAATCTATTCCAAAGTGCCGGAATATCTTGTGAAGCTCGTCCGTTTTCATTTGTAGTTCTTATTGAAATTCCAATCACGTAGAATTTTTGGATCATTTGATTATTCATTTTTTATATTTTAATCTATCCCAAAACTAATTCGAGCTTGTGACAACCTTATGTCAGGTGTCAATTTTATTTTGTGAGCTAATCAATATTCTTTTTTAACTTGTATATCATTAGACCATTTTATATGAATTTACAGGAACAAATCGAAGGATATATTGCTAGCTTACCTGAAGCTAAGCGCTTCGATATGGAGAAATTGCATGGAATCATTTTGGAAATAATGCCCAATACTAGATTGTGGTTTTTGGATGGAAAGGATGATACAGGAAAAATTGTTTCTAATCCCAGTATAGGCTATGGCCTAAGGATTATATCCTACGCAAATGGAAAGACAAAAGAATTTTACCAAATTGGCATCAGTGCAAATACAACCGGTATCTCACTGTATATTCTAGGAATAGATGATAAGAACTATTTACCTAAAACCTATGGAAAAGAAATTGGGAAAGCAAGCGTAACGGGTTATTGCATTAAGTTTAAATCATTAAAAGATATAGATACCGATATACTTAAAACTGCTGTACTCGATGGGGTTGAGAAAACTAAGATTTCCGAATAAATTAATACATTTAAATAAAAAAAACAAATCAATTAATTATCAACAAAAGCTTTGACTATTTTAGGTAAAAAATAAGGAACACCATGACACCTAAGCAATTTAAGTTTTGGTTGAAAGAACAAACATTATATATTTTTCCTGTGAATTTATAAGCTTCTAAAATAGGTTGAATAGGAAGTGGAAATTTAAAAAGATAGCATTACTTTGAGAGCATATCCTAAAGACATCAAATTCAAATACAATTGGAGAAAATACCAACAACGCGTACTTGACGATTTACAAGACCATTTGACGGACGGACATTTACACGTCATTGCCCCTCCTGGTTCGGGAAAGACAGTTTTAGGACTTGAGGTGGCCATTCGACTAAACAAACCTACCTTAATACTTGCGCCAACAATTGCCATTCGTAATCAATGGATACAACGATTTTGCGAACTGTTTCTTCAAACCACTTTGACACCGGATTGGATTTCCAGAGACATCAGAAATCCAAAATTTATGACCGTAGTTACTTATCAAGGGCTTCACGCGGCATGCAATAACTTGAAAATTAAAGAAGACGAAATTGATGATGAAGAGGAAACAGATCAATCCGAAAATGGCAAATCAACAAATCCAAATCTCGAAAGTATTGTAAGCAAACTAAAATCGCAGAATATTAAGACCATTGTTGTCGATGAAGCACATCATTTAAAAAATGAATGGTGGCAGACCCTATCAAAGATTAAAGAAAAATTAGAGCCTACTATTGTTGGTCTGACAGCAACACCTCCCTATGATGTAACAGGCACCGAGTGGCAACGATACATAGACCTAAACGGTCCTGTTGACACAGAAATTTCGGTTCCCGAATTAGTGGTTGAGGGTGATTTATGCCCACATCAAGACTACGTCTACTTTACTTTACCTACGAAAAAGGAAAATCAAAGCATTGTTGATTTTAGAGCGAATATTGAAAGGCTGTTTCAAGAAATAAAGGCTGACCAAATCATTATACAAGCCATTGAAAAACATCCGATTTGGCAAAATCCGGTTGACCAATTAGATTGGATCTACAACAATCTTCAATATTATTCGGCTTGTTTAATATTTCTACACAGTAATGAAAAAGAAATTCCAGAAACTCATCTTGAAGTAATAGGAGATAAAAACCTTGAAATCCCTAAACTGGATTATGAATGGATGGAGACACTTTTGGATTTTTATCTCATCAGAGGTAAAGACTTTTTTAAAGAATTCAAAGATCATCAAGATTCACTTGAAAACCGATTGAGAAGATACGGTGCTCTTGAAAGACGGGAAATAAACTTTTCAAATAATAGGAGAATAACGGGCTATTTAACTTCGAGTACAAGCAAACTAAACGGCATTAAAGAGATTGTTGATTTTGAATATAAACAATTAGGTAATGACTTACGTTTAGTAATTCTTTCGGATTTTATCCGTAAGGAGTATTTTGCAAACACGTCGGAAAACAATCTTGAGCTGACTAAAATTGGGGTGATTCCAATTTTTGAAAAATTAAGACGTGAAAACACGGATAATAAAAAAATTGGCGTGCTAACAGGTTCCATGATTATTATTCCCAAAACTGCATACTCCGCATTTGAAGCAAAAGCAAATCAATATGGAATTACACACATCAATTCTACAAATGTTCTTTTTGACCATAATTACATACTTATAAATCACAGCGAGCAACTAAAACATGACATTGTCCATATTGTGACACAAATTTTTCAAAGTGGCGAAATTAAAGTTCTTATAGGTACTAAATCATTGTTGGGCGAAGGTTGGGATGCACCAGCAATCAATTCATTAATCCTGGCAAGTTTTGTAGGCTCATTTGTTGTTTCAAATCAAATGCGTGGCAGAGCTATTAGAACACAAAACGGAAATGGGAAAAAGACCGGCAACATCTGGCATTTGGTCTGTATGGATCCTACATCTCCTAAAGGTGGAGATGATTTTGCGATACTTAAAAGACGTTTTAGAAGTTTTGTGGGAGTTTCATTCCGTGAAGAACCCACTATTGAAAACGGCATAGGTCGTTTAAATCTTCCTGAAAACATTTATCAACAGGATGAAGTCGACAAGAAAAACGGCGAAATGTTTGCGCTTGCAGGCGATAGAGAAAACTTGAATAAACGTTGGGAAACAGCATTGAAAACCGGGGTTTCACTTGTGGAGGAAATCAAAATTCCATTCCCGGAAAACCGGGATTACCAAGTCGTTAAATCAATGTATCTGAACAAGACTATTGCCAATCTTATGGCCGTTTTATTTTCGGGTGTATTTGGTTTTGGTTTTGAAAGTTTACAAGGAATTGCCAGAGCATCAAGATATTTAAAAACCTATCAGGACCTATATACTTACTTTGCGATTCTGGGGATAATCGGAATGGTAGTTTTCGGCAGATTAGCATACAAAACATTTAGGTTATATTTCAAATACCGAGATATTTCACTAGACATTCAACAAATCGGTGAGACATTGCTCAATTCATTAAATAGAGCAAAGGTCATACATACAGATCGTTCAAGACTGAAAGTTGAATCGTCCCTTGACACATGGGGTGCCGTTTATTGTCATTTAGAGGGTGGGACAACATTTGATAAATCAATTTTTATAAATAACCTTCATGAAATTATTAGCCCTATTAGCAATCCAAGATATGTTATTATACGGAAAAGCAAGTTTATGATTTTTAATCAAAAAGATTATCATTCTGTTCCGGAAATACTCGGTAGAAACAAAAAATTAGCGGAATATTTTAAGAATCAATGGGAACTGCTTGTGGGCTCTTGCGACTTAATTTTTACAAGAACAATGGATGGAAGAAAACTACTTTTGAAGTCAAGAGTAAAATCACTGGCAACACAATTAGAGGATAAAGTACAACATGTAAACAAATGGAAATAATAA
>JBEBRZ010000092.1:0-12977 GCA_040394615.1 Sphingobacterium mizutaii
TATAAGAGGCTTTAGCTACCGGTTCTCCCCAAGATGAGTTTGGCTCTTCAGCTGGTAATGGCGTGTCAGAAACATACACCTCTACATTGTTCATGTAACGCCAATTGGTTTGCGCTGGAGGATATATTATTATTCCTTCCACCTCATTTCTCACTTTCATATCTGTCGCGATAACCTGTGGCAAGGGAGCTCCAACAGAAGAATGCCAGCCGGTGGCGAGATTTCCATCTAAAAGTAACTCTGGCTGTCCGCCTCCTCCGTCTCCCCAGGAATGGTTTCCATTTCTTGCGGTCGTGGACCATTGCGCTCTTGGCAACTTATAAATAAAGCTATCATCAGAGATTTTCCATTCTCCGGCAATGGTATCTATTCCATTAGGAGGTACGAAAAACGACCTGTACTCGAATAATTCACCTGCTTTAATATTTGGCAATGTAATTAATTCTTCATCAAACTTTAACTTCTTGACTTTCTTTGTGCCATCATTTGCAACATATCGAACTTCTGTATAGGCCAGATCCGTAGTCATAGCTCCCCATTTTATGGTTCCCAAAAAATTAGCATCTCGATCAGCCCCTGTATATGATCTATCGGTTATACTGGTTAAATAACCTTCGCCATATGGTGTTCCTGTGATATCCACGGGAAGTGAAATATTACCATCCATATCAAAGTTCTTGATATAGAAAGTATAAGATGTTTCTTCCAATTCTGCTATATTAACATATATACTATCCTTATTTTGATCCCATTCTACTTTCAAGGAATCCTCATAGTTATTCCAATAGACCATAGCATATTTTACAGTTGGAGATTTTGGTTTTTGCCATTTTAACCGTAATCTATTATATCCTGGATAGATCTTTAATGAGTCTGCTTTTTGGGGATAAGTATAACCATTGGCCACTACAAAATCTTTATACTCACCATCCATTTCCTTACATGCAGATAATGCAAGAAAGGCTGTAATTATATATATAAAATACCTTTTCATAATTTCTACTTTCATTGTTTGAACAATCTACATTATTTGGCCAGTTGTCCCCAGAACGCTAATTGCGCAATGATAACTTGGCTCCTATCGGTTTCGGTTCCATAGGTTTGGAAAGTTGATGTTATTCGAATCCTGATGTGCGTCAATGGTCTATATGGATCCGTAGCATTTTCTGTTGGTACAACATCAAATTCCGTTCTGTTGTACCAATAATCACTATCCTCGTCAGTTACGGGACCAACTTCCCTTCCTTCACCATATCCTGAGGGCTTAAATTGCTCAAATTCTCCTACCAAAAACCAACTCTCGTCAAAACTGCCGTCCGGATTTGGATTCTCACTTCCCCAGACCTCAAAGGTTCTTGGAGCCGTACTGGAATACAATTCATAACCCTCACGAGGCCACTTCTGGATCCTGCTGATCGTTACTTTCCTTCCCAGATCAATGGTAAACCATTGAGGCATCGGCCCCCCATGTGATGATGCATAAAAATCTACACCTGTAGACGCATCAGAACCTAACCAAAGATTTTCCAAGCGATAACCGGTACTGTTTTCTGCTGTAATAAAATAATCAGTGGGTAATGCTGCATTGCGGAATAGGTCACTTGGTATTCTAACTTCTTCAATTGGAGTCAATTCTCTATATATGGTGTCAGAAACATTATTCCAGCGATCCCTCAGGTACATCCCGAACTTGGTTGGCTTAACATTTAACCCTCTTCTGGAAAATTTTATTTTTCCGGACTTGGTATGGAAGGTTTGAATGTCTAAGTATTTACCGTTTCCAAGTGTATCTGCCATTAGTACTAATGATAGATCTGCATTGGTTTTATTCTCGTCAATGCCAAGAACAACGCCACCAAACCCTGCTTCCATTTCAAATTTTACGACTTGAATTGGCGGTGGCAGAGGACTAACTTTTACTGAAACAGCAGGAGATAACTTTTCATTTCTGCCAATGCTATATAATTCAATTTCCTGTTCGTTTGCTGAACCAAACCCTTCCACTCGCAATGTATCTACATATAATGATCCCTTGGTTTCAACAACTTCTCCATTTCTTGTATAAACAGCTTTGACTCCCAATAGATTTTTATCTTCCGGGATCTTATAAGTTATTATCGCTCCACCTGAAATATTTCTCACGCTTTTAACTTCAACAGAAGTGGGAGGTCCAGCTTGATCATCGACAAAATCAATCCTTCCCATTTCTTTACACCCGCATAATGTCAGGAGTATTAAGAATATATATATTAATTTTTTCATAGTTATTTCAATTGAATTACCAACCTATATTTTGAACTAGATTTGGATTCTGCTCAATCAGAGCAATCTGGATTGGCCAGAAATAATCCCTCATGGAGAACTTTTGAGTAGTCATTAAAACCTTTTGGTAATACTCCTCAGGCTTGCTGCCCGTTATTTTAAAACCGTACATTCCCTTATCATATTCAATGGCGGCCTTTTTCCATCTTCTAATATCCCAATATCGATTACTTTCAAAGGATAGCTCTATCAATCTTTCTCTATGGATGATGTCCCGCATATTGATTTGATTTGCATATCGGCGGGGACTATTTGAATACTTATCCCATGCTTCCTTCACGCCGGGAAGGCCTGCCCTTTGACGAACTAAATCTATATATTTAAATAATTCAGAACTGTTAGCTCCGGACGGCCCTTCGGATTCATTGATTGCTTCTGCATACAATAGGTATAAATCTGCTACACGGATCATCGGCCAAGGGTAAGCGATCACGTCATATCCTGTTGCGGATGATTGTCGATTTTGATAATGGATAACTTTTTTCAGAGAATACCCGGAAACCGGTCCCCAGTCATGTCCTTTTTTCTGCTGATTTCCACCGGCTCTGCTTGCCACCCAGAACATATCTGAGGGTATAGGGTCATTTACCTCTGGTTTCTGTCCGTACCATTGTCCTCCGTCAAAACCTAACCATGCATAAAACCGAGGTTCTCGATTATAATTCATCTCAGCAGTTACGTATCCAGGACGTATATACCATCGGTCTTTATCTCCACCTGCTCTGAGGCTCCAGGGATTTTTATTAAGCCATTCTAAATCATTTTCCATCGGGATCCCATGATTCGTATAGAATTGATCCACAATCTTCAAAGGAGGCTGAATATGATTGTACAAACTAGGCATATCCGGATATTGCTCATACTGCAAGTTTGGTGAGGCTGCTCTTTGTAGACTTCCATTGGCACCCAAAGATGTATGAGCATTCGCCCAAATAATCTCTGGATTCCACTTCTCCGTTATTGCATTGCGGATATCTAGCTGCAGTTTAATCGTATCGTTAACACTCACTCTTCCTTGATGAGTAAACAGAATATGACTAGCCTCATCACAGATCACAATGGCTTCTTTACATGCCTTTAATGCATCTTCCCATCTCTTTTTAACTTCTTCAGGTGATTTATCTGTTTTAAATAATTTCTTTCCGTTTTTATCGATTAAACCCGCTTGATCCTGGTTATTATTAAATAATGGGCTAGCCGCATAGACCATTATTTTAGCTTTTAAAGAAGCTGCAATTGGTCTAGTAATCCTACCCAGCTCATCACGACTTTGCACTTTCATCGGCAGATCAGGAATTGACTCATCCAATAATTGAATCACATAGTCAAAACATTCATCGATTGGGTCACGGTAAACTCTAAACTCTTCATCATCGGCATTGATTGATAGATTCTCCTTTACTATAGGGATAGGTCCCCATTTTTTAATTAAGTGGAAATGATAATATGCTTTTAAAAATTTTGTTTCTGCAATCCACTGTATTTTTTCCCATTCAGGCAAATCTGGAACCTTATCAATATTTTCAAGCATGATATTACAAGCTCGAATTCCTTCATACATCCCCGACCAATCATTTCCATAGGGATTGGAAGCAGTTTGAAATCCTCTAGCCATATTGAACATTCCACCGCCCCAAATACCACC
Source organism: Sphingobacterium mizutaii (assembly GCA_040394615.1). Classification (GTDB taxonomy): domain Bacteria; phylum Bacteroidota; class Bacteroidia; order Sphingobacteriales; family Sphingobacteriaceae; genus Sphingobacterium; species Sphingobacterium mizutaii_A. Next base: position 3,968 of record JBEBRZ010000092.1, read on the forward strand.
ACTCTCCCTTCTATCAATAATAGACCATAATTCGTCGCCTGTCATATATCCATGGTCCCCATCAAGATTTCCTTCAGATGTCATAAATCCATAACAGGTGTACAAGTATCTTATAGCTGTTGAACGAAGAGAAAAGGCACTCTCTAGCGTAGCTAAACCATCATCTGGTACAATGTCCAAATACTTATTGCACGAGCTGGAGAAACTAGCCAATATGAATAGGAGAACCATCTTTAATTTTATATTCTTTACTATAGTTTTCATAATTCGGATCATTTAGTTAAAGGACATATTAATACCTAAGTTGAATACACGTTGTAATGGATAACCTAAACCATTACCGCCCATTTCTACATCCCAAAGTTTGAACCTGCTAAATTTCATCAAGTTCGTACCACTCAGGTATACTCTAAAATTGTTGAGATGGATTCTTTCTTTCCATTTTCCAGGAATGGAATAACCTATTTCGGCTTGTTTTAAGCGCAAAAATGTTCCATCGCGCATAAACCATGTACTGGTTTGGGTATTATTGTTCACGATTGTACTGCTCAACCTTGGCCATAAAGCATACATATTCTGGTTATTTTCAGACCAATGCGAATTGGCATAGGCTGCCAGCAATTGGGTCTGATTTTGAAAAGGAGAAGTTTCTACAGGGTTAATCCAGAAAGATTCATTGGCCAACCCTTGGAAAAAGACTGAAAAATCAAAACCTTTATACCCTACCGAGGTACCGAAACCATAGATAATCTCTGGTGAAGTTGGATTTCCAATAGGCACCTGGTCAGCGGCAGTTATTTGTCCATCCTGATTAACATCCAAATATTTAATATCGCCACCGCCATACAGCCCACCAAAGGTCTGAGTGGGCGAATTACTGGCCTCTGCATCATCCATAAATAAGCGCTCTGCTATATATCCCCATGTTTGAGTCAAAGAATGTCCCACTCTGGATCGATAAGCTTCATTGTATTGCGGCTCTTCAAATACCTTAAATTTACTGGTAGAATATGTGAAATTCGCTCTAGCGGAAGTCCAGAAATGTTCATTCCAGGAATGCATGAAATCCGACTGAATATCAATTCCCCTAGCAGTAGCCTCACCTACATTTGCTTTTACTTCGGCTTGTAATCCCACTGTGGATGGTATTGCAGACCGAGTCATCAAGATATCTCTTCTGTGCTCGGTGAAATATTCGGCAATAATGTTTGCCTTACCGAAAAGTCCAAGCTCAATTGCAAAATTTTGCTTAGTCGAATTTTCCCATGTTATATCTTCATTGGCGTATCTATTGATTCTTATGCCGGGGCCACCTTTATCCAAGTTCTCCCCAAAGAAGGATCCTCTGTCCTCATCATTCATATCAACTTGAGACAAGTAGAAAAAGCGGTCAGTGGGAAGACCAATTTGATCGTTACCTACAAGACCGTAGGTATAGCGAAGTTTAAGATTCGTAATGGCTGATGTATATTTTTCAAAAAATTTCTCGTTGGAAACCACCCAAGCTAGGCCCGCAGAAGGGAAAAATCCCCAACGGTTATTTGCCGCAAACCTCTCAGAGCCATTATATCCAAAATTGAACTCAAAGAAATACCTATTGTCATAATTATAGGTTGATCTGCCCGCGAGCCCGACGTTACGCGAGGGCAGTGATAGCTGCAAGTTTCCTTGATTTGCTGCAATCCATTGTCTGGTTGTGAATACCACCAAGCCGCTAACACCATGCTTGCCAAAAGTATTGTTATAATTTAGTCTTGTCTCGGAATAAGTAGTGGCATCCACGGTTTTTGGCCCTTCTCCATAATCCAAATATTCGGTTCCATTTTCATTAAATCGTTCAAGGTGGTATTCCCCGGTAAAACTATCGTAATTACCACGTATTTGATACCAATATGGCCTATAAGCTCGATTAACAAAATATTCAGAAAGCCTGGATAGGTTCAGCATCGTCATTAATTTAAGGCCAGGTGTTATAAAATTAAGATCCTGATTAACTTCCACACTTGCTAGCATCTGTGATCTCGTTCTATCTTTATATCCTCGAACCATTTCTGCATATGGATTTCTATAGTTACCCTGGTAATTTCCAAACATAATATGTTTCACATAGTGGAAATCCTCATCGACAGGGTAATACGCCGGAAACATTACGGGATTGGAATGCATTACATAATAATACATATCCTCTCCTGAGATATAAGGGCCATTATAATCATCAAAATTGCCTGAAAGCCGTACAGCCAATTGGGTTATTGGAGTAATATTAATATCAACATTGGCACGCAGGGTATAGTTTTTGAAATCAATATTATTATTGAAACTGTTTCTTTTATCCACGTTTAAAATTCCGTTATCCTTTGAAAATGCTGAGGAAACAAAATACCGAGCTACTTTTCCTCCACCAGTAACACTTAAATTTCCTCTTTGAGAAGTTGCATAATCTTTAAACAACATGTCATGCCAATCATTTGCAGGATAAATATATGGGCTGGATCCAGGTTTTAACGTGTTTTCAATTTTATCCTGGCTATAGGGAACCTCCCCTAATGGATTCCTGGTAAGTACTGATTCATTGTGCAATTTCATATAAGTAATTGGGTCTGCCAGCTCAATATTTTGTGTTGGTTGATTAATCGAATTTTCGGCTCTGAAAGATATCTTAGCAGGTCCCTCGACACCTCGTTTGGTCGTTACAAGTATTACCCCATTTGCCCCGCGAGCTCCATATAATGCCGTAGCGGTTGCGTCCTTCATTATTGAAAAGCTTTCAATATCATCAGGTTGTAAACGAGCTAGGTCGGTAGTGGTCAATTCAATATTATCAATTAGGATTAAAGGCCTGGTATTGGCACCAAATGTGGTAATACCCCTTACAAAGAAATCTGCATTATCAGCACCTGGTTCTCCACTCCGTTGATAAGCAATCATACCTGCTACATTTCCGGCAAAAGCTGCTGTCAGGTTACTGGCAGGAATTTTTAGATCCTTAGGCCTGACTGAAGTCACTGAACCAACAACTTCCGTTTTCTTTTGAGTACCATAGCCAACCACCACAACTTCTTCTACAGTACTAGAGTCAAGTTGCATCTGAATGTTCAATGCTTTCAGATCATTAACAACTACTTCTTGTTGTTTATAACCTACCATCCTAAATAACAAGGTTTGAGGAATTTGGGGCAATTCGATAATGAAATTGCCATTTGGGTCTGTTTGTGTTCCATGTGCAGATGTTCCCTTAAGCTGCACGGTAACCCCTGATAAATTTTTCTCCCCTTCTTTTACATTCCCTGTTACAGTGGTAGTTTGACCATGTACTACATACTGCAGGCATAAAATGAAACAAGTGGAAAATAAAATTTTCAGAAACAAAAACTTTGCTTTAACCATAATTTAAATTTGTTTAGTTTAAGGTTGATTTGTTGCTATAACGATAACATATGGCTAAAACAGATCTTACTAATGCTGCAAAATAGCACATCAGATTTGTCAGAATTTTAACTAATAGTTTTTTAGTTAAACCTGTGTTTGCAGGCTCAACAACACTATCAAATATGTAATAATTATAGTTTTAGGTTTTAACAATCAAATAATTATAACTTTTAAAATTTAATAATTTGTTTAATTATTGGTGTATTTATATTTATAATATTGGCTAATAAAAATGCTTTATAATACATTTCTAAACAAATGTATTTTATCTGAACAAAAAATGCATCCTGTACTATCCTGTATTAGCCAAAATATAGGATGATTTCTTGTTTTTGAACAAACCGCGGGAGGAATTGGTTAATTTATTATCCTTATGCTCCAACATATAAAACAGGTAAGGGAGCTATGGTAGCCATCATAGTTATTCAGGAAAATAAAAGGCAAGGAGAAGATCTAAAGAAAATGTATAAAAATGGTATATTCTGTGAAAAATGATACATTGTCTCTAATTTCACCAAATTCCTTTAAAACCATGGATTTAGGTAATAAGAATGTAAGTGCAAGTCTATTACATACTTGCTTTTCAAATTTTATATCACGTGCGGGTAAATCCAATAGAAGATGACCTAATCCATGGAGAAGAGTGAAGCGTTTTCTTTCGATATTAAAATTTCGTTTTACAACCATTAGTGGATATTATTCAATAATTATCGTTGCTAATCAATCGAAATTATTTTCAGGATCATCTATTTCAATTACCTTGATTTCTTTAACTTCTTACAATTGAATTATATAACAATCTTAAAGATTTTTTTCCCGGATTTCTGTTCATGGAAAACGTTTATGAAAAAAAATCTTTTTATTCCGATTAATTATTAAGATACTTATAAAATAATTATAAACTGTTCTGCTGATTTCATTCAAACTTGGATAAGGTGTTGCAAACTATTGGCGCCGGGAAATGTTATTTATCGTCGTAGGAGTATAGAGATTTGTGTGAATGGGTTTTTGATAGCATTGTTCGCTCAATCTCCGACACCGTTCCCAATGAATAAAAATGATATAAAATTGTGACAGGATGATGTCCTGATACTATAATATAAATGATGATTGTTTAATTATAAATTACCAAAAACTAAACAAATATGAAAAACAGGAACCAATTCAAACATGTACGGATTTGCATACCATGGAGATCCGTTTTAAGCAATTGCTTTAATTAAAAGCAAAATTTTTAGGGATTTTAAGATCCTATCCAATTCAAAACCTTTAATAAAAAACATTAGATTCTAATTGTATGAAAAAGACATTACAAAAAGTGTACGTTCTTACTCTTATGGCCTTAATCGTTTCCATACCTGTATTTGCGCAGCAAAAAACTCTTCATGGATCGGTTAAGGATGACTCGGGCAACCCATTAACCGGGGCCACTGTCAAAGTGAAGAACACTAACGTTGCAACAACTGCGGCAACTGATGGATCATTTACATTGGTTGTACCTGAAACCGCACAAATTTTGGAAGTTTCCTTTATTGGTTACCAAACCAAAGATGTAGCAATAACTGATGGAGATATCAATGTACAGCTTCAGGCCTCAGATGATCAAGGTCTCGATGAGGTGGTGGTTATCGGGTATGGTACCGCTCGCAAAAAAGATTTAACAGGGTCCATGGTAACGATTCAGGCAAAGAACTTTAACAAAGGATTGATGACTGCTCCTGACCAATTGATACAGGGTAAAACTCCTGGTGTAATGGTCATCAACAATACTGGACAACCTGGAGGAGCAGCTACCGTGCGTATCAGAGGTAACTCTTCTATTCGTGCCAGTAATAATCCATTATTCGTATTGGATGGAGTTCCCATGGCTGGAAACTCTCCTCTTCCAGAGGGTCGTGGAGGATTTTCCTCAGACCGTGGTAACCCACTAACCTACTTGAACCCTAGTGATATTGCAAGCATGGATATCTTAAAAGATGCATCGGCAACCGCGATTTATGGTTCTCGTGGTGCCAACGGCGTAGTTATTATCTCCACCAAAAAAGGAAATCCTGGCACCCCAGTTATTCAAATAGGAGCCTCGGCCGGTGTTTCTGGTATGCGTGAATATCCAGATATCCTGGATGCCTCAAGATTCAGAGATGCTTTACAATATTATACGCCTACAGAAGCCGCTGATTCAGATTTTGGTGGTAATGAGGATGCTTTTAAAGCTATTACTCGTCAAGCCATTACACAAAATTATTATGGAGATGTTTCAGGGGGTACGGACCATGGAAAATATCGTTTATCAGGCGGTTATTTAAACCAGAACGGTGTTATAAACGGATCTCAATTGAAGAAATATACTGGAAATTTTACGGGTAACTTCAACTTTTTGGAGAGCAAAAGGTTAGGTTTGGACTTTTCATTATTCCTGACTCAATTGGATAATCGCTACGCTCCTATAAATGCGATGGTTGGTTCTGAAGGTAACGTGATTTCCCAGGCCATGCAATGGAACCCTACTCGTCCGTTAAAAGACGACCAGGGCAACAATACCTTTGTAAGTACTACAACCAGAAATCCCTTGACGAGTATTGATGCGTTCAAAGATCAGGCTACTACAAACACGTTTGTTGTGAACGTGGCACCATATTACAAGATTACAGACGATTTGGAGTACCGCTTTATTTATAGTGCAATGCGCCAAATTGGTAATCGTGAAGGTATGTACCGTTCAGGCTTGATTGATCCTTCAGCATCTGAAAATGAGCAGGCATTTATTTCCAATAATAATGAAACCAATTTGCAGATGACCCATACACTCTCATATAACAAACAGATTAATGAAGATTGGAGCGTTAATGCATTAGTTGGTTATGAATATCTGAATTTTAATTACCGTAACAACATGACTTTCGGAGGTGGATTCAAATATTTAGGATTGGATTACTTTGATTATTTACAATATTCACCAGTTTCGACTCGTGATATTTCCTCTTATAGGAGCCCTAAGAATGAACTTCAGTCCATGTTCCTGCGTGGTGGATTCAATTATCAAGATCGTTATCTATTGACTGCAACAGTTCGTAGGGATGGTTCTACCAAATTTGGAAAGAATAATAAATACGCAATTTTCCCTTCGCTAGCCATAGCCTGGAATGTTGCTGAAGAAGGTTTCATGGAATCAAATGAAATCTTTGACCAATTGAAAATCAGATTAGGCTGGGGTATGACAGGTAACCAAGAGTTCCCTTCGGGTGCTTCATTGGACAGATTTGTATTTGGAAATCAAAGTGTAAGCCAAACCAACTATGGTAATGATGATTTGAAATGGGAAACGTCTTCCACAATTAATGCAGGTATTGATTTTGCCATTCTTAAAAATCGTTTATACGGATCAATCGATTATTTCAACAAGAAAACTACGGATGCTTTATTTGAGCAAACGTTGGCTCAACCAGCACCTGGCGGACGTATTTGGGTAAATCTAGATGGAGAAATTGAAAACAAGGGTGTTGAGATTGCATTAACTGGTACTATTATCAACAATACAGATTGGACTTGGGATTTAACAGGTAATGCAACCTTTTTGAAAAACAATGTTAGTGGGTTAATTGGCTATTATGAAACAGGAGCACTTAGAGGCCAAGGTTTCTCAGGTGTCTTAGGGCAGCGCATGGTCAATGGACAGCCATTAAACGTTTGGTATTTGGCAGAATATGCAGGTATTGACCCTGAAACAGGAATGAGTATGTACCGTGGACTTGACGGCAGTGTTGGTAGCGAAAATGACCCTGCAATCAATAAATTCTATGCAAACAGCCCTAACCCAACAACTTTATTAGGGATTTCAACCAACGTGAGTTATAAGGACTTTACATTTTCAGCTAATATGAACGGAGCAATGGGACATTATTTATTCAATAATACCGCGGCAACTGTTCTAGGTATCAGTAATTTGTCCTCAAGAAATATTGGAGCACAGTTCTTTGACACTTCTGTTAAAGAATCTACTTCCAATTCGGCGGCACCTTCTACAAGATTCTTGGAAAAAGGGGATTATTTGAAATTAGCAAATCTGACCTTGAGTTATAGGGTTGGAGATATCGGCAATACTTTCAAAAATTTTAATGTTTCATTGACAGGTCAGAACTTATTTATTATTACAAAATATACAGGTTTTGATCCTGAGGTGAACACAGATGGGGCAACAAATGGAATTCCATCACTGGGTATTGAATATCTACCTTATCCTCCATCAAGAAACATTCTGTTAGGAGTCAATTTCTCACTTTAATTCTGGGGGATATCAACGTAATTGATCATAATAAAAATTTAGACAGATGAAATTAAAATCGATATTATATATGACTTTAGCAGGGACACTTATGGCAGGGACCATATCCTGTACTAAGCTAAATGAGGAATTTAATAGTGAGCTGGAGGAAGGCGATGCATCGAATGTAGATGCTTCAGGTCTATTAACAACGGCATACAATTCTTTGAATACACCGTATCAGCAAGAGCAGCGTTGGGTACTGCAGGAAATTTCGACCGATGCGGCGATGGCTCCTACCAGGGGAGGAGACTGGGATGATAATGGGATGCACCGTGCAATCCATTTACATACCTGGAATGCCGATAACGGCTATATGAACAATACTTTTGTGAGTTTAGGAACAGCTATTTTCAATGCTACAAATGTCCTTCAATTCAACCCAAGCGCTCAACAAGCTGCAGAAGCACGTTTTTTGAGAGCATTGACCATGTTTGATATGTTGGATTTATATGGCGTTGTGCCATTAAGAGAGGGGGAGTCGTTCGAGGACTTTCGGATAGCACCCGAAGTTTTACAACCTCAAGAAGCAATGGATTACATCATAAAAGATTTGGAAGAGATTATTGGGAGTCTCCCTGATAATGGACCCAATACCGCATACATTGCCAATAAAAATGCGGCAAGGACATTGCTCATGAAGGTATACCTCAACAAAGGAACTTTTCTGAACAGAAAAGCTCCCACTTATCCTGCCGAAGATATGAATAAGGTAGTTTCTTTGGCAAAAGAAATTACAGCTTCAGGCAAATACACGATTTCTGCCAAGGGGAAGTATTTTGATAATTTTGCTCCCGACAACGATGCAAAATCTACGGAGAACATTTTTACCTTATTTAATAAAAATGGTGAACGTGGAGGAAATGTGGATCGTACTTGGAATACCATAGCACACTACAACATGAACCCGGGCGGGTGGAATGGATGGTGTACTCTTTCAGACTATTATGACAAATTCAGTGCTAATGATGAACGCAGGGGCATTTATTATGATTATCCTGCCGATACAACTTCCAATAAAAAGAGAAACTTTCATAGGCAGAATGTTGGATTCTTTGCAGGTCCGCAATATAACTGGTCTACTAATCAACCCTTGATGGCTAGAAATCCATCTACAGCACCACTTTCTTATACTGCAGCAGTAACAATCAGAACTTCTGGAGCGACTCTTGAAACAGCTGGTATTCGTCCAATGAAATATGCATTTGATTATGCAGTAACAGGTCAGCGCAATAATGATTGGGTTGTTTTCAGATATGC
>JBEBRZ010000093.1:0-12964 GCA_040394615.1 Sphingobacterium mizutaii
GACGACGAATATATTGTACAATATCTGAATCGAAGTTATCTCCTGCAACACGAATTGACTGGTCGCAAACAATCCCTGATAAAGCGATTACGGCAATCTCTGTAGTACCACCACCGATATCGATGATCATATTCCCTACAGGTTCCTCAACATCGATACCAATACCTACTGCTGCAGCCATTGGCTCGTGGATTAAATACACTTCTTTTGCCCCGGCAATCTCTGCCGAATCGCGTACCGCTCTTTTTTCCACTTCAGTAATCCCCGAAGGTATACAAACAACCATACGTAAAGAAGGAAAAAACCAACTTTTTCCTTTGTTGATTAACTTAACCATCCCGCGAATAAGATGCTCAGCAGCGGTAAAGTCTGCTATAACTCCATCACGCAGCGGTCTCACCGTTTTTATATTGTCGTGAGTTTTACCCTCCATTTGCATCGCCTGACGACCGATTGCGATCACCTTATTTGTTGTGCGGTCAAATGCTACGATTGAGGGTTCATCTACTACTACTTTATCATTGTGAATGATTAGGGTGTTAGCTGTTCCCAAGTCTATTGCAACTTCTTGCGTAAACCAATTAAAAAGCCCCATTTAGATGTGAAAGTATTATTTGTAATTTAATTGCAAACCTAATGAAAAAAAATGGTTTTTATAGAAACCATTTGTTATAAATAATATCTTTTTCCTTTGAAAAAAAACAAATATTTGAATTCGATATTGAAAACGAATTAGAATCTGTTTTATTGTAGAGAAATGCCTATATAATAATTGTAGGTATCAACTTTTAGATTGCTCTTATCCAATCCCTCCAGACGAATCACCTTAAATTTATCCGTTGGTCTAATTAATTGCCTTTTACCATCTTTATCAAAAATATGAACCGGCATATCAAAGCCTTTAACCTCTGATATCCAACGTATCATAAATACCCCCGGACTGTTTTGGATAATTTCCAAAGTAGGAATACTTTTCGTTTGTATATACTGCTCGAAGGTTTTGGATAAATTAATGCCGGACTTCTCACTCATATAATTTAATATATCCTGATAGTCAACTGTAGCATGATAAAAATGCTCGTTTAATCCCCTTAAAATCTCACGCCATTTGTCGTCATCATCAATCATCGTACGTATCATATTATGTAACACACCCCCTTTGTTATACATGTCTCCGGAACCCTCTTTGTTTACATTATATGGACCTTGCAAAGGGATGTCGTTTTGGATCCCTCTACGGTTCCCATTTACATACGCCTGACTTGCTTCTTTACCATAGAAATAATCGATAAATAAAGCTTCAGAGTAATTCGTGAAACTCTCATGAATCCACATGTCGCCCAGATCTCTTGCTGTTATATTATTACCAAACCACTCATGGCCGGACTCGTGTACAATAATGAAATCCCATTTTAAACCCCAGCCCGTTCTTGAACCATCATTTCCTAAATATCCGTTAAGATACTTGTTGCCATAAGCGATTGCACTTTGATGTTCCATTCCTAAATGTGCGGTTTCAACTAGTTTATACCCGTCTTTGTAAAAAGGATAAGGACCAAACCAATGTTCAAAAGCCTCTAAAGTCTCTTTAGCGTTCTTTTTTAAATGATCGATTTTATCCAAATTTTCTTTTAGTACATAGTAGTCCATTGTTAAAGGACCTTCCTCTCCCTGATAGGTTTCTTCTACATGAGCATAATCGCCAATATTTAAAGCTACATTATAGTTATTAATAGGATTTTCTACTTTCCAATGGTATTTTGTATAACCATCTTTCAATTTTTCAGTTTTGATTAATCGACCGTTAGAGATATTCATCACTTCATTTGGTACAGCAACTGAAATCAACATACTGTTCACCTCATCAGATTGATGATCTTTATTTGGCCACCATACGCTGGCACCCAAGCCTTGGCAGGCTGTTGCTACCCATGGTTTGCCTTTGCTGTCTTTCTTCCAGTCAAAACCGCCGTCCCAAGGTGCCCGGGTTGCTTGAATTGGATTCCCTGAATAGTACACTGTAAATGAGTCTAGCTTCCCTTTTTCGATGTATTCTGGAAAATCTACAAAGACTGCATTATACTCCCGTGTAAATGGTAATTCCTTCCCTTTATATTCAACTTTATCAACCGAAAGGTTATCAAATAGATCAAATTGTAATTTATTAAATCGATCAACAGCTTGAAATTTAAAAAGATTACTTCCTGATATAAATTTATTGGCTATATCAACTTTTACATCTAAATGGTAGTATTGTATATCATAACAAGTACGAAGAGGCGTTAATTCCCCACGTAATGAATCCGCTTTGCTATAAATTTCTTTTGCCTTCATCAATTGAGCCTGACTGAACTGAACGGAAGAACAGATCAGTAACCCCATAAATAAGGATTTTGCCTTAATCATATTTAATTATTATTCAGGTTATTAATAATGTTTAGTTTCTCTTATTGGTAAAGTAGTCCTCTATCTGATTTAAACTAAATGCATTTAAGCATTTTTCTTTCGACAGACCTCCTTTTCTCCCTACATATACACCATATTCCATGTCCAGAAAACCTTCCTTACGATGCGCATCCGGGTTGATAGAAAGTAATACACCTTTCTCCAATGCATATTGATGCCATCTCCAGTCTAAGTCTAACCGTAAAGGATTTGCATTAATTTCGATCACCACTTTATTGGCAGCACAAGCGTCGATTACCTTCTTGAAATCTAAGGGATATCCCGCCCTGGACAATAATAACCTTCCTGTAGGATGCCCTAATATCGTCGTGTAAGGATTTTCGATCGCTTTTATAATTCTTTGTGTTGCTTTGTCAATATCCATTTTTAAATTACTGTGAATGGACGCAACGACAAAATCAAATTTTGCTAATATCTCTTCCGGATAGTCTAAAGAACCATCTGATAAAATATCAGATTCTATTCCCTTGAATATTTTAAAAGGAGCTAGTTTCTGATTTAGCTCATCAATTTCCTTCCACTGTTCTCCCACTCTTTCTATAGTCAATCCATTGGCGTAGACTGCTGTTTTCGAGTGGTCACAAATGCCTAAATATTCTAATCCCAAATCCTCTTTACAATAGAGGGCCATATCTTTTAATGAATGAACACCATCGCTATAAGTGGAGTGATTGTGAAGTGAACCTTTCAGATCAGCGTATGTAATTAAGTGAGGAAGCTGGTTTGTTTTTGCTAATTCAATCTCTTTGAATCCTTCACGCAATTCAGGTTCTATAAAAGCTAGACCCAAAGATTGATAAATAGCTTCTTCTGAATCCAGTGATTTAATTTCTCCGAGTGCTTGTAAGTTTTTAATATGATCAGCAGAACCCGTACTTATTAATAGATTTTTAGCATAATCAGTTATGCTGCTTACAATGATCTCAAATGGAATTCCGTTTTGATCTTTAAAGCTTATTTTTTGTTTTTCCTCATCTACATCAAATTCATATTCCAGATTGCTGATGGCACGGTGTGTATCCGCTTTCTCCGCTGCAATAATGAGGTCTATTTGCTGTAGTGTTTCAGCCTTTCTTCTAAAATCTCCTGTGAAGCTTATCGGAGCTAGAGGAAGTTCTTTCTCTAGATGTTGAATAACTTCAAGTGCTGATGGTAAAACCTTAGCATACAGAAACCAACCTTGATTAGCGATAGAGAACTCAATCGCTTTTTTAATCTCTTCCTGAGTTTTCAATCCGAAACCTTTCGCTTCGATCAAACGGTTTTCATTGCATGCATAATATAATTCACCAACAGATTCAATTTCGAGATCCTGCCAGATAATTTGAATTTTCTTAGGTCCAAGGCCCTTTATTTTAAGCATCTCAATAATGCCTTCTGGAGTTTTTGCTATTAACTTCTCTAATTCAGGGAAAGTACCTGTGGTAACTATTTGTAAAATCTTTTCAGCAGTACTTTTACCAATATTAGGTTGCTCGCTTAAAGTTTCTAAGTTTGATTGACTCGCTTGAAAAGGTAATTTGTCAATCCGAAAAGATGCCGAAGCCATAGCTTTTGTACGAAATGGATTTTCATTATGTAATTCCATTAGTTGTGAACATAATTTAAATACTTTGGCTATGTCTTTATTTGTCATGATATTCTTTATTTCTTTAAGGTTACCAAAAATACAAATTATAGTAGTTAGAAATAATAAAAAAACCTGAAGTGGGGAACCTCAGGTTTTTTACCAAACCAATTATTAACCTAAATTATGAAATTATACTTTTTATTACTCTTTTGCTTTTTATACTACTAATAACGCAAAGGGTATGCCTTTCGTATTATTATAAGTCAGATTAACATTTTTTAACAATCTTCTCCCGATTATTTGGCCTTTGCTTTTTCCTTTTCAAAGGTTAATCGTAATTCAGCTAAGATTTTATGATATTTTGGATTGTCTATTTCGTTGACTGTCTCATTGGGATCTTTCCTTAAATCATATAGAATTTCGTACGGATGTTCCAAAAATTTGATGTATTTGTACTGCCTGCTGATCAGTGCTTCTGTTTTCGGTAATCCTGGTGAACCAATGACGGTATGGCTATAGAAAAATTGTTTTCTATAATCAATTTTACCTTGATACATTTTAATTAAATTTTCTCCTTGCATTTGCTCCGGGACTGCAACATCTATCATTTCCAGTATAGTAGGAGCAATGTCTATATTCAATGCCACTGATTGCCGGTCAACCTTACCTTTTATTTTTTTGTTCAGCGGATTGTAGATAATCAGGGGGACATGTGTACTCTCTTTGAACGGATACCACTTCCCCATAATCCCATGTTCTCCTAAAGAGAATCCATGATCGCTGATGTAAACAATAATGGTGTTTTTGTCTAAGCCTTTACTCTTTAGTTTACTGATTACTTTTCCTATAGCATCATCAACACCTGTTAAGGATCGGTAATAATCTTTGCTGCTTTTCTGGAATAATTGATTATCAGAAAAAAAACCTAGCCATCGTTGTCTGGCAATATTTTGATTGTTTTGAAAGAAAGGAGGGAAGCTTTCCCATACTTTGGGATCTGCAGATTCAGGTGTCGGAATTTCAATATTTTCATATAAGGTTTTAAACCTTTCCTGGACTTCATAATAAGCAGGTTTGCCCGCCTGAGGGTCTATTTCATGTGCAGCATTGAAATTCAACTGTATAAAAAATGGAGAATCAGAGGGGATGTTTTCTAACCACTTCATGGTCTTGTCCGCAACATTGTCCGTGTGGTGTATTCCATTTTCCATCCATCCAAAATTACTGTCCCAATAATCAAAAGCATCTTTACTTGGCGGATTAGCGACGCCGTAAGGTCCAATCCAGGCAAGTGAATATCCATGCTGTTTCAATTGCAATGGTAATGTCTCCTGAAAGGCTTCAGATGTGAACCCCGTAGTAAAATCATTTATCCCGTGCCGAGCCTGATGTTGCCCGCTTAATATACTTGCTCTGCTTACGGAGCAGATCGCAGTAGTAACATGAGCGTTTCTAAATTGTAACCCATTTTCAGCTAAATGATCTAGGTTAGGCGTTTTAATAAAGGGATTGCCAGCAATACTTAGGGCTTCCGCCCGATGACTTTCGCCCACAATTAATATGATATTTGGCAAAGGGTGGTTATTATCAATACTATTTTTTTCGGCGAGTTGATTGGCTTTACTAATTGGAGTATGGGCAAAAAACAGAGCTAATATAAGCCATGCCTTAACTGGAAGAAATTTTGTCATTCTTTTGAATAGGTTGTTTGTAGGTCGATAGCTAATATACTGAAATACGACTAAAAAAAGAAAGGTCCACATCTTTCGATAGGACCTTTACATGTTTATAGTTTGTTTTATTGTTTTTGTACTTCTTTTAGTTCTTCTGTAGGTATGGATTCCGGTCGAATGTATTTATGGATGATCAGTCGGATACCCGAATTTTTAGTTAAAAATTTAATCGTCCAGTTTACGAAAGTCACGACACGGTTTCTGAATCCGAAGATCGAAACCAAGTGAACAAACATCCAGGTCATCCAGGCGATAAATCCCTTCAGATGAAGATTACCCATGTCAACTACCGCTCTACCACGACCTACAGTAGCCATAGAACCTTTATCAAAGTATTTAAAGTTGTTGTTCTCCTGATTATTCAACAGATTCATAATGTGTTGAGCCACATATTTGCCCTGCTGCTGAGCCACCGGTGCAACGCCAGGCAATCCTCTTGGGTTTTCATCAGTGATCATAGCGGATACATCCCCAATAGCAAAGACGTCCTGTTCACCTTCCACACGGCATTGTTCATCAATTTTAATACGGTTACCTCGCTCAATGTTTTCCGGCTTAATACCTTCCGGCATTTGTCCCATGACACCAGCACCCCAAATAACAGTTTTCGTAGGAATTTTTTCTCCAGATGATAAGGTTACTGTATTCCCGTCATAATCAGTTACAACTGTATTTAAAATTGTTTTGACGCCTAATTCATCCAAATATCGTTCCGCATCGCGGGAAGATTTCTCCGAAAGAGCACCTAGTATTTTACCGGTACCTTCTACTAGGAATACTTTCATCTCATAAGTAGAGAGTTCCGGATAATCAATTTTAAGCATATGTTGTTGGTACTCTGCTATTGCACCTGATAATTCTACTCCTGTAGGCCCGCCACCAACAACAACAAAATTTAAATAGCGCTCTCTGTCTGATGCATTTTTGCGAAGAACAGCTTCTTCGAGGTTTTGTAATAAATAGCTACGAATATTTAATGCTTCTACCACATTTTTCATGGGTAGTGCATATTTCTCAACTTGCTTATTACCAAAGAAATTTGAAGTAGCTCCTGTAGCAATAACTAGGTAATCATAGTCATAATCTGCTACTGAAGTATGTACCATTTTATTTTTAGTGTCGATGCTCAAAACTTCCGCTAAACGGAAACGAAAATTCCGCTGGTTTTTGAACATCTTCCGCAAAGGAAATGAAATGGAATCTGACGCCAAGGTTCCGGTTGCAACCTGATACATCAATGGTTGAAAAGTATGGTAATTATTACGGTCTATCAACAAAACTTCCACCTCTTTATTTTTTAGCTGGCGAGCTAATTCAACACCTCCAAACCCAGCTCCAATAACGATAACTCGGGGAAAATTTCTTTCAGAACGATTTAATAACATAATACTTTCTTTTTAAGAGAATTTTAAAATAAAGCACAAATATCTGACATTTTCTTGCATTATCCACTAAAAAAATACGCTAATTTTAGTTTTAAGGATATTTAAGTGTTAAATCTTTTGCTATCTTATTTGTTTTCAGATACTTAATTTTTGAATACTAAGTGTCATTTGTACACCATTGTAAATTCTATTGTAAACTACCTTTTATTTTGATCGTCAAGCCGTTATTTATTTCTGTTAACCTGAGTTGGCAGGCAAGTCGACTATTATCATCCGAATCAGGTAAAGTGTCCAACATATCCAACTCCTGATCTCCTGCTTCCGGAAGATTTTCAGCTCCGCTTAATACCTCAACATGGCAGGTCGCACATAGTGCCATCCCTCCGCAGGTCGCTAATATTTCATATTCCGACGCTTTTAGGATTTCCATCAAGCTGAGGTTAACATCCGTAGGCACCATAACTTCATTTAGCGTACCATCTCTATCTTCTACATTTATTGTGATGATATTTTCCATTTCTAAAATGCATTTATACCATTAACAGTAGTGTATTTAAAACTTAATTTCTGATCCGGATAAACATATTTAAAAGCACTCTGTGCCATTAAGGCTGCTTCATGATAACCGCAAAGAATTAATTTCAATTTGCCGGGATATGTATTGATGTCACCAATAGCATATATCCGTTCTATATTGGTGGAATAATCGAAAGTATTAACCTCTATCGCGTTTTTATCAATAGTTAATCCCCAATCTGCAATAGGACCTAATTTGGGACTTAATCCATACAATGGAATAAAGTGATCGGTTGCTATAATAACTTCCTCTTTATTTTTATTTGTGAGATGCACAGTTTCCAAGATTCCATTGCCATTCAGTTTCTTTAAATTATGCGATAGTAATAGGTTTATTTTTCCTTTCTGTGCTAAATGAAAAATTTTCTCTGCAGAGTCCGGGGCACCCCGGAAACTATCACTTCTATGTACTAACGTAATTTCTTTGGCGATATCACTTAGGAAAATAGTCCAATCTAATGCTGAATCTCCACCTCCGGCGATGACGATTCTTTGATCTCTGAATTTCTCAGGATCTTTAACCATGTAATGAACATTTTTACCTTCATAAGTGGTTAAATTCTCTAATTCCGGTTTCCGAGGTTCGAAGCATCCTAGTCCACCTGCAATAACTACTACCTGGCAATGAATCTGAGTGCCTTCAGACCCGATAACAATATAAGAACCATCATCTTGTTTTTGAAGTTCATCAACACGCTCTCCTAAGGTAAACGTAGGATGGAATGGCTCTATCTGTGCCATTTGGTTATTAATAAGCTCCTGAGCGGTAATACTAGGATAACCGGGAATATCATAAATCGGTTTGTGTGGGTAGATCTCAGACAACTGTCCGCCGATTTGTGGCAACGCATCTATTAAATGACAACGCATTTTCAGTAAACCTGCTTCAAAGACAGCAAATAAGGCTACAGGGCCTGCTCCAATAATGCAAATATCTGTTGTAATCATGTCTATTTTGTTTCTAAATTATTGTAAATAGTATTTAAAATTCTTGTGAAATGTTCAAAATCTTCATCAGTAAGATTCTCCCAAGCCTTCATCCTGAATTCTTTTACAAGAGGAGATAAATTCTTGGCTTGTTCTTTACCTAAAGTTGTTAACTGAATATGCAAGCTTCTTCTGTCAGTAGGATGTTCAACCCGATTGACATATCCTTTTTTCAATAAAAGATCAACTATACGAGTCATTGTAGGCTGATCCTTCCCGCATATATCCGCTAAGTCTTTGTGCGTTAAATCCTCCTGTTCATTCAAAGTTTTGATAACCGACCATTGATCCACAGTGAGATCAATTCCGTGATTAGAAAATGAGGATTGAGCAAACTGCTTTACTCTGCGGGCCGTCCTGTCCAGAACCCATGAATATTGATTGAATTTTTCTCTTGGCATAACAATTATTAGTACAACAACTAAATTATGAATAATTAAACAATTGAAAGAAATAAAGCCTAAAAATGACGGTCTTTTGATAACGTCTATCCGCGAACTTACCCATATCTCACTCATATCTCACCCGTATATCACCCGTTACTTACTCAATACTAATACGCTTCTAATAGGCTGAGCAAAGAGTTAAATATTTCAAAGAAATGTTGCTTGTATAATTGAAACCCTCACTCGAAGATTTTAAGTCCTCTGGACTTATTATTTTTTTGTTTTCAAATTGATAAGATCAGTTGAGTGGATTTTCAGCTTGCTGTTTTAAGATTTCGGTGTAAATTTTTACTTAAACAAAATAATATTATTTTTACGTACAGATAAATTATATATTCAGAAAAATTTGACTCGTAAAATGATTTAAGAAAATATAACAAAAAAATAAAAATTACATGAAGAAAGTGTCATTAGTTATCTTGTTATTATCATTGGTTTCCATTCAGTTATTTGGCCAACATCGTAAATTCGGTTATGTCGAAATAGGAGGTGCGGGGATTTTTGCTTCAGCTAATTTTGATATGAGATTTAAGAAAGAAGTAAATGATGGTTTTGGTTTTCGTTCAGGGTTAGGTGGAACTTTTGGAGCCTTTGATCTGGATCAGATATTTACAATTCCGGTGGGCATAAATTATATATATGGAAAAGGAGAAAGTGGCTTTATTGTGGGAGTTAATTCTATTTTCGCAGTAGATGCTGAGAGAAACGTTCATAAAGATGATTTTAAGTCAGTTATAATCTCTGCCGATATAGGATACCGATATACACCTGAAATAAGCGGTCTAAGTTTTCAGATCACATATTCACCGTTATTTAACACAATTGACGGTACCAAAGGAGTATGGCTAGGTATAGGTTTGGGATACTCCTGGAAATAAAGAACCTTTAAAAAAAATAATGAAGATGTAAGATCTTATTAATAACAAAAAATGACGCCAATATTGAGCGTCATTTTTTGTTAATTTTTTATTGATAGATCCATTTGAAACTGTATTCTTTTTCAGGGATTTTCATACGGTCTGCCAGGCGTAATAAACGGTCAGGTAATCTCATCAGATAATCTCTGGCTTTTTCACCTTGTTCATTTAGTCCGGATACTTTATCTATTTTCCAGTCAGCTATTAGTTCTTTAAGGATGTCCACATAGTCGACAGCTGTATAAACACCTAAGCGTTGAGCTGCATCAGAAAAGTGTGCAAAGGCATCACCCTGAGGTTCTCCGGCTTCTCTAAGGAAATGAGCTGGCATCACAATCTTTTTCTTCATCATGTCTTCAAATGCAATCATTACCTCACTCGGATCTACAACCAAAGCATGAGAGATAAAGGACATATATGCTTTAGCATGTCTGGCTTCGTCAGATGCAATAACACCACACATTTTTGCAAGCAATTTATCACCTGACTTTTTAGAGAGTGCTGCTACACGACGGTGAGAAACATTGGTTGCTAATTCCTGAAAGGAAGTATAGATGAAGTTCCGATAAGGATCTGCTCCTGTACCGATATCAAAACCATCATGAATTAAATACTGTACTGAAATTTCGAACTGTTTCATGTCAATCCGACCCGATAAATACAGATATTTGTTTAATAGATCACCGTGACGGTTTTCTTCAGCTGTCCATGCACGAACCCATTTCATCCAGCCCCCTTGTTCGTTTTTATTTACATCTTCAACCATGGTAAGCCACGATTCATAAGTAGGTAAAGCTTCCTCAGTCACAGTATCACCGATTAGTACAGCAACTAAATCATAAGGGAGTTCTTTAGCACTTTCTTGTAAATCACGAATCTCTTCAAAAAAAGTAGATCTGGTAGCATCGGGCAGGAAATCAGCCGGTTGCCACATGTCCTCAACGGGTTTAAGATACTCAGACATTTCATTTAACATGAAAGGTTCCAAATAGGTCATAACCTCTTTTCTAGAGCCTTCAGGAATATTTAAAGGGAGTTCTTGCATAATTAACAAAGGTAATTAAACTTAATTTAATATGGATTTAATTTTACTATTTAAACTACTATCCGCTGATTATGTTTTAAAATTCCAAATTATTACTTTAAATAAATGATTGATGACGGATATGTTTTTATTATATGCTAACTTTGTATGAATAATAAAACAAGCTAAAATTGGATACATTAGACATCAAAGCGATAAGAGAAGATTTTCCTATTTTGAAACGTGAGGTAAACGGGAAACCTTTGGTCTATTTAGATAATGGGGCTACGACACAGAAACCAAAAGCTGTCATCGATGCCATCGTAAACTATTATACCGATATGAATAGTAATGTGCACCGAGGAGTACATTACCTGAGTCAAATTTCTACGGATGCATTTGAAGTTACTCGTAGGAAAGTACAGGAGTTTATTCATGCAAAGCATGATTACGAGGTTATCATTACAAAAGGAACGACTGACAGTATTAATTTAGTGGCCACATGTTACGGACAGAAATATATTTCGGAAGGGGATGAAGTGATTATTTCCGCGATGGAACATCATTCGAATATTGTGCCTTGGCAAATGATTTGTGAAGTCAAAGGGGCTATATTGAAGGTTATTCCGATGACCGAATCCGGCGAGCTTGATATGGAAGCTTATAAATCCTTGTTGAGTTCAAGAACAAAAATTGTAGCTGTTAACTATGTATCAAATGCATTAGGTACGATTAATCCGGTTAAAGAAATTATTGATCTGGCACATGCGCTGGATGTTCCTGTTTTAATTGATGCTGCTCAGGCAGTTCAACATTTGAAAATTGATGTTCAGGAATTGGATGTTGATTTTTTGGCTTTCTCAGGCCATAAAATGTATGGACCAACTGGTGTAGGAGTATTGTATGGTAAAGAAGAGTGGTTGAATAACATTCCTCCTTATCAAGGTGGAGGAGATATGATAAAAGATGTAACCTTCGAAAAAACCACCTATAATGAGTTACCTTTTAAATTTGAGGCAGGCACACCTAATATCGAAGCCGGCATCACTTTAAATGCAGCAATCGATTATATAAATTCTTTGGGAATTGATAATATTAAGAAATATGAAGATGATTTGTTGAACTATGCTACGGAGAGGCTTTTAGAGGTAGACGGGTTAAGAATCATTGGAACAGCAAAAGAGAAATCTTCTGTAATTTCTTTTATCGTGGAGGGTACTCATCCCTATGATATCGGGGTTTTATTAGACAAATTGGGAATTGCGGTCCGTACAGGACATCACTGTGCACAGCCTGTTATGGAGCAGTTTCAAATTCCAGGTACGGTAAGAGCCAGTTTAGCAGTTTATAATACAAAAGAGGAAATCGATGCTTTAGTGGCAGGCGTGAAGCGTGCTGTTATGATGCTAGTATAAATGCGATTATGACAATAAATGAAATACAGGATGAATTGATTGAAGATTTTTCTTTTTATCAAGATTGGATGGAGAAATATGAATTCATTATTCAATTAGGAAAGGAATTACCTTTAATAGACGAATCCAATAAACAAGATCAATATATAATAAAGGGATGCCAGTCAAAGGTTTGGTTATTTCCCGAAATGAAAGAGGATAAATTGTTTTTTACCGCAGATTCTGATGCTGTCATTACAAAAGGTCTGGTGAGCTTAATGGTTAAGGTGCTTTCAGGGCATACACCTAAAGAGATTGCAGCTGCAGATCTTTATTTTATTGACCAAATCGGATTAAAAGAACATCTTTCTCCTACCAGAGCCAATGGATTACTGGCAATGGTTAAGCAGATGAAATTATATGCCTTAGCACTTTCTGCAAAGGCATCCTAAATAAAAAAAGCAGC
>JBEBRZ010000094.1:0-12835 GCA_040394615.1 Sphingobacterium mizutaii
ATTTAATAGATATTCTTTCCCTTATTTATTCCACCAAAGTTTAGTGAATTGAACATCATCACCTTGGTTTTCTAATGCTGCTCGATAATTTACCTGATTAGTACTTTGTTCATTTAAAGGATACACTAAACGGCTTGGAATTGCATCTCCAACTTCAGGCACAAAAGTATAGGATACTGGCTTCCCCTGAACTTCACCCGCCCATACTACCTCATTCTTCTTTACCAAAAATAACGGATAGCCTGTCCTCCTTATTTCAGTCCAGGATTCAATTCCCTGTCCAAATAAGGCAAGATATTTTTGAGAAAGCACATATTCTTTATTAGCCTTGGGTAAATTACCAAGATAGATTGTTACATCATCCGCACTCGCTCCCCATCTTTCTAAAGAGGCCTTCACTCCTTTTTCATAGCTACTCTGCTCCCATCCTTTATATTCTGAAATTAAAAACTCAACCTCTGCATATTCTTGTAGAATTTCATTAGCATTTGCTTTGTTGATAAGTTCCCCTGGAAGAGAGATGCTATCAACCGGGAATAAGCTACCCGCTTCCAATGGCAATCCATAAGGTTGTCCTTTATATACATTTTTGCTATTCGGTTTGGCATATTTCGCTAAGCGCGGATCGGGAAATTTAAAAGGTCCTCGTTCTCCTTTCAAAACATCAATGAGTACATGTGAAACGGCAAAATCCTTTCTATTAGCGGTTACTGTGGCTCTAAATAAAGGAGATTCATAAGGTGAAGCCGTTGAATACACAAAACCTGCATTATCTGCATTCGATGTAAACACTCCTTTTTCTAAGGCGTCCTCAATATGTTGAGTTGCCAAAGCTTTATCCTTTGCCAATAACCTCACTGCCAATCTTAACCGAAGGGAATTTGCAAACTTAAACCAATTTTCATTCTTCCCTTGATAGATAATATCTGAGCTACCAAAGGTAATACCGGACTTATATTTTGCTAACGTATCAGCCGCCACTTTCAGCTCATTCAATATATCTTTGTAGATTTTCTCCTGACTCGTGTATTTAGGGGTTAATATGTCCGGATTTCTTTTCAAAGCCTGAAAATCTTCATCTTTATTACCATAAGATTCGTAAGGTATATCGCCAAAAACATCGGTTAAAGAATGAAATGCAAAAGACTTCAATATTCTGGAAATTGCTATTTGGGTAGCATTATATCCCGCTCCGTTTGCTTCTGATTCTACCTTTGTGCCCTCATCCTCGTTCAAGGTTATAATTTCATTAAGATTATTTAATCCTTTGTAAGTATTTGTCCAATATTCATCAGAATAAGTGGCCGAAACCAAATACCGGGATTGGTCTGTGTAAATATTCTGACTAAAGTACTGTGCAAAAAGCTGTGCTCCACGAAAATGAATAGATTCACTTCTCAAAGCATTCACAATCTGTCGCTCAGCGGACAGAAACAGACTTGGAGTAGGAACTTTAGCCGGTCTATTGGGATCTGTATTAATTTCATTAAAAGTATCTTTTGAGCAGGAAAACAAACTCAATGCAACTAAAGTTGAATATATAATATGTGATAATTTCATATGATTCTCGCTTTAAAATTTAAGGTTAACATTAAATCCATAAGTTAATGGAGTGGGAATATTACCCCCTTCTATACCCTGGACATTTCCACTGCTATTCGCAAACTCGGGGTCTATATATTTACTCTTCGTATAAATATTCCAGATATTTCTGGCATAGGCAGAAAGGTGGACTCTTTTAATTACTTTCGGATTTGATAAAGGAATATTATATCCCAAAGTCACTTCTCTTAACTTCACGAATGTTCCATCGAAAATAGAGAAAGTAGTTGGTCCTGAAGACTCATTCCTTCCCCATTGCTGAGCAGTAATTCGCGTATCATTTTCACGAACATTACTTGTTGAATAAGTACCGTCAGCGTTGAATACAACATCAGCTTTTACACCTTCCAGTATAATCCCATCCTCTCTAATATTATTTTCAGCTGTTCGTTCCAGAATTCCTGAATACATACCTATGCTATAGGTTTGCGAATAAAAGTTACCTCCAACTCGACCATCAATTAGGAAACCGAAATTGAAGTTTTTATAGCGGAAATTATTTTGGAATCCAAATAAATAATCAGGAAGAACCGATCCCAAAGGAGTTAACTGTGAAGTTCTCAAATAAGTACCGTCTTCTTTTACAACTTTCTCACCTTTATCTGTGTAAACAAAATCATATCCTAATAATTGCCCATACGGTTGACCTTCTCTTGCAACCAAATTAACCAGTGAAGAACTTAGAGATAAAGTATTAACTAATTCATCTAGTTTTAAAACCTTATTTCTATTCCTTGACCAGTTTAATGAGCTGTTCCATTCGAAATTGTCGTTCTTTACTGGTGTACCGTTTAATATAATCTCCAATCCTTTATTTTCGACCTTTCCTGCATTTAATACTTTTGCCTCATACCCAAATGCTGATGAAACCGGAATAGGTAAAATTTGGTTTCTGGAGGTATTATGATAATACGTAACGTCCAAACCTAATCTATTTCTGAAAAACTGCAAATTTGCACCAGCCTCCCACGAGCTTGTAATTTCAGGTTTCAGGTCTTCATTATTTAATGTTGATGGAAGTTTATTAGATGGCTTACCATCAAAAGATTGCTCCACTTCATATACCTTATATAATTGATAAGGATCTGTATCATTCCCTACTTGAGCCCAACCTAATCGAACTTTACCAAATGATAGCCAGTCCTGACCTTGTAAAGCCGGTAATTGGGAGAAGACAAAGCTACCCGTAAATGATGGGTAAATAAATGAATTCGCATGCGTTGGAAGTGTTGAAGACCAATCATTTCGCACTGTAGCATCCACATATAAGATATCATTATAACCTAATGAAGCACTCCCATATACAGAAGCAACTCGACGATTATAAGTGAAATTCTCAATTTTTACATTTGAAGCATTTTTCAAGTTATAATAATTCGGAATAATTAACCCTCCTTGCGTAATTCCATAATCAACTTTACGGTTCTGGTCCCTTAAGTTTGCACCAACATTGGCAACTAATGATAGCTTATTCCAATTTTTTTTAGCAGTAGCTAAAAATTCATAATTATATTCATTCAACTTATTACTGGTTTCCTCATACTGAGAAGTACTCCTTGAATAAACTGCTATACGGTCTTGCGTATCGAACTGATAGATATCTCCATGGACTTTCGCACCTACATTTAGCCAATCCGTTACCTCATATTGAACACCAACATTTCCATAAAAACGATCTCTTTTTTCTTCCAGATAACTCTCGTAAGCAGACCAAAAAGGATTATCTATGAATCTTGTTGCTTCTGCTTCCGGGGTATTTTGCCAGCCCGTTCTGTTCCATGCTAGAGGAGTACCATCAGCGCGTTTATAATTTTCTAATCGCTTATAATCAACCTGAACCCCGCCCCATTGGAAGGCCTCCAAAATAATATTCCGGTTTGAAGCCCCTGTCCAAGGTTTTCCTAATGAAGTATTATGTATATAATTAATACTTGAAGTGATGCTCAACTTCCCTAATTTGGTACCTCCCGAGAAATTTAGCGTATTTCTTCCTAATGAAGCGTTTGGAACAGTACCTTTTACATTCTTATTAGTATAGGAAAAACGATAATTCGTATTTCCGGAGTTTCCTGAGATCGCAACATTATTTGTATTTGCCAATCCGGTGTTAAAGAAATAATTAACATCATTTTCCGGATATAACCAAGCTGAAGGATTTAGATAATCAGCGGCATCTTCAGGGTTTAAATTATACCACTGCAATACCGGAGTTCCATCTAATTTAGGCCCCCAGCTCTCGTCAGCTGCATAATCAACAATTTTGTACTCTGTACCATCAATATTAACGACATCAAAAGTCTGCTTATATCCCTGTCCATATAAATGTTGACGCTTAGGAAGGCGAACTATATTTTCAAATTCCAATCCGGTATTTAAGTCAATACTTACCTGTTCTCCCTTTCCAGCACGTTTAGTCGTAATTAAAATTACACCATTGGCTGCTCTGGATCCATATAGTGCAGCTGCGGAAGGGCCTTTTAGCACTGAAATATTATCGATATCATCCGGATTTAAATCCTGAATCATATTTCCAATATCCTTTCCTGCAGAACCATTGATGGCTGATGAGGAATTTAAATCTGAATTGTCTATTGGGGTTCCATCTACTACATATAATGGTTGATTACTACCGGCAATAGAATTAATACCACGTAAGAGCGTTCGTGTAGAACCTCCCATATTTCCGCCTGAAGAAATAATCTGTAGACCAGCAACTTTTCCTGATAAGGCAGACATGGCATTCGTTGGACGGGTTTGCAATTCAGTTGATTTCACTTCCTGAACAGCGTATCCTAATGCTTTTTTCTCTCTGGAAATACCTAATGCAGTAACCACAACTTCTTCGAGTACATCATTGCTCTGAGATAGTCGTACTGTTATAGGTTCTGTTGAATTAAAAGTTACTTCCTGGTCTTGGTAACCTAAAAATCTAACAGTTATTTTTCCTGTAGGATTTGGAGAATCTAAACTAAATTCCCCAGCTTCATTAGTTTGTGTTTGTTTCTGTGTTGCTTTTTCAAGAATGGTAGCTCCCGAAATTGCCCTATTTAACTCATCCAATACCTTCCCCTTTAAGATATTTTGAGCTTGTAAACTGCTAATATTAGATGCAAAAAGCAGCCCTACGAGATAAAAGTATATCGTTCTATTCATGTAAAAAATGTTATGTTGATTAAAAAATGGAATAAGGTGATTATTGGAGATAGTAGCCCTCTATTTACCTATCTCCTAAAAACATTCGACAATAAAATTGTATCAGTATAGTATGCATGATTTGAATTTCTGCTGCAAATATATAAAATCCACCTAATTAGTAGACTACTCTGTAATAAAAATATTTACATCGGAGTGTTTAAATTCAAAATCATAGACCCAAATAGCTGTATTACATTTAATTAACTAATTATCACTGAATCGTAATATTACTTTATTATAAATTCCTATTGATTAAAAATACCTGTTACCAGCTATATTTTGATAACATATTCTACTTAAATTTGTGAAAATTATCTACTAAACTAAAATGAGAAACTTAGGAAATCAACTCATATTTGTTATACTTCTACTTGCAGGAATTACCTACAAAAGTAAGGCACAGGATCAGGAACCCGCAGCTTATGCAGTAGATGCCACTTATAACTTACATCATACGCAAAAAGATAGTACCTCACTCGTCTTTGTAAACATGGCCTATATTCGCGAAGAACCTACAGCAAAAAGTAATTTAATAGACTCTATTCCTCTTGGAACTCCTGTTAAATTCCTTGATGAAGATGGCTTAAATGCTACTTCTATTAGAGGAATGTATCTTCCATGGTATAAAATAGAATATCAACTTAACAATACAAAGAAAACAGGATATATCTGGTTAGGATTATTAAGTATAGATAGCAAAATAGATCCTAAAAGCGGGAATAAGTTTCTCTATGGTTATGCATGGAAATCCGAGGATGAGTATGGTAACTACTATTGGGTTGAAGCTAAAGCATTGGATAAAAACAAACAACTTATTTCAAGCATAAGCTTTCCTTATTACCCGGGAGAACAGTCTTACAGCTATTCTGAAATAGTAGAAAATGATGGGCTTCCAAACACAAAATTTCTGTATTCAATCAAATTTCTAGGTGAAGCATGTGGCATAGGCTCTGAAGATAATATGTTTGCATGGAATGGTCAAAATTTCACAGCATTACCTAAGACTGTCAGTGTTTCAGATGCAGGGGTTTACTATTATGGGGAAGAGCTTGTCCTCCCAAACCAACATAAACAAGGAAAAGATATTATCCTAAAGCTTACCGAACAAGGAGAAACAGAGGATTATGATGAAGTTGAATCTTTAGAGGAATTGGAATTTACAATCATCAAAACGGAAGAAACCTACCAATGGAATGGAACATCTTATAAAAAGATTGGCGTTAAAACCATAAAATAACTTAAAGGCTTGCATAGCAAAAATACTAGCAAGCCTTTTGCATGAATATTACTTAATAAATATTTCTTAAAAATCTGCTGTATCCAATAGTTGTAGAATTACCTGATAGGTATAATCCAAATCTTCTTGCTTTATACAATAAGGGGGTAAGATATAAAGTACATTTCCTAATGGTCTCAATAGAATCCCTCTAGCCATAAAAGCTTTAAATAACTTTTCCTGAATTTTACTGAAATAAGATGCTTCAGAACCTGTATCCCACTCAAAAGCTAAGATTGTTCCCGTTTGACGAACATGTTTCACCCTCTTCTTCCCAGCTAATTGAACTACAAAATTTCTATGGCTATTTTCTATGCGTTTAATATTTGCTAAAGTCGAGTCCTCAAGTAAGAGATCCAAGCTAGCCAGAGAAGCGGCACATGCTATGGGGCTTGCAGTAAAGGAATGCCCATGAAATAATGCCATTTTTTTTTCATCAGCATAAAAAGCATTATAGATCAGGTCCGAGCAACTGGTAATACCCATAGGCATTGTTCCTCCTGTTAAACCTTTTGAAAAACACATGATATCGGGCGAAACCCGTAACTGATCTGCTGCGAATAAAGTTCCGGTTCTTCCAAAACCGACAAAGACCTCATCCTGGAGTAAAAGAACGCCTAAGGATCTGCAATACTCCATTAATCCAGAAAGATGTTCGGCTTTATGCATCAACATACCTCCTGCTCCTTGAACTAAAGGCTCGTAAATGAAACAAGCTATCTCTCCCGCATTTTCCTTAATCAATTTTTTAGTATGCTCTAAATTGGTTTCATCCGGAGCTTCTACAAACAGAACATCGAATAACATGTCGTCAAATGGTGCAGTCCACTGACCTCTTTCGCTAACAGACATAGCTCCAAAAGTATCTCCATGATACCCATTCTTCAAAGCTATTATCTTATTCTTTTTAACCCCTTGATTAAAAGCATACTGTACACACATCTTTAATCCAACTTCAACTGCAGTCGAACCATTGTCTGAATAAAAAATCTTACTTTGATTAGCTGGTAATAATTTTAATAACCTTTCGGACAAAGTTATAGCCGGTTCATGGGTAAAGCCAGCAAAAATTACCTGTTCAAGCGTATTTAATTGTTCAAATACTTTTTGGGCAATATAAGGATTTGAGTGTCCGTGAATCGTTACCCACCATGAACTCACCATATCTAGATAGCGATTTCCCTCAACATCAAAAAGATAAGCATCTTTTCCTTTAACGATAGGAATATGCTGACTCGTTTTCATTTGAGAATAAGGATGCCAGTTGACCGCTATGTCACGATCTATCCATTGCTGCTGCATAATTCCTCTCTTTTCACTACCATTGCTCTTAAGCCCAAATTCTTTAACATCTGCATATCCTCATCTACTCCTGGATTTGGTGTCACCAGCAAAGTTTGTCTCTCACCGGTAAAGATGGAATTAGCCCCGGCCATAAAGCACCAAGCTTGTTCCACCTCATTCATTTCAATTCTCCCCGCACTCAATCGCACCATAGATGCCGGCATTACAATCCTTGCTGTGGCAATCATGCGTACCATATCCCAAACATCAACTTTCGGTAAATTTTCTAATGGAGTTCCTGCTACCCGTGCTAATGCATTGATCGGAACAGATTCAGGATGTACTTCCATATTAGCCAGCGTCCGCAACATGGATATTCGATCATTAACCTTCTCTCCTAAACCTATTATCCCTCCGGAACATACAGTAATACCCGCTTTTCGGACATTCTTGATCGTTTCAATTCGATTATCAAACTTTCTGGTAGATATTATTTCATCGTAAAATTCCTCCGAAGTATCCAAATTATGATTATAAGCATATAGACCTGCCTCCTGTAATCGTTGAGCTTGATGTTCTGTTAGCATTCCTAATGTGCAGCAAACCTCCAATCCCATTTCGTTCACACCTTTCACCATATCTATAATCCGATCAAAATCACGGTTATCTCTTACTTCCCGCCAGGCTGCTGCCATACAAAACCGGGAAGATCCG
Organism: Sphingobacterium mizutaii; assembly: GCA_040394615.1. GTDB lineage: Bacteria > Bacteroidota > Bacteroidia > Sphingobacteriales > Sphingobacteriaceae > Sphingobacterium > Sphingobacterium mizutaii_A. The sequence goes on from JBEBRZ010000094.1 coordinate 8,072, forward strand.
TTGGCCTTAGCTTTTTTTGCGTGTGCTAAGACAGTCTCGGTGGGTAATAATGCCTGAACCTTAATATCTGTATGATATCGCGCCGCTTGCCCACAATACGAACAGTCTTCAGGGCAACCTCCGGTTTTTACAGATAATAAGGTGGATATCTGTACTTCCCTTGGATTATGCCATTTTCGATGTACCGAAGCTGCTTCGTAAACCAAGTCCAACAAAGGTTTATTGTATATGGCTAACAACTCTTCCTTAGACCAATCATGTTTTAATGTATTATTATCATTCATCTCCATCTTTTTAATCTTCAATTTTTATCTTATTTAAAGCTTTTTCCAAGCCTTGTTGATCCAGTGTCTCCAGCATTGGTAACTCAATAATTTTACTTCCAACTGGTCTGTTTTTTAAAAGAATTCGCTTGGTAGAATCCTTGAAATTACCGTTCAATAAAATGTATTCAACAGGGATACCTCTTTCTATTAAACTATGAAAAGATAACAGGGTATGATTTATACTCCCTAAATAATCAGAACAAACCAATATGACTGGCAATTCCAGGTATTCAACCAAGTCAATCATAAATTCCTCTTCATTTATGGGTACAAACATTCCACCTGCTCCTTCAACAATAAAATTGTTATGCAAATCAGGTAATTGAAAATCTTGAATTCTAATCTGCACAGCATCTATTTCTGCAGCATAATGAGGGGATACGGCAGTCTTCAATTTATATCGCTCCGGAAAGACTAGCAATTGGTTGCCGACAAGAGATTTTAAAAGCATACTATCCGTACTTTCTAAATCTCCTGATTGAATAGGTTTCCAATAAGCAGCATCCCAAAGCTTTACCAAAGCCGCAGAGGCAATTGTTTTTCCAACAGAAGTACCTATTCCTGTTATAAAATATCTTCTACTCATGCATGATTTCTTTTAAAATGTCTCCTAATAGATTTATTTCCTCCTTACTATTAAAAGCATGTAAGCAAATCCGAATCCGCTCCTCACCTTCCCTTACCGTTGGGGCCTTAATCCCACAACTCAAGAAACCACGCTCAAGCAATGTTTCATTTGCTTGTTGAAGCTTTTTTAAATCCTTAAATTTTATAGGTTTTATTGGACTATCTCTGTGTAATTCATCCGAAATAATAAGTGAATTAAAATAGTCCACATTACCCATCAAACCATTAATTATCAGCTTATTATTTTTTAGAAAAAGATAAGACTCTTTAATAGCTAACGCATGAAAATCCGATAATGCGGTACTGTAAATAAAAGCAGAAGCATAATTAATCAGATACTCAATCAATACCTTAGATCCAAGGATGGCTGCACCGGAATGTCCCATAGCCTTGCCATAGGTAACCAGGCTGGCAAACACTTGGTTTTGCAAGCCAAATTTATTTAATAGACCAAGGCCGAAAGTCCCGATAGCGTGGGCTTCATCTACAATTAACGCTGCAGAATATTTATGGGCCAAACGTACAAGTTCAGACAAAGGAGCAAAATCTCCATCCATTGAATATAAACTCTCCACCCCAATCCATATTTGTCCGGAACTACGCTGTATAAGCTCTTCCAAATGGTTTAAATTGTTATGTTTGAATTTCCAGCGCTTCGCCGGTGATAGTCTACAACCATCAATTACTGATCGATGAATTTTTTCGTCCAGAAGAATAGTATCCCCTTTTTGAGGGAGAACAGAAAATAAAGATAAATTGCCAACAAAACCTGAAGGCAAGAGAAGCGCAGCATCTACTCCATGCTCTTTTGCAATAAATTCCTCTATTTCCATTGTTATTACAGAATTCCCTGAAATCAACCTTGAACCTGTTGCACCTTTAACAGAATGAGGATATTGTCTGAGTAAATCATGAAGTCGCTCCTGCAATTCAACATTTCTGGCAAATCCCAAATAATCATTGGAGTAAAAATCAATTCCATTTAGAGTTTTAGGTAAAAAACGAAGTGTTCCCTCCCTTTCTCTAACCATTAATTGATTAACCAATCGTTGCTGTACCGAGTTCATATTCTTCAACTTCTTTAGAAACAGCCTTCATCCATTCAGCAAAAAGTTCACTCTCAATACGCAACACGGATTCTGCATGAATTTTCCAATCTGGATTAAAGTGTTCCAATTGATTAATCATTTCTTCTAAATGCCCCTCTTCTTCCAAAATAATTGATTTTACCATCACCTTTGATTGATGCGCAGTAAGTGATTCCTGATAGATGGGGTATAATTCATCAGCTCGAACCTCAATTGCATAGGTCACAAATAGATAGGCTGCATATTTTAATTCTTGACCAGTAAGATTAAATTGATTCTTTAAATATCGACAGGCCAATACATCCAGTTTATTTAAATATTGCTGTGAAGATTTGCCTCCAATCATCGAATTCTCCTTATAAAAATCAAAACCGACTACTTGCAATTTTCCGATTTGCTTTTTTAAGTAATATGCATGTCGATGTTCCTCTGCGGCATGTTTCAACTGAATAATATCCGTTTTCTCTTTATCCTCACAGGCAGATATCTTTCTGGCTCCTGCGTTTTCCATGAAGGATAAGGTATTTAACCATTTTGCATGAATTAGGTTATTTTGAACAATTTTATCTAGAATTGATTTCATATTTTTCATCTTTCGATCAAAAGTACTACCTTACCGGACTATATATAGGTACCAGTTTTAATAATATGAATAGTCCGGTTGAAGTTCCATATAGAAGTTTTATTCAAGTTAATAGAGAAATAAGCAGTCCGATTTATCTTCAAATCGCGAACCAGCTTATTCAAGCAATTGCTCAAGGAAAAATGAGATCCGGAACAAAGCTTTTAGGAAGCAGAGCATTAGGACTATTACTAGACGTTCACAGGAACACGATTACGGCTGCTTTTGAAGAGCTTTCTTCACAAGGTTGGGTTCAGGTCATTCCAAATAAAGGAACTTTTGTAAGTGCTCGATTACCGGATATTAAGGGTAAAGAATTTAGCAAATTTCAATATCCCAAATCGACCGGATATCTATTCAAAAAATCAACATTATTGGATAGTCCTTTTGAACACACCAGCTCGAAGTTTATATTAAATGACGGAATACCTGATATAAGACTAACACAGATTGATGATCTTTCAAGGTTTTACAGCTCAAATATGAAACGAAAAAGTAATCGTTCAAAAATGGGATATTATAATCAAGAAGGAAGTGAATATTTTAAGGAGCAGATGACCCACTACCTTCAGAATTCCAGAGGATTACAGATCAACATCAATAACTTATTAATCACCAGAAGTATTGAAATGAGCCTGTTTATTATTTCGGAAATCCTTTTAAACCCGGATGATATAGTAGTTGTAGCGGAATTAAGTTACTTCTCTGCCAATATGATCTTTCAAAAATCTGGAAGTAAAATCCTCACTGTACCTATAGAGGAAGATGGAATCAATATTGAAGCATTGAAACAGATCTGTCAGCAGCAGAAAATAAGAATGATTTATATCACTGCTCAACATCACTACCCGACCACAGTAACTTTAAGTGCGGAAAAGCGTATGCAACTCTTACAGTTAGCCAATCAATATGGTTTTGTAATTGTGGAGGATGACCACGATTACGATTTCCAATACGACAAACAACCCATTTTACCTATGGCAACGACAGATCAACAAGGCATGGTCATTTATGTTGGTTCATTTGGGAAATCTCTAGCTCCCGGATTCCGCACAGGATTTATTGTAGCTCCTGAAAACTTAATGGCAGAGATGAGAAAACACCTGGGAATTATTGATAGACAAGGAGATATATTAATGGAACAAGCATTGGGTGAAATGATTGAGGAGGGAGCTATCCACAGGCATTTAAAAAAATCACTAAAAGTGTATCGGGAACGGAGAGATTATATGGCGTATTTATTAAGTAAAGAATTAGGACATCTCATTGACTTTCAAATACCTACCGGAGGACTGGCGTTTTGGGTAACCTGGAGAGAACCCCTCAATTTACTCAAACTGAGTCAACAAGCTTCTAAAAAACAATTATTTATTCCAAAGACATTACTTTACCAGCGAAAGAATATGCAGGCTATGCGTATTGGTTTTGGTAATCTTGAATTCTCGGAAATGGAAGACATCGTCCAGATACTGAAGAATTCTGTCAAAGAAATTAACAATTAGTCAGCTATATAGGATCGGTTTTCTACAGACTGTGGGGTTTCCTGAAAATGCACATACATACGTTTATATTTTATAACTTCTCGGGAGTCAGCTAAATAAACCATTTTTGAATCTCTAAAAATTAATTTAGCTGCTTTACGCTCCATTTGCGTGGCGTAATCCAAAAATTCCCTAAATAATAACCTTCTTTCCTGAGTCGAAAATTTACTCTGTTTACATAACCACAAAATTAAATCATCATCAAAATGAAGCGTAGTTTTATTTCCATTGGGATTTAATAAATAAAAAATAGGCTTAGGTCCATTATTTGGAAACAAACCAAAGCCCCTAACACCATCAACAGTATTGAACACATAGGCATAAAAGTGGATTGTGCCAACAAGAGCGGAATCAACCAGTATGTTTTTTGTTATCATGGAGTCATAATTTTGATCAACAACTCATCTATTAGCTGTTAAGACAAAGATATTAATTACCAGCTAATTTCGAATCGGATTGTATTAATAATATGGTTTTTATAGAATAAGAAAATGTTAAATCTAACTTATCCTTTACTTAATTCACTGTATTAAATTAACATTATAATTGGATTTTTAGGT
>JBEBRZ010000095.1:0-12728 GCA_040394615.1 Sphingobacterium mizutaii
AGTTTTGCTTCAGGCTCAAACAAGACTCTGATCAAAGCCGCCTTTGATTGATTTCCGGGAATGATGACATCTTTGGCATTTAGGCTATGATTCTGTTCTTTTTTAGTGAAATAATCAAATCCCTTTACGGTTCCTGTGGAAGAGTAATATTTGATATTATTTTTATCTAACAGACTTAATAAAGCCCGGATATTCTTCTCTCTTTGTCCCTCGTATTTAATCACATAACTCTGAAAAGAAGATAGTTTTCCTGCAACCGCGTCATCCCCAAATCTCTTAAATTCAGATACCACCTGATTGGCGTTTTGGGAGACAACTTCAATAACATTTAAACCAGAAGCGTGGTGTTGAATTGCCCTGTCTACGAGGGTTAAAGTATCTTTTCCATCAGTAAATACTCCTAAGCCTGCTGAACCATTCCCTGCTTTTTCGAAGGTCATACCTATAGCTCCGGAATAAAGAGGATAGGTATCCCCATAAGACGGATAAAACAAATCAAAACGTTCCTTGGTGAAATACAGCCATCCTTTTGAATCAAAATACTTGGCATTATGTTTTCCTATTGTTGTTTGAAACTCTCGTTGCCAGGCTGTAATTACTTCATGAAAAGGCTCTGCCGCAGGAGGAAAATAATACGGAGAATTAATTCCTTGTTCATGGAAGTCAACATGAATATGAGGTAACCATTTATTATATACCCTGCCGCGTAATTCACTCTCTTTTTGCGTTTGCCATGCCCAATCACGATTCATGTCGAAATAATAATGATTATATCTTCCCCCCGGCCATGGTTCCCTATGCTCTCGGGCATATAAGTCCGGGTTATATTTTACCCCTACCACTCCATTATACCAATTGTTATAACGTTCAGTACCATCCGGATTCAGACAAGGATCAATAATTACCAGCGTATTTTCCAACCAACCTTTGCTTTTTGTGTTCTTTGGGTTTACGAGTTCAAATAAGGTCATCATAGAAGCCTCAATGGATGATGTCTCGTTCCCATGAACATTATTGCTGATCCATACAATCGCAGGAGCGTTTGTGCTGCCTTCTCCTTCAACCGCATGTGCTAATTTCAGGTTATTTGTCCGAATGTTTTCCAGATTACCAATATGCTGCTCAGAAGAGATGTAAAATACATTCAAAGGTCTTCCTTCAAAACTCTCGCCATAAGACTCCGCTTTAACCTGATTTGGAACTTGATCAGCCACATAATGATAATACGCTAAAACTTTCCAATAGGGGGTTACCTTGGAACCGATTTGATATCCTAAAAATTCCGCAGGAGACTTAATTTGTGCAAAAGACAGCGTGGTTATTAAACAAGCCAGAATGGCTAGCAATTTTTTCATTTTATAATGGTAATTTAGGGTTAATTATTTTTTATTAATTTAGAAGTTGAAATTAAGGATTTACAAGTTATTTTTTTAATTTTCCTTCCTGTATTTAAATATCAACCAACATGTCTCATATAGAAACCGACCTGATTCACAAAGGACGTCAATTCAATCACAGTAAAGCTGTTGTTACACCCATTTATCAGACTTCAACCTATTATGCTGATGAAGATTTGAAGGAGTACATCGTAGCGGCAACAGAAACTAAACACCCTTATTTTTACCAACGACACGGTAATCCTACTAATTCTCAGGCTGCTGCTATAATTGCAGGCTTAGAAAAAACAGAGGACGCAATTGTATTAGCAACGGGGATGGCTGCCATAAGCACTGCTATATTGTCCATTTTGAAGTCAGGGGATCATGTGATCACGCAAAACTCTCTTTATTCGGGAGCTATGCTCTTCTTTAAAAATTTCCTTTCCGATTATGGAGTGGAGATGACACATGTAGACCAAAAAGACAATGCTGCTTTTGAAAAAGCCATTCAGCCTAACACAAAGTTAATTTATATCGAAACACCATCGAACCCGAATTTGGATGTCACCGATTTAAAGTATATCGGAGATTTAGGAAAGAAACATCAGATCATAACGATGGTGGATAATACCTTTGCTTCACCAATTAACCAAATACCAGCAGATTTCGGAATTGATATTATCATCCATTCAGCCACTAAATATTTAGGCGGGCACAGTGATCTTACTGCTGGAGTGATCTGTGGAAACAAGGAATATATTGAAAAAGCATGGAGAAGATCATTGGTATTGGGTGGTTCCTTAGCTCCTTTTGATTCCTGGCTTTTGTTAAGAGGTTTAAAAACGCTTTCTTTACGTGTAAATCAAGTGAATAGCAATTCGCTTGCCTTAGCTCAATATCTTGAAAAACATCCTGGAATTAAAAGTGTAGGATATATCGGTTTACCATCGCACCCCCAATTTGAATTAGCGAAAAAGCAAATGCGCGGCGGAACCGGGATGCTATGTATAGAAGTAATCGGAGATTCTGAAGAGCAGGGGTATAAGCATGCTCAATCGGTATTAAATAAATTAAGAATTTTCGCAAATGCGGCAAGTCTCGGTGGTGTAGAGTCTCTAATTGTTCATCCTGCAAGTATGTGGGGATCCCATCATGATAAATCCCAAAAGTCTACCTCAGGAATCACAACAGGAATGCTGCGTATCTCGGTGGGAATTGAACATATTGATGATTTAATTGCAGACTTTGACCAGGCATTGAGATTTGATTAGGTAATTTTTCTGGATATAAACTAGTAATAAAAACTATTGAAACTTCCTAAGGATGATCGGTTTAATCAATATGGTCAAGAATTCCAAACCGAACTTATAAATAACGGAGTTGTGAAAAAGGTTCCACGTACAACATAATAGGAACTTAAAATCAACAATTTTCGTGAAAATTCAGGTATCTCCATGACATAACATCATCGGGGATATAATTAGATATATGGTAACGATTCAATCAGAAACTATCACAGCTCATGGGTAAGAATTGATAGAATAGTTCTCAGCGCAGATCATCACATCAAAATGTGACGCTATATGTTTGCAAATGTGAAGAATAAGACTGATTTTTACATAAGTGAATTTTACTTTAACCAAGTTATTATGAAAAAGACCTTTCTTTACGGCGCACTCTTAGTGATGTTCTTATTTGTTGGATTTCATACCCAAGCGCAGACTGCCAATGTTACTGTCAACATCGACCTTAGTACAGATGTAATTTCCATTAATTTGGGGGCGGATCCTGAAGTAAACTTCGTATACGCCACGGCCGCAGATTACGCAAACTCAAAAACAGTATCAAAAACATCTCATTTTACCGTCGTGAGCAACACCAACTATGATATCACAGTTGCTGCGGACAACGAATTTGATGGCACCGACAATATTCCATTAGGAGTGATCGACATCAACGTGGACCCAACAACGGCGAATGGTGGCGAGCTGAATGCCGTAAACTTGAGTTTATCTCCCACGCTCCTTGTCGGAAGTGCGACCCCTTCTACTGGAGCCATTTACAATGTAAATTACACTATTGCAGATGCATCGCCTCTTGTGGGACTTGCACCTGAAGTTTATACCACCACGATAACCTATACAGCAACTGGTTTATAGGTTGATTGAAGATTTATATATGTGTGTGAGATATTATCTTATTTTAATATTGATTTGCATGAATACCCTGGGGAAAGCTCAGGGTATTTCTGTTTCGCCCTCCAGAATATTCTTTAAAGGAGAACCCGGGCAAACCGTGACCCATCCTATTACTTTCAGCAATCAGTCTTCTTCAACATTTACTTTTGTTACCAGAATCATGGATTGGGATCGAGATTCCCTGGGGGTCAAGATCTATTACCCTGCAGGGACTAAACAGTCATCCAATGCCGCCTGGCTGAACCTTTCGGATCCTTCGCTAAATTTAGCGCCAGGAGAAACCAAACAGGTCAATCTTACCATGACTATTCCTAATAAAAATAGAAGTGACTCACTTTCCAACAGCATGCTTTTCTTCACACAGCTCAAAAATCGAAGAGATTCAATCAGCGAAGGCCTTGGAATCAATATCCTGCTTGAAATGGGGATTCAGGTGTATCATATTCCCGCAGGTCTTAGTCCTGGTGAATTGGATATTGTTGATTTCCAAGACAAGGGACAGATAAATATTCAGAAAAAATCAGTGCGACAATTAGCAGTAAAGATTAAAAACTCCGGATCTCTCAACAGAGATGGAAATATACGGTTCGAACTTACAAATATTCAAACCGGAGAAGAGATTCCAGTACAATCGATAGCCCTAGCAATGTTGCCTTTTAGCCAGCAATGGGTTATTTTCAACCTTCCCTCTGATTTAAAAGGGCGCTATCTTGCAGTAGCCATTCTTGAAGGGGGACAACAATATGATTTAAAAGTTGCGGAAAAGGAAATTACATATTAAATATGGGATTTTTGTCCCATTAGTGCTATGGTCTCTATATTGCCATGCACAGGTAAATATCAACCTCCCTCAAGCAAATATAATCGGACGTAGCGATTATGAACAGGCTTTTGGTGCTGGGCAATACAATAGTGTACTCAACCTTCTTCCCACCATCAGTGCACGAGCAAGCACTTCCACATTCCAAAATGTAACCGGAGGCACCCAGGATATTCCTCTGAGTCTGGCCAATCTTCGATTGATCAGTATAGGTAATATTTCGTTGATTGGAAGAAGTAATGAAATCGTCTTGAGTACCACTTATCAAGCCATGGCTTCATCATTGGCTAATTTACTTTCTGGAGCTGTTAATGCGAATGTTCGCCTTGTAACCTCTGCCCATACATGGCAAGCCGGGACCTATCGTACTAATTTGGAGCTCTTGGCTCCAGGGTTATTAGGAATTGGAAATGTAATCAGTCCTGCCAGCCAAGTCTTTAATATAAATGTTCCTGCTCTTATTCAACCCCAAACAGCACAACCTGTTACCCAAATAAAAATCAATCAGTTAAGTGCTTTTAGGAGCGGTGAGTCCTCAACTTCCTCTACTCCTGTGTTACTTTCCTCCACCGTACCTTATATTCCCCAGATGCAGACCTTGAATTCCAATTTCTCATTTAGTACACAATCGGAATTTAATTCATTGCCTATTACACCTGTTTCTAACGTCAACGTTAATCTGACCGGACAAGCAGCTGTCCCACTCTCCATCAGTAGTCAAATATTATCCGCTGCCACTGGTATGACTGTACCTACTAACAATAATATTTCTTTAATTTATACCTTTGGTGTATCAGCCGATAAATTACAGGAAGGTTTTATTCAAGCGGGTACGTATTCTGTCCCTATTACATATTTATGGAGTAAGACATCAGACTCTTACCCCAGTACGACATTAGAAGCTCAATTGGCTGGAACATTGGAGATCCAAATTGATGACTTAGGGGAATTGGTAACCAATCAAGCAAATGTTGAAATGATATTTTCGACAACCGGAGATTACATACAAGGGATAGTCAAAGATATTCCTTCTCATTTACGAATCAGCAAAACCACACCCTATAATATTTATATTAGATCCTCCTCTGCAAATTTTAGTTCTGGATCAAACCAAATTCCGTTGGAAGTACTTCAGATAGGTCCAATGCCTGGCCAAAATGGGGTTCAATCGGTTACCTTGTCCACTACCCCGCAATTGCTCATCGAGGGGGCCGATCCGGTCATAGACCGACTTGTCAATTTACGGTATACGATTCCTTCTTCCCAAACCGAAAAATTAATTGGTAGACCATCTGCAATCTACTCCACAGATATCATCTTCAGTTTTATTGCTCCTTAAAAACGTTTAACATTTATCTTCCTTCGTTGATCGACATATTCAAAGTCCTCGATTTTCATGTTTTGTTGATTAGTAATCGATACCTCTCGTTTAGGGTTATTTATGGAAAAATTCATTCCTTGAGTAGGTATATCAATAATATAAGACCCACTTGGCAGATAAAAAGTGTACCTGCCTTCTTGATCACTTAAAGTTTTATATTCTTGCCCCTGTTTGCTGACGGCGATAACCGTAATACCTGAGAGTTCGGGTTTCGTGTTATTGTATTTAGTAGACAAAGGCACAATCCGGCCAGCGAGTGTTTTCGCCCGGATAAGAGGTACCCGCATGGTCGTATTCTTTGAAAGTACAATTTGCATGGTACTGGGTAGACTCCAGCCCTGGACACTTTCAGTTAATACGGTGTAAGAGTCTGTTGGCATGTTTCCAAACTCTGCCCGACCCTTTTCATTAGTCCTTGCCGTTTCCTTTCCAATCCGCACAATGATCCCTGGCAAGGAAGGTTCGTCATGATCTTGAATGCTATTATTATTTATATCTTCAAAAAAGAAAAGTCTTAAGCGATGATTTGAAGCATTCCCCAATTTGGCAAAATGTTTCTCCAACCCAATTCTGATCTGCCGATTATCGAAATAATTATCCAGCGCAATAGAAGAGTCATAATAGAGGTAAGATATATTGGTTTGCATCCTGGAATAGTTTAAATTCGCCGTCAATTTCCAATTATTCGTCATATTCCATACCGCGTTTGCGTAGAAAGACATGTTCTTAGATCTTGAGAAACCATAGTAATTATACATCGCGGAGGCTTGTACGTTTAATCGTCCTGAGAAAACATCAAACTGGGTATTAGGCCCAATTGAAAGCATCCTATAATCAGGTTTTTCTAGAGAGGTGGCCAGCATATCGCTTAGATAATATGGATTAACCTGTAGGAAAGCATATAGACCAACATATCGATTGCTATAATTAATATTTAAGCGCAGCGAATGGAAAGGAGCTTTTGGAGTTTGGGACGTAAAATGGTAGACCCACCCATAATCGCTATTGATTGAAAAGCGGTGGGCTGAATGATAAAATCCAATATCCGCCACCATCCTTATCGCCTCAGAGGCCCAACTATCTCCCATATACAGCTGAGGGATTGTCCCTTCTGCCTTGAATGTTTGAAACATCCAATAAGGACGAAGATTCAAATCAAACAATCCCAGGGGTCTGCGAAAGCCAAATTCGTAAAGCTGAATCATTCTTCGATTCCTGAGGAACAGGATTCTTTCAGAAGATTGATACTTGGGATTGTTATCTAAATAACTTGTCCTAAGCCAAATATTTGTGTTTCCTTGTAATGCCTTACTGAGTCTGTTATCACTATGAATTACCCCTCTACGGAGTCCTGAATAAAATGGGGTGCTGAAATAATTGTTGGAAGTTAGTTGATATTCTCCTAAGATTCTTTCATAATTTACTCCTGCTGAAACTCCTGTTTTAGAACTATTAGCGAGCGAAGTTTCATGACTGAGTCCTCCTTCTATATCAAGTCTTCCTTGTTCTGAGGTCCACAATTGGCCCCTTCCGCTTGCTTGATTTGCATTAACACCTCTATAGGCGTCCCGGGCATATAGATAACTTATACGTCCGGAGTTTTTTTTATTCTGATCGAATTCGTAACTCGCTGCTACCATCTTAGTTCGCGGATTCAGCTGCGTCAGTTGATTCACGAAAAAATAGCTATTATCAAGACCATACACATGAACTGAACGATCCTGGTCAATTTTATAAGTTGCTTTAATCCCTCTTCCATTCATTGGGTAATCCAGGTTTTCATAAATATTCCCAAGCTTCACTCCCCACTTTTCTTGTTGAAAATCAAGATAGGAGTCATACATATTTATTGCTTTGAAATTGGCATAATAGTCCAGATTGAATCGATAAGCTAATGATTTTCCTTTTTGAAAGTCTAATTGTCCATTTCCATATAATTGAGCAATATTTTGATACTGATCCATACTTAAATATCGGGCTCCTATTATGTTGTTGGGGGAAATCATGTTTGATAATCCATCTGATCCAAATTGCTTAATACTTCCGACGCTCATTATACGAACCCTCCTAATAGCCAAAGAATTTCCCTCAAGATCGGTTGCTTGCAGTATCAAATTTGCATCTATACTTTTTTCTTTACTAAATACTGATACAGTAAAGGGCATGGCGAGCTGATCGCCAGGATCCAATGTGATTGCAATACGATCATCTCCCATAAGCTCAATACCTTGTTGAATCTGCTGTCCTTGAATACGGAAAGTTACAGGGATTGGACCACGATTAGAAGCTCTTAATATGAGTTGCACTTGCTGACTAGTCCGATCAAGATAATATTCTGTTCGATCTGTGGAGAGAATTAAAGAATTTATATTCTCATAATCAGTATAAAAAGACACGGAAGTTGGACTTGACATCGAACTATCCTTAGGAAGATACGTCACTAAAAATGGCTGAACTTTTCCTTTTAAGGTTTGTCTGTCAGCAAGATATTTCACAGGAAAGGATTTCTTTTCATGGGGCTGAAGCGTAATGTTTATGGGCAAAGGAATCAAGGCTCTTATAGCACTGGATCTAGAGCTGTCGAGCTCCAAATGAACCTGTCGATTGGAGAGGTTTTCGATAATAAGTACATTAGAAAACGTAGGGATATCGGCTTTAACACGAACTGTGTCCTGTTGAAAATGATAAGTAACCTGATAAATCTCTTGGCCCATTGAAAAATTGCTACCCAATAGGAAACAACATATCATAAGCAAAAGAAGTCTAGGGAGGTCACTTTTCATACAAGGTAATTGGATCAACTACAAAGTTGCTTTATTCTTGATCGAAGTAAAAATAACTAAGGTCACATCTTCATGTTACAATTTAGGATTCTATAGGCTTAATTGAGCGATCAATTCACCTTTACTATTTATATTTAATTTGCGGTAGACACGCTTGATATAAACGCGAACCGTATCCAAGGAGATACTGTATTGATCAGCAATCATTTTATAACTCAATCCCTCGACCAGGCCATTGGCAATCTGTCGCTCACGAATACTTAATTGTTCTTCATAACGTTTACTCATAAAAGTTTGATCTATAAGAATCCTACAAACTTTTGGACTAACAAAAGATTCTTTATTATAGGTCACAAGAATTGCAAAGAGAATATGTTGGACGCACGTACTCTTCAATAAATAACTTACCGCACCATCCCTAAAGCAACGTCGTATGGTCTTTAAGTCTAATGAATCACTCAGCACAAGGATTTCGCTTTGGGGGAAATGAAGTTTAATTTTTTCAATCATGCGGTTTTCACTGCGCTCCAAGTCCAAAAGAATAATATCAGGTTGCTGGTTATTCTGACAAAAATAAATTTCAGTACAATCGCAGTCAAAGAGCACCTGTATGAAATAGTCCACATTCTTGCCTGTTTGGGCTTGTAAGAGCATGTTCTTTACTTTTTCTCGAGCCTGAATATTATTGTTTATAATTCCTAATTTGATTCTCATAATGCCATCTGGTTAATAGGCCGTATCAGTTAATAAGCACCATCTATATGTTAGAACAAACATATTTAAATTTAGTTGAATCTCATTAAGGTATGATAAGTTTTATTCTTTAGAATATTCGCCATAAAACCCTTTTATGGTGGATGCATTTAAGACATCAACAAGAACCTGGTAATTCCCAGGCCATCAAAAAGGAATAGGTCTAAGAGGGAGAGTCAAAAACTTTTAAAAGTATGAGGTCAAGAGCTTGATACTCTTGACCTCTATATGATTACCAGAATATAGTGTATAGTGCGGCAGTAATACCAATGACTATTAAAGCGCCTACAGCAAAACCGGTTTTTGTTTTGAACATTGTGGCATCTATTTCCAGGCCGTTGGTAACAATACCTTTCTTGTTTTCATAGATACTGATAATATACATACCTATTAAACAGAAAATAAACACGAAACCTATACGGTCAATAAAAGGAATCTCATAAACACCATCAACTGGAATTGCAAAGCCTGTTGAGGCAAGGAAAGATAGATCCATAAAATTCGGCAAGAATTTCAAGACGATAGACATGATGAAACCTACAATTGTTGCAAATAGGGCCGCATTCGAAGTCGTTTTCTTCCAGAAAAACCCTAAAAGGAACATGGCAAAGACTCCTGGAGATACAAATCCGGTATATTCCTGAATATATTGGAATCCTCCTTTTTTGTCAATACCTAAGTATGGTGCAATAAAAATTGCCAAAATCATCGATATGATAATGGTAATTTTACCGACATTGACCATCTTTTTCTCAGATGCATCTTTATTAAAGATTTTCTTGTAAATATCTAATGTAAAAATCGTTGCAATAGAATTTGCCTTACCTGCCAGTGAAGCTACTACTGCTGCTGTCAAGGCTGCAAACGATAACCCTTTTAGTCCGGTAGGTAATAAATTTAATAACACGGGATATGCTCTGTCCGGATTCAATTCTCCTCCAGCTAACATTTCTTGCTGAAACAATCCGTCTTGGTATAAAACATACGCTGCGATACCTGGCAGAACCACAATCAACGGCATCAATAATTTTAATACGGCTGCAAATAATAAACCGTTTCTTGCCGTTGGAAGATCTGCACCCAAAGCACGTTGGGTAATATACTGGTTACAACCCCAATAATTTAAGTTAATCACCCACATACCACCAATTAATACGGATAGCCCTGGTAGATCAATATAATTCGGATTATCAGGATTAAGAATCATATGGAAATGATCGTTTGCTTTCTCATGGACAATACCAAAACCATCTAGGATACCTGTTCCTCCGAAATGATCAGATACCAGATTTAATGCCAGATACGTCGTTGCTAACCCTCCTAATATGAGGAAGAATACTTGAATTACATCGGTGTATCCAATTACTTTCATTCCTCCCAAAGTGATAAAAATGGCAAAAATAGCCAATCCTATCATACAGGCCTGAAAGTCCAATCCTGAAATACTGGATACCGCTAAGGCTCCCAAAAACAGGATAGAGGTTAAGTTCACCACAACATAAAGCAAGAGCCAGAAAACGGCCATAATCATAGCCACCGTTCCATTATATCGCTGATTCAGAAACTGAGGCATGGTAAATATCTTATTTTTAAGATATACAGGTAGGAAAAATACCGCCACCACTACTAAAGTAATCGCAGCCATCCATTCATAAGTTGCAATTGCCAATCCAATTTTAAATCCAGAACCACTCATTCCTATGAATTGCTCTGCTGAGATATTTGAAGCGATTAAAGAAGCTCCGATCGCCCACCAAGTCAGTGATCCCTCTGCTAAGAAGTAATCCTTTGAATCCCCGGCAGCTGATTTCTTTTTATAATAAATGTACAATCCATATCCTGCTACTATAAAAAAGTAACACAGGAATACAATATAATCTTTGATTTCCATGGAGTTATTTTGTGGTAAACTTGTAAATAGATTTAGTTGAATAAGTATCTCCCGGATTTAAAGTCGTTGATGGAAATTTAGGTTGATTAGGGGAATCGGGGAAATGCTGAGGTTCCAAACATAATCCTGTGCGATAACTGTCTTTAGCACCATTTTTTAAGGTTACACTTTCAGCCATAAAGTTCCCGCTATAAAACTGTATCCCTGGTTCCTGTGTATAGATATCCATTACAATACCTGATTTATCACCGCTAAGTGTGGCCGCATGATTCAGCCCATCGATTTTGGTATCATTTAACACGAAATTGTGGTCGTAACCGCCCCCGAATTTCAATTGTTCATCGTCTTGGTTTATATCTTTACCGATCGTTTTTGCTGTTGTAAAATCAAAAGGCGTACCTTTCACCTCTGATAACTCACCGGTAGGAATTAACGTACTATCCACAGGTGTAATCTTATCTGCATATAATTTCAGTTCATGATCAGTAATCGTTCCACTACCCTCACCATTCAAATTAAAGTAGGAATGATTGGTCAGGTTGATGACTGTTTTTTTATCCGAGGTTGCCTTATAAGCAATCCCCAATTCATTATTATCTGACAAACTATAAGTCACTTCCATATGGATCGGTCCGGGAAAGCCCTCATTGTTATCAGGTAGGGTATAGGCAAAAGTAATAGCTTTATCGTTTGCAGATTTCACTTCCCAGTTGGCAAAATGGACACCTTTCAGTCCTCCATGTAATGTATTAGGACCATTATTAGTCGGCAATGTGAATGTTTCGCCATCTAAAGTAAATTGACCTTTAGCGATGCGATTGCCAAAAGGTCCTACAATGGTTCCAAAAAAAGGTTCCTTGGGATTATTAAAATCAGATGCTTTATTGAATCCTAAAACTACATCGGTTAGGGTTCCATCTTTATCGGGCACTAAGAGCCCAACTAACCGGGCTCCAAAATTTGAAAGATATGCGGTAGCACCAGATTCATTTTTTAAGGTATATAGGTTAGCCGCTTTACCGTCTATATTCTCAGAAAAAGCACTCGAATCTAAGGTTACTACAGTGGAGATGGTTGAATCGGACGTATCTTTGTTATCCTGTTTTGTCTGCTGTCCACAACTAACAAACCCCAAAATGCCACTAGCGAGCATTAATTGTGCGATTGATTTATTCATATGATAGTTTATAATTATTTCTAATATACTAATTCTGAGCCGTTATCAGTTTTCACCATAATGGGTGTTAGCTCTAAATTAAATTCTTCCTTATATGCTGGAGCTAAGGTGTCTACAAGTTGTTGACCAAATCCCTTCTTGACGATATTTATCGTACAACCACCAAAACCACCTCCCATCATTCTTGCACCAACAACCTCATCAAATCCTTTTGCTTTTTCAACCAGGAAATCCAGCTCCTTACAACTCACTTCATACTCCTTGCTTAGGCCTTGATGGGTTAGGAACATTTGTCTGCCCATTTCTTGAATATCTGACCGTTCCAATGCTGCACATGCTTTTGCCA
>JBEBRZ010000096.1:0-12675 GCA_040394615.1 Sphingobacterium mizutaii
TAGCGTTCTGTTTTTAAACCGTCTATTTCATGAAGAAAATTGTATTGATCTGCTTCTGCTTTTTTATGGCAATTTCAGCATTTTCACAAACGGGTGCTGATACCCTACATTACCGTAAAGTGTATTACTTTGGAGGGACTGGACTTTCATTCCCTTTGGGGAAGACTAAGAATGTCCTGACCACAAAGCTATTTACCGGAAGCATGGGGTTGGATATTTCTCTGAAAAATCCTAAATACTACCTGCAGCCCACCTTATATATGTTGAGCTTTGGCTACGATCAATTGCTGGATGATACAGAATACAACCGTGTCTTAAAAAATGCGCGTTCTACGATGTATGTGCTGAGTTTAGCTGGAGGGATGCGTAGACAATGGGAACGCCTGAATACCTATGCGTACCTGGGTCCATCCGGAGCCTTGAATATGGAACCACGTTCGGAAGATAAGGGTGATGGGACGGTGGAGCTTAATTATGAATATAGTATTTCACCAGCCATCAAAATGGGAATTGGTTCAGATTATAAATTCAAGGGATTCTTCTTGGGGATGGAAGTCGGATACATGCACAATTTTAGGAAAATGCAGGGCAATCCGGTGCATGTGCTTTCAATAATGGTCGGTTTAAAATCCGATATTACTAAATTAAGTGATAAAGTCGTCGAAGTTATTTCAAAATAATATAAAACTATTTAACTGAAAATCAATTGATTATAAGTTTTCTTCAAAAAAAGAGGTTGTTTTTTTACGATTTCATACAATATGGCAAGGTATATGTCGTTAATACACTATCTAGATAAATAGAAAATATTTAGGTTAATAATTGGTTTGGTAAAATACCTGGAGTTCTCCGCTCCGGGTATTTTTGTTTTATATCTATTTTTCTGATAACCAATCTAAAAAATCGGTGATTAATTATTATTAATTTGATAAACACAGCGTCTCCCGCCACTAAATAAATGTTCAATCCTTTTTATTTTAGTTCCTAATAGGGCCTGAAATACTTGCAGTTCAGTACTGCAGAATTTCTGACATATAGAAGCCGCCTCACAAACAGGACAATGATCTTCGATGAGTAAAAAACCATCTTCTATCTTTTCATATCTGGCCATATAACCTTCCTTATCTCTTATTTCGGCTAATTTTTTGACCCGCTCTTCCAGACTTTTCGCATCTGCCATTAACTGTGCGTATTTAGCAGTCAAATCTTCAGCGCTATGTGCTAACACAGCTGTCATGCCCTCGTCCCCAAAAACATCACGAATCGTTTCAATTAACTTTACCGTGACTTCCTGGTATAAAACGGGAAATTTAGAATGTCCTGCCTTCGTTAAAGACCAAATCTGCTGAGGACGCCCCCTGCCCTTAACCATAGTAGATGATTCCACCAGCCCCTCTGCCGCCAATTTTAATAAATTGAATCTTGCCCCCTCCGTAGTTATACCCAATTCCTGTGATAAAGGAATTAACGCTAAAGGGCCTTTTACCTTTAAAACCTCTAGTGCTCTTTCATTTTCTTGTAACATATTCCACTATCACCATTATCATATTTACAATATACAAAATTATGATGTTATGCTTATCAAAGTTGCTTAACATAATGATTTTATTCTGAAGATTATATTTAATCTATTGATTATTAGGTTCTTGATGTTTGACTAAAGTGATTATAATTTAAATGTAATAAACTAAGTGATTATTTGGTTTAATAACAAAGTATATGATAGTTTTGGTCGTAATTTGAGATTATCACAAAGAAAAGCTCAGACATCCTAATTAATAAATTAAAATTTAAGACAATGAAATACTTTAAAAAACTAATCGTTCTTAGCTCCTGTGCTTTTCTTTTGTTTTTTATAGCTTCCTGTACGGGGCAGGCCAAGCAGGCCGAGCAAGAAGGACCTAGCGAAACGGTAGTACCTGTTATAACCCTTGAGAGAAAAGATGCTGTTCAATCATTTGAATATCCTGCCAGCATTAAAGGTCAGCAAAATGTTGAAATTCGTCCTAAGGTAGATGGCTTTATTGAACAGATCTTAGTAGATGAAGGGGCAAAAGTAAAAAAAGGACAACTTTTATTCCGAATTAAAAATCCAATGTATGAACAGGAGGTATTGACGGCAAAAGCGGCGATTAAGCGCTATGAAGCGGCAATAAATACCGCTGAAATGAATGTTAATAAAACAATACCTCTAGTCGAAAAGGGTATTATCAGTGAGTATGAATTGGAGGCAAAAAATCTGGAACTTCTGACAAGAAAAGCGGAGTTGGAAGAAGCAAAAGCAAGATTGCAAAATGCAAAAGTCAATCTTAGTTATACCACAATCTACAGTCCTTCCAATGGGGTTATTGGTACACTCCCTTACAAAATAGGAAGCTTAGTAAGTAGTACTAGTCCACAACCACTGACTGTACTTTCTGACATTTCAAACGTTCATGTCTATTTTTCGTTTTCTGAAAAGCAATATCTGTCCCTGATTTCGGATGAGAATGACGGAACGCTGGAAAAGTCCATTGCTAATTTACCTCCAGTTGAGCTGATCTTACCGAGTGGAAATCTTTATCCCTATAAAGGTAAAGTTGAAACTTCGGGAGGTTCTATTGATGCAAGTACCGGCTCTATCAGTCTCAGGGCTGAATTTCCAAATGAAGAAACCATTATCAGAAGCGGAAGCAGTGCTACCATTCGAATTGCAAGACCAGTCGAAAACGCACTTTTAGTACCATCTAAATCGACATATGAACTGCAAGGAAAGAAATTTGCGGTTAAATTGGACTCGGGAAATGTTGCAAAGTCAGTTGCTATTGAAGTTGCGGATCTACCTGTAGGTGATTTTTTCCTGGTTACTAAAGGATTAAATCCGGGTGACCAGATAATTACCGAAAATATAAATGCGATAAAAGATGGCGATAAAATTAAACCTCAAAACAATAAAGAATTAGCGCTTAGGAAATAACAAAACACTTTAATTTTTAAGTCTTTGAATAGCTTTTTAGAGCTGTTGAGGGATTGCTATGACCATTTTTAATGGTTTTAGAAAACGAAAAACACTGAAAATATTATGTTGAAAACATTTATAGATAACCCTGTCCTTTCTACTGTAATATCCATTATTATAGTGATTCTAGGACTATTGGGATTGTTAAGCCTTCCAATATCCCAATATCCTGATATTGCACCGCCCACGGTTCAGGTCACGGCTTCTTATCCTGGAGCTAATGCAGAAGTGATGATGAAAAGTGTAATCATCCCACTTGAAGAACAAATAAACGGTGTGGAACAAATGACCTACATGACCTCAAAGGCGAGTAATGATGGGTCAGCGGTCATCACTATTAATTTTGAACAGGGAGCAGACCCTGACCTTGCCGCCATTAACGTTCAAAATAGAGTGGCAAAAGCAAATGGTGTAATGCCACCTGAGGTGATCAGGTCGGGTATTACAACGACTAAAATGCTGAACTCCTGGTTGATTGGTTTCCTGATTTATAGCGAAAATAAAGATTTCGATGCTAATTTTCTGGATAACTATATGCGTATTAATATTGTCCCCGAATTAAAACGGATTTCCGGTGTAGCCGATGTACAGATGTGGAGTATGATGGACTATTCTATGCGAATCTGGTTAAAACCTGATGTGATGGCTACGTATGGTTTAGTTCCTGATGATATTGTGAATGCCTTAGCTGAACAAAACTTAGAAGCGGCTCCTGGAAAAATTGGTGAAAATAGTTCTAAAACTTTTGAATATGTACTAAAGTATACGGGTAGGCTGGAAGAGGATAAGCAGTTTGAAGATATCATTCTTAAGGCGACAGAAGGCGGACAGATATTGAGGTTAAAGGATGTAGCCCAAGTAGAATTAGGTGCCGCCAGTTATGCACTAAATAATACCTTGAATGGATTTCCGGCGACTGGAGGAGGAGTAATGCAAACTGCGGGTTCGAATGCTCACCAAATTAACGAAGAGATCGTAGCGTATTTAAATAATGCACAAAAGGATTTTCCTCCCGGAGTGAAATGGGACACTTTTGTCAATACCAATAATTTCTTAGATGCCTCCATCAGTAAACTAGTAAAAACGATAGTGGAGGCATTTCTTCTCGTTTTTATAATGGTCTTTATTTTCCTTCAGGATTTTAGATCAACATTAATACCCGCGATTGCTGTACCGGTTGCGATTATAGGAACCTTCTTCTTCCTTAATTTATTCGGATATACACTTAATTTATTAACCCTCTTCGCTTTGGTACTTGCCATTGGAATTGTAGTCGATGATGCCATTGTTGTGGTAGAAGCTGTACATGCAAAAATTGATCAGGGCGCAAGTTCAGCCAGAAAAGCGACCTTGGATGCTATGCATGAGATCAGTACAGCTATCATTTCCATCACCCTTATTATGGCTGCGGTTTTTGTACCGGTAACTTTTATAAAAGGCTCTGCAGGTGTTTTCTACCAACAATTTGGAATAACCTTGGCGGTAGCAATTATTATTTCTGCAGTTAACGCTTTAACATTGAGCCCCGCTTTATGTGCTTTATTTCTTAAACCTCATCACCAGGAAGAGGATAGTCATGAGAAGAAGAGTTTTCTGACACGTTTTTTCATAGCCTTTAATGCAGGGTTTAAAGCTTCAACCACTAAATATATTAATGCAGTTAAATTCTTAATTAAAAGGAAGTGGATCGCCTTAGGGAGTATTGTTGTTTTTACAGCTCTTCTATTGTTTTTTGTAAAAAGTACGCCTACCGGATTTGTTCCCAATGAGGATTCCGGTGCCATCTTCGGTGATGTAATATTACCGCCGGCATCCACACTGGAACAAACTGAAAAAATACTGAAAGAAATTGATAGTATTCTTTTGGAAATGCCTGAGGTAAAAGTCAGTTCAACAGTTTCAGGAATGAACTTAATAAGTGGAAATGGTGGATCCTACGGAGCAATCTTTGTTGCGTTAAAACCTTGGGATGAACGAAAAGGCGAGGGGCAGGATATCAATAGTCTGGTGGCTAAGATGTTTGAGAAAACAAGTCATATCAAAGGCGCGAATATCATCTTCTTTCCTTCTCCGACTTTACAGGGATTTGGTAATACCAGTGGTTTCGAAGTTCAGCTTTTAGACCGAACAGGAGGAAGCTATAATGATTTTGAGGGACACGTTAATAAGTTTATGGCGGCAATAAACCAACGTCCTGAAATTATGTATGCTGCTACCCCATACAATACCAATCTGCCACAATACAAATTAAAAGTAAATGTTCCATTAGCAAAAGAGGCCGGGGTAGAGGTTTCCGGTATTTTAAGAACCCTACAAGGTTACTTAGGAGGAATGTATGCTTCGGACTTTAATCGCTTTGGTAAGCAGTATAAGGTTTTTCTGCAAAGTAGCCCGGATCAGCGAGCTCAAGAAACAGATTTGGAGAAAATATTTGTAAGAAACATCAAAGGGGAAATGGCACCCATTACAAGCTTTGTGACCCTGGAAAGAACAAGTGGGCCTGAGTTCATCAATAGATTTAATTTATACACGACTGCAGCTGTGAACGGAAGTCCCAACCCTGGTTTTAGTACGGGTGATGCCATTAAAGCTATCCAGGAAGTCGCAGCAGAAACACTACCCAGAGGCACGTCCTTTGATTATAGCGGATTGACTCGCGAAGAAATACAAAGTGGAAACCAGGCAATTATAATTTTTGCACTGAGTTTAATCTTTGTTTACTTCTTGTTGAGCGCACAGTACAAAAGTTATATTCTTCCTTTTGCCGTCTTACTATCATTACCTTTCGGTTTAAGTGGTGCTTTTCTATTTGCCCGAATGGCCGGATTGGACAATAATATTTTCTTGCAAATAAGCTTGATTATGTTGATTGGTTTGCTTGCTAAAAATGCCATCTTGATTGTTGAATTCTCTGTTCAACGTCGTCATCATGGTATGAGCTTAGTTCAGGCCGCTATTTCCGGAGCCGAAGCTCGCTTGAGACCAATCCTAATGACCTCTTTTGCTTTTATTTTCGGTTTGCTTCCATTAATGTTTTCCAGCGGGGTAGGTGCCTTAAGTAATCGATCTATTGGAACTGCTGCTGTAGGGGGAATGCTGGTTGGTACTTTATTAGGCGTATTTGTAATACCTATTCTTTTCGTCGTGTTTCAAGCTATACATGAAAAAATCAGCGGTAAGGTGAAGAATGAAATAATAGATAATGAAGAGTATGTGCCTGAACAATAAGATATTAAAAATGAAAAAAACACACATTATTTTAGTAGCTATCATACTTGTCATTAGCTCATGTCAAGTGACCAAAAACTATCAGTCACCGGAGCTCAGAAATGAAGCGCTATATCGCGAATATAGTCGTCAGGATTCGAATACGGTAGCAAGAATCCATTGGAAAGAGTTCTTTACAGATGAGTATTTACAGCAATTGATAGGACAGGCTTTGAATGAAAATCTGGATTTAAAGATGGCAATGGAACGAATAAATGCTGCCAATGCCTATTTCAAGCAAAGTAAATTAGCATTCTATCCGGATTTAAATGCTGGTGCTTCGGTGACACAGTCTAAACTGGCATTTCCACAAGGCTTCGGATTGATTAATAACTCCACTCAATATGATTTACATCTTAGTTCAAGTTGGGAAGCAGATATCTGGGGAAAACTGAAAAGCAATAAGAAAGCCGCATTGGCATCTCTATTGCAAACTGAGGCGGCTAAAAGGACAATTCAAAGTCAATTAATAGCAGATATAGCTTTTTACTACTATAATTTAATGGCGCTGGATAACCAATTGGATATTTTAGAACAAACATTAGAAAATAGAAAAGAAGAAGTGGCAGCAATGAAGGATTTGAAGGCTGCGAATGTGGTAAATGGTGCAGCGGTTGTGCAAAGCGAGGCTAATCAATATACCGTAGAAGTTGCGATCCCGGATGTTAAAAAACAAATCAGGGAAACCGAAAATATGATCTCCTTTTTAATTGGATCCCCTTCTGAAACGATCAATCGGAAATCCTTAGGAGATTATCTTATTCCTGACCAACTTTCCGTAGGAATAGCAGCGCAATTGTTGCAATACAGACCTGATATTCAAACTGCAGAATTGAATTTTAGGATTGCTTTTGAACAAACAAATGTTGCAAGAACAGCCTTTTATCCTAACCTCCGAATTACAGCCGGAACTGGATTCTCAAGCCTTGACTTCGCAAAATGGTTTACAGCCGATGGCCTTTTTGCGAATATTATGGGAGGAATTACACAACCCATCTTTAATAAAGGCCTGAATAAAGCGAATTTAGCCGCTGCTCAGGCAAAACAAGAAGAAGCATTGCATAATTTCCGTAAAAGTATGTTAAATGCTGGAAAAGAAGTCTCAGATGCACTCTTTGCGCTCAATACGGCCAAAGAGAAGGAAGTAAGTAGAGTAAAACAATTAGAATCATTAAATAAAGCGGTTGATTTTACAAAGGAATTACTTCGATATACGGAAACTACAAATTACACAGATGTTTTGACCTCGGAACAGAATCTGCTAAATGCCGAAATTGAAATGGTTAATGACAGGCTCGAACAATGGCTTTCTATCATCGCTTTATACAAAGCAACAGGAGGAGGTGCTCAATGATTTTAGAATTAAGAAAAAATTACTTTGGATTATAATAAAGCGTTTTAGTAACCGTTTAAATAGTAATTCATAATTTCATAATTTAGGTTAATAATTGGTTTGGTAAAATACCTGGGGTTCCCCACCTCAGGTATTTTTTTGTCTTATTCTTCTGTGAAATTAAACTTTAAATCCCGGAAATAATATTCCTTGTCTCTATCATTTATTTGACGAATAACTTTGCATGGGTTACCTGCAGCAATCACATTGTCGGGAATATCTTTAGTGACCACAGATCCTGATCCGATTACGGTATTTGCACCAATCTTGATCCCCGGATTGATCACCGTATTACCACCAATCCATACATTATCGCCAATCTCAATCGGTTGGGCAAATTCCCATCCTTTAATTCTTAACTCCGCATCTACGGGATGTCCCGCCGTAAATAAACTCACGTTTGGAGCGATCATCACATTGTCTCCAATGACAACTTTTGCGCAGTCCAATATGGTGAGGTTATAGTTTGAATAGAAGTAATCACCAACCTCAATATTATAACCATAATCACAGTAAAAAGGAGGTTCTATATAAAAATGGCTTTGTGTTTTTCCAAAGAGTTTCTTGATGATCTGATTTCTTGTTTTGATTTTAGTCGGATCCATAAGGTTGAATTTCTGAAGCTCGACTTTAGCATGTTGTCTTTCTTTGAATAATTCATCGCCGCTTGCTATATAAGGTTCACCGGCAATCATCTTTTCTTTGGAGGTTTTCATATTTATCTAATGTGATTCTTTTTTCTTGTCTTCAATAATACTAAATGATACGCAAACCTATTGCCTGATTAATTTATTTTCTTTATATTTAGATAATATGAAACCAATTAAAAGCTCTAAAATAAAATGATGAACGCAATTTTAAATTCTTATCGCCGTATTTTCGATTTCAACGGAAAATCTTCCATCACAGAGTTTTGGAACGTTTATTTTTTCACTTTCTTTTTGTACCTCTTCTTAAATATCGTTGGGAAAAGGTATGATGTTGAATGGTTAAAATATGCATTTTTAGCGATACAGTTCTTACCCATTCTTTCATTAGGATTCAGAAGACTTAATGATGCCGGAATTAATAAATGGTATTTCTTAATTCCCGGTGCAAACATCTATTTAGCGTCAATGCCAAGCAGTCAAGAGGCTAAAGCAGCAAGATAATAGAAAGATAATTTAAAAATATTAAAAGACAGTTTGTTCGGAGTCCCGAACGGCTGTCTTTTTTTGTGCAATAAACTCAGGTCCCTATGGTAATAATTCGCTGACCTTTTGAATTCCAAATCTCTGTATGCAGCAAAAAAGATCGTTTTTAATTCTCTCAAATTTACCCCTATTTTTATTGGTTGATTAATGGGGAAGTAATGGGTGAGATACGGGTGAGATACGGGTAAGTTCAACGCTTTTCAGATTCTTTTTTCTTTTAAGTTGCTGATTTTTTTAGAGAGGAGCGAGTTGATTCTGCTGTGTTTTTGGGTAGACTTTTTATGGTAATAATTAGATGAACAAAAAAATAGACAGTAGTTCCTAATGATTTAGGGGCTACTGTCTAGCATTTAATATTGGGAGATTAAAGAATTAATTTTTGCTGATGACGAAGTGTTCTTTAGGAATCCTCACTTTCTTCAAGTTTACTAACCAATCGTTCGTTTCATCACGATGACCTAGCGCCAGGATGGTTACTGAGCGTAAACCCAGTTCATTCAATCCTAAAAACTCATCAAGCGAAGCATTGTTAAAACCTTCCATTGGAGTTGCATCAACACGTTGTTCAGCCGCAGCAGCAATCGCCATTCCGAAGCCTATATAAGCTTGACGAGCAGCATGTGCAAAGTGTTGTTCCTTAGTCTGTGAATTAAAGTTCGTTAGAAGCATGTTTTTATAGTCGTTGGCAAAACCTGCTGGTAAGCCACGCTCTTGTTCTTGTTGAAGGAATACAGCATCAACGCGATCTTCTGTATATTCATCATACGCTGCAAAAATCAAAAGATGTGAAGAATCTACGATTTGTGATTGATTGAATGCAATAGGTAAAATTTGTTCTTTCAATTCCTGATTGCTGATTTCAATCACTTTGAAAGGATGTAAACCAGATGAAGTAGGAGCTAGGCGAGCAGCTTCAATGATATAATCTACTTTTTCTTGTTCTACTGGAGCACCTGTCATTTTCTTTGTGGCATATCTCCATTTTAAATCTTCTAATAAACTCATTGTTGTTGTGAATTGTTTTTGTTTTAAACTAAAATTGATTTTATATACCCATCAATGGCATCCTCTAAGACCGCTGACGGACAAATATTTTTTCTATTATGAAGTGATAAGAGATCGATGGCTACAATACCGTGAAGAATAGACCATAAAGTTTTTAATTTTAAGTACTTGTCGATATTGGTTTTGCCACTTTCTTTAATTGCATCCTCAATAATCAAAAGCATTTTATCGGAAACCTTTTTAATTACTTCGGACTCATTGCTATGCTCGCAGCTGGGAATTCCTAAGCCAAACATGATCTCATAGTGTTTGGGAAATTGAGCTGCAAAAAGCCAATATGTTTTCGCTAACTGTTTTATTTTTGAAGCTGAATCTAATTCCATGTTGATTTCAGACTCTAAAGCAATATTTAGCTTTTCATAACCTTCTTTTACAAAGTGAGCAGCGATAGCCTCTTTATTTTCAAAATGCTTATAGATCACCGGAACAGAATATTCAATAGCATCAGCAATTTTGCGAATAGAAAGAGCGGACCAGCCTTCCTTTTCAACGATTTCTCTTGAACAGGTGATGATTTGGTCTTTTAATTCTTGTTGCTGTCTTTGCTTTCTTTCTGCCAGTCCCATATTGTTTTTGTTAACAGTGTTAGCAAAAGTAACAATGATATAAATATGTTTCAAACAAATACTTACAAACTAACATGAAAATGACATTTACCTTCTGAAAATTAGTTTTAACTTTAGGAATGAACTTCATGAAAAGTAAGCGCAAAGTTTCCTTGGTTTTAGGCAGTGGCGGTGCCAGAGGCCTTGTTCAGATAGGTGTTATTCGTTGTCTGGAAGAGAAGGGTTATCAAATTGATGAAGTGGTGGGCTGTTCCATAGGTTCGTTGATTGGTGCTGCCTATGTTGAAGGAAAATTGGAGGAATTAGAAAATTGGATGCGAGCCATCAATCGAAGACAAGTATTTAGATTAATGGATTTTACCAATCCTAAGTTTGGTCTTTTGAAAGGACAGAAGGTGTTTGAATCCTTGAAGGATATTTTTCCGGATATAAATATAGAAGATATGGATATTCCTTTCCGTGCAATTGCCACCGATATGGTCAATGAAAAAGAGGTGGTATTTGATAAGGGAAGCGTTTATAAAGCTATTCGTGCATCTATAGCCATTCCTGCTGTTTTTACGAGTATTGAAAGTGATGATTTAACCTTAGTTGACGGCGGTGTTATTAATCCTCTTCCGATAAACTATGTAAGAAGAAAGAGACGAAACATTGTTATAGCAGTTAATCTTGATGGCAAACCTGATGCAGCATTTGGTCCATACGTGTCAGCAAAAGGATTGAATTCTATTTCCATGCTACAGGAGTCATATTTTATGATGCGGAGACGATTAAGTCAGCTTTCGGTTGAATTATATAAACCTGATTATGTTATTAATATCCCTCACAATATAGCCGGGCTTTGGGATTATGATAAAGCCTCTTTCATGATCGATATAGGCAGGGAGCTTACAGAAAAGGTAGTTCCCGACGCTTCGACGAAGAAAAAGGCTTTAAATGATATTCTTAAAAATAAGGATAAAGAAGCTGTTTAATCTAATTCCTGAAGTAGATTATTCATGTGAAGGTCAAACTCTTCCGGGTGTTCCAGACTTGGTAAGTGACCACAGTCTTCTATTTCAATATATTTAGCGCCCTTTATTTTATCAGCTAGTTCCTGCATAAGATCTGCCGGGGTAATTTTATCTTCTTTCCCACGAATAACTAAAGTAGGTACCTTGATTTCAGAAAGGACGTCAGTCGTATCGGTTCTGGCGGCAAGTGCTAATAGGGTAGCACAGATAGATTCTATGCTGTTTCTACGGATACTACTTTTAATAAGTTCTACTTCCTCAGGTTTATTCTCCATGCTTTTTTTAGAGAAAACGTTTCCCACGAAGCCAATAGCATAAGGTCTGCGACCGTATTGTAACACGGCTTGGATAGCGTCGAAGCGTTTTTGCTTGCCGGCATTATCATCCGGTTTACTGTGGGTATCTGAAAGAATTAAGCCTGAAATGTGCTCGGGAAATAATTGATAAGCCCTTAAAGCTATATAACCGCCCATGGAAACTCCACAAATAACCGCTTTATCAATTTCCATCTTGCGCATAAATACACCTAAGTCTTTTGCAAAAACATCGATAGAAAAGAAACCATGTCCTTTGGTTGTGTTCCCGTGTCCACGGATATCAACGGCAATCCCTGTAATATTATCTTCTAAACTCTCCAATTGATAGCGCCACATTTTCTTATTGAAAGGGAAACCATGAAGAAAGATGATGGTTTTTTCGGGTTGTTCAGTAGCTTTTTTTATGTAGTAGGAGATACTTATGTCTCCAATTCGGATCTTGTTGCTTTTAATTATTCGTTCAGCCATAATTTTAAATATATAAATATCAACACGATATGCAAAATATAGTTTGAAAATGATTAAAAAACGTAAAAACGGTTTGTAAAGTATAAAAAAGTAACGATATTTGCCCCACCTCAAAGGACAATATGTCCTGGAAAAATGCGCTCATAGCTCAACTGGATAGAGCATCTGACTACGAATCAGAAGGTTAGGGGTTCGACTCCCTTTGAGCGCACTTTCTTTTTAATCTAAATCAGTTTTTAAAATAAACATTAAACTTTCCTTCTTTATCAAAATACAGTCCCCGTCTTTAACCTTATGTTTTTTTATGGGTTGATTTCCTGATATAAGAATCTCGTTGGCTTCTGTCATTCGTTTGAGTTCTCTAACAGATAATCCAAAGCCCCTCCTAATAATAG
>JBEBRZ010000097.1:0-12577 GCA_040394615.1 Sphingobacterium mizutaii
AGTAAGCCAATCCGTTATAACAGACATAAAAGCCATAATAGCTCAATCAAAAGACAAGGCTATACGTGCCGTTGACCATCAGCGAACGCTGATGTATTGGCATATTGGTAAACGTATCTTTGAAGAAGAACAGCAAGGAAAAGAACGTGCAGATTATGGAACGTTTCTCATCAAATATCTTTCAGAACAACTACAACCCGAGTTTGGAAGTGGTTTTTCCACAAGACAAATAAACCTTTATAGACAGTTTTATCGCACATTTGAGAATGTGCATACACTGTATGCACAATTGAGTTGGAGCCAATACAAGTTACTTCTAAGTGTTGACAGTCAGGATAAAAGAGAGTTTTATATTGCTGAAACAATCAAGAACAATTGGACGGTAAGGCAGTTGGAAAGGCAGATTTACAGCAGCTTATATGAACGTCTTTTGTTGAGTAATGATAAAGAAAGCGTCTTGGCGGTTGCCCGAAACGAAAAACAGCCATCCGATGCCAAAGAAATCATTAAAGACCCAATATATTTGGAGTTTTTGGGCTTGAAAAGAGAGGTGTCTTATTACGAAAGAGATTTGGAAAGTGCCATTATCACACACTTGCAAGAATTTTTATTGGAGTTAGGTAACGGATTTTCCTTTATGGCAAGACAAAAGAGAATACACATTGAAGGGGATGAGTTTTTTGTGGACTTGGTGTTTTACAATCGAATTTTACAATGCTTTGTCATTATTGAAATCAAAACTACTAAGCTTACACACCAGGATATCGGGCAACTACAGATGTATGTAAATTATTATGACCGCATAGAAAAAGTTCCACATGAAAACCCAACTATTGGAATATTACTTTGTGCCAATAAAAATGATGGAGTAGTAAAATTTACCCTTCCTGAAGAACAAAAACAAATCATAGCCAGTCAATACAAATTGTACTTACCAACCGAAAAACAATTGTTAGATGAGGTAAATAAAGAGTTGGATAGTTTTGAGGAAAAGGATAGTAGAAATAATATAAAATAACAATTTGAAATAAAAACAACTCGAAACCAAGGTTACTACATCTTAAAAAAATCGCATTCAGTAATTTTGGCAATTTTTTCAACTCTTTTTCCGTTTAATAATTTGAACTTTCACAACAAATTGTATCTTTATAAAGTTCAGGTTTTATTATGAGAAGTGTCCCTTTCTTCTATTTTTTATGTGTTTCCGTTTTTCTATTATGCTTAACAGTTAACCCTTTGTTAGCTCAATCCGTTATATCCGGAAAGATTATTGATAAAGAAAATAAACAAGCTGTTGCCGGTGCAACTATTACCGACCTGAATACCCAAAACGCTACTTCTACAGATGTTAACGGAACCTTCTCTTTAAACGTTCAAGAGGAGTCTAAACAAATCCAGATCAAAGCCATAGGTTTTAAAACCGTAACTATAGATCTTCCTTTTAAGGAAAGCCAGGTAGTTATTGAATTATTGCATGTTTCTAATAAAATTGAAACGGTAACCATTAGTCATAAAGGCAAATACAGCAATAAAAATAATAAAGCGGTGGAGCTTATTGATCTGGTAATCCGTAATAAGTATAAAAATAGATTATCCGGAAAAGATAGTCTGGAATTCGATCAGTATGATAAACTAAAGTTTGGTTTTGTAGATCCTAAAATTTCAAATAAGAAAGGACTCCTAGACCTTAATTTCTTGTTCGATAATATCGATAGTGCCAGCTTCCCGGGGAAAAATCTGCTTACCCTATATATGGAGGAAAGCAATTCCAAAGTATATGGTAAGAATAATCCTTCCCGATTTAAAAAAATCGTAACCAGTAACCGAAAGACTGAATTTGATCCGAAATATATCAATAATGCCAATATTCAAGGCTTCCTGAACTATATGTTTCAACAGGTCGATGTCTATGACGAAAGTGTCTATATCTTAAATAAACAGTTTCTGAGTCCTATTGCTGATAATGGTAAGATCTTCTATAAATACTTTATCACCGACACCATCTTTAACGATGAAGGATATTTTATTCAGCTTAAATTTGAACCTCGTAATGCAACAGACCTATTATTTAAGGGTGAGTTACAAATCAGTATGGATGGTTCCTATGCGGTTAAGAAAGCTAACCTCCTTATCGATAAGAGCGCAAATATCAACTGGATAAAAGAAGGGGAGATAAATTTCCATTATCAGAAGAATGAAGATGGTATCATGTTGATTGATAGCACCCGTACGTTCCTGACTTTCGGGTTGAGAAGCGGGGAGTCACACTTTGCTGATCGCATGACTATCAATAATAATTACCATATTGGAACCAAGTTCCCGGATAATGTATTTTCAGGTCCCCCTACAGAATACCTTCCTCAGGCTGGAATCACCATACCGGATCGTCCTGTTCCATTAAATCAGGCAGAGCAGAATACCTATAGAAATATTGAGACGTTAAACGAAAAGAAAAGCTTTAAGACGTTAATGGCTTTAGGCTATCTTATTTCACAGGGCTATCATAGTTTAGGAAAATTTGAATTAGGACCGCTGGAATATTTATATAGTCAGAATAATATTGAGGGAAACCGTTTTCGAATTGGCGGAAGAAGTACGCAGGCTCTCACCGATAAGGCTTTTTTTGAGGGCTATGTGGCTTATGGCTCAGATGACGAAAGGTTGAAGTACTTTTTACGTTCTGCAGTCACGCTAAATGGCAAATCTATTGTTACATTTCCTGCTCATTATATCGAAGGAACTGTTCAGAATGATATTATGGAGCCGGGACAACCTATCAGTTTCCTGAAAGGCGATAGTTTCTTCAGATCGATCCGAAAAAACAGACCGACGAAATGGTTTGATACGAGAGCTTATCAACTTCAACATGTTGTTGAGTTTGGGAACCATTTTAGCATTAGTACAGGCTTAACCCATAGAGATCAGACAGCTATCGGCGATCTAAGGCTTATCAATTCCGGTAATCCTGATCTTCTTTTGCAGGATATCCATATCAATGAAGCTCATGTAGACCTTCGTTGGGCACCTTTTGAGAAGTTTTATTATAGAAACCTGACCCGCAAAACGATAATCGAGAAATACCCGGTCTTTAACCTGATGTATACTAAAAGTCTGGACGGAGTCTGGAATACCAGCTATGCTTATGATAAATTGACGGCCTCTGCCTCCAAACGATTTTTCTTAAATCAATTGGGCCTCGCAGATGTGCGTTTAGTGGCTGGAAAGATTTGGGGAACTCTCCCATATACGCTGTTGGAGCTACCAAATGTCAAACAGAAAGATGATCGTCATACCATCGATTTTGATTTGATGAACCCGATGGAATTTGTGGCGGATGAATATATAAAGTTTGGGTTCTATCATCAAATGGGAGGGTTCCTATTCAACAAAATTCCGCTGATTAAGAAGTTAAATTTAAGGGAAGTCTGGGGCGCTCAAATGTTCTATGGTAAACTAAATGATCAAAATAACCCGTATATTAGTGATAAGGTAGTACATTTTGACACCAATACCGATGGTGAAACCCTAACGTATGTACCCAATAGTCAGCCTTATTGGGAAGGTACTGTTGGAATTGATAATATCTTAAATGTACTAAAGGTCGAATATGTGAAGCGATTTACCTATAACGGCCTGCCAAATGTAAATAATGATAGATTTAGAGTTTCAATAAGTATCAATTTCTAAGTTATGAGTTACCAAAATATAAAATTAGATATCAAAGTTAGAACAGCAATTGTTACAATAAACAGGGAGTCAAAAATGAATGCCCTGAATAAAGAAACAATCGGTGAGTTAAAGAAGGTATTTGAGGAAATAAAGAAGGATGACTTAGTGCGTGGGGTAATCCTGACAGGAGCTGGTCAAAAAGCATTTATTGCAGGTGCCGATATCCAGGAGTTTGTGGATCAGGGCACTTATGAAGCTAAAGAACTTTCGATGTTTGGTCACGACCTGATGGACAGGGTTGCCTTATTTACAAAACCGGTTATTGCAGCCATCAATGGTTTTGCGCTTGGTGGCGGATTGGAATTAGCATTGGCCTGCCATATGCGTATTGCAGCCAGTTCGGCAAAATTAGGGCTTCCGGAGGTTTCTCTCGGCCTTATTCCTGGATATGGAGGAACACAGCGCTTACCGGAATTGGTAGGTAGGGGGAAGGCTCTTGAAATGATCCTGACAGGCGAAATGATAGATGCCGCGGATGCCTACCAATGGGGCCTGGTGAATAAGGTGGTGGAACTATATGAATTGGAAGAAACCGCACAAAATATCCTCAATAAGATTTACTCGAGATCTAAGACCGCAGTTTGTACAGCTATTAAAGTGGTTAGTAGTAGCCTTGACAAGGAAGTCGATGGCTATCAGGCTGAAGTTGACCAATTTGGAATCAGTTTTGGTACCGATGATTTTAAAGAGGGGGTTTCAGCGTTTTTAGGGAAAAGAAAACCGAAATTTTAATTTTACCAAAGACAGGCTCGATCATCCTGCCATTATTGATTCTTACTTATATGTTGAATTCCAAAAATTTATTGCTAAAAAATATTTTTTCCTTGCTCTTAGCATAAACCACAATGTTCGCAGCCAGCGTAGATGTAAGTACAAGATGTTTTCAGCTAATTTCAATAAACCAATTAATAAGTTTGTGGGGTAACTGATGAGGGCTCCTGTCCTAACAGATTCAACACTATCGGAAATTCTTTTTAACTACCCATTGCTGAACCAACTATTTGAAAGGAAAAAGCTGTTTATAACCGAAAACTAATAATGAAATACGCTATATTCCCTATTTGTAGTCAATTTGTAGTCAGTCTTTAACTAATTGTAATAACATTGAGTCTTTTGCCAAGCTAAGTTTTAGGAGATATCTCCTTATTTTTGGTAAACACGGTAACTTGGTATAATCTCTGTCTTATGAAAAGAACTTCCTTCTTGTTTACCTATGGTTTATCTCTATTGTTGTTTTGGTCTTGTGATCAGATAAAGCAGAGCTTTAAGGATACGTATAAGGAAAAAGAGGAAGAAACTGATTCCAGCCATCTTGCCGAAGTAAAGAAAAATCAAGAGAAATTCACTCCCGCATTGCCAAGACCTTGGATCGGACCTGATTTTAAAAAACGTGCTCCGGAGAAAAAGGAAGGTTTAAATTTTTTAGAGGACAGTTTAGCATTAGAGCGGGCCCAACAAGCTTTGATGGATCTTCCTCGTTTTAAGGGTAAAGTGCTAAATGGATTCTCTAAAATGCATTTTTATGCTGATGGAAGAATAATGCTGCTCATTCAAGATCCCGACAATCCGAAAAATATTGATGAATACAGTTATGATGAGGGCGTGTGGAAAGAGCCCCGCGCTATGCAGGTTAGTTCTAACTATAGCTTCCAAAGACAACTCTTCTCCTTAAATAAGGTTAAGTTTAGAGCAGTCCACAGGCTGTTCAAAGGAATGAAAAAGAAGATGGAAGATATGGAAGAGGTAAAACCTGTCACACATATTTATTACTTAAGCGGTTTCGTGGATAATACAAAATCATGGAATTCCAGTGTGGAGACTCCACGTGAAAGATACAGTGTCAAAGGAAATGATGCCGGTGAAATAGTTCGTTTTAGGAGGTATTAATATGAAGTCAGGAAGATTCTGGGTAGGGTACATTTTGTTTTTCATATTCATATTTCCGATGATCTTTGAATATGGTCCTTTATTGGGGGGAGCGGGATCAGAGGTCATGGGGAAAAGCTCCCCAAATACAGCAATAGCACTGTTGATTATAGGTTGTTTAGCTTGGTCTGCTCTTATCTATTGGTCCTACCGAAGGTTTATGGTACCAATTTGGAAGGAACATCAAAATATCCAGTCCATCTTAAAAGAAGGTCATCCCGTTGTAGCTCATATTGAGTCTAAAAGTATTGAAAGGGAGAAGGCAGGAGCACAAACCCTAGATCTGGAAATAAGCTTTAAGAACCTTGAAGGGGTATTGGTTCATGTTCCATTCAGCATTGAGGATTTAAATCCCCAGGAAAAACGCTTTGAAGAAGGAGAGTTTATTGCGATGCGTATTGACCCAAACCTCAATGAACCTGTTCTTCTGCCGGAGGGGGTGGAAGTTGATCAAAAGGATGAGAACAAACGATTAATGGTAATTTCCTTTTTTGGTCTGATTACATTTGCTTTTTTAAGTCTTATTTTTTCTTATTGGTTTCAAAATGATGGAACGGGATGGCGGTTTTTACATTTTTGGCATCCCTGGATATGCAGTCCCCTTTTAGGATTAACTTGCGGCTTGATCATCTTTAACCTTGTGGTTGATTTTCTCTACATAACTTTTAATAACAAGATGTCTAAAGCAGAAAGAACGTTGATCTTTAAGGGTAAGCCAGCAATTGCTCATATCCTCAGTGCAGATCAAACTGGTCTGCTGGTCAATGAGCAACCCGAGATTATGTTCAAAATACAATTTACGGACGAAAAAGGAAATCTTCGAACGGCAAAATTTAAAAAGATAGTTAGTTTGTTGAATATGGATAAACTGGGTGCAAGAGAGCGGATTATTCTTTATCTGCCAGAAAGCCCGCATGAAGTTATGTTTGCAGATGATTATGTGAAGATTTAATGGATAAGGGGGTTAGCACACGTTTTATAAAAACAAAAAACACCTCCGTTCGTTTATAGTTGGAAGTCATATATTATTGCC
Organism: Sphingobacterium mizutaii; assembly: GCA_040394615.1. Lineage (GTDB taxonomy): Bacteria > Bacteroidota > Bacteroidia > Sphingobacteriales > Sphingobacteriaceae > Sphingobacterium > Sphingobacterium mizutaii_A. The sequence goes on from JBEBRZ010000097.1 coordinate 6,689, forward strand.
TTATTACTAACTATACTTTCCATTAAATACCAAAATAAATGAACAACAACGATGTTTTTTCTCAAAAGGAGCGGAATGTCATTATCTTGATTATCATTATAATCCTTGGGGGAATTATTCTATATGCTACATCGGGGATATTTGGTGCTTTTTTAGGGACCATGATCATGTATACCCTCTTTAGAAACCTTAATATCTTTCTGATCGAAAAGTGGAACTGGCCTAACCCCCTTTCATCTATTGTTATCATTATCTTATCCATTTTCATTATTGTCTTGCCGTTCCTGGGGATTGGGAAAATGCTTTTTGAGAAAGCCGTGGAACTTCAGCAGAACCCCCAATGGGTGCGGAAGATCATCGATTCGGTCAATCATTTTGTCGGGGATAAGCTTGGACAGCCTGATCTGCTTGGCAAGCAATTAGAGGCTAGTTCATCCTTTCTGGCTGGAATGCTGACCAGTGCATTGAGTGGTGCAGCAAATGTCTTTCTGGAAATAACGGTCATGTACTTCTTGTTGTATTTCCTATTTGTGAATTATAAGGGTTTTGAGCGTAGCCTGGTGCATTACTTACCTTTTGATGATGAGAGTGCTTCCGTTTTTGCAGAGGAATTAAAGAACATCACCTATTCAAACATCATCGGACAAACAATTATTGCCATTATTCAGGGAGCATTTCTTGCTGTCGGTTTCCTGATCTTTGGGGCCAAGGACCCTTTGTTTTGGGGAGTAATTTGTGCGATACTTTCCTTTATTCCTTTGCTCGGACCACCGTTGATATTTGTTCCTGCAGCGATTATTCTTTTAGCCGATGGTCAAACCTGGCAGGGCGTAGGACTGTTGGTATGGGGATTCGGATTGGTTATCAATATAGATAATGTGTTGCGGTTGGTTATTGCCAAACGTTTGGGGGATATTCACCCTATCATCACTGTCGTGGGTGTCATTATCGGTATCCCGCTATTTGGGTTAATCGGATTGGTTTACGGACCTTTATTATTAGCCTACTTTTTAATAGCTGTACGCATTTATAAAGCCAATAAGCGGCTATCGCTGAAGAAAGAAAGAATTGAAGAACAATTAGAGTAAGGCTTATTCTACGACATATCCTAACATATACTCATTAAATCTTTCATAGAAAACATTGAAAGTTTGGGTTTTGTCGTTTTTTCTCAAGGCTAATTTCATAACTCCTTGTGGGGTATATTTAAAGGGCTCAATCAGCATGTCATTATAAAAAGATACACCTCGGTTTCCTTGTAGTTTATAAACGGCCTCTTTGGCGCACCAGCATGCATATAATTGATCTACAAAATGTGCATCATCTTTCATAAAGTCTAATTCCTCCGGTTTAAGAAATTTATTCTTGATCCGCACTACCTTTTCTTTTACGATTTCCAGATCGATGCCACAAGCTCCCCCCGCATTACTCAGCATGACACCCGCATAGTCATAGGAATGCGTAAGGGAAATCTCAAAGGGAAAGTCCGGTAGATAAGGCTTTCCATTACCATCGGAGGGACAATGAATATAATCAGGTGTCTGCAGCAGGTAACGAAGTAATACCCGAGTAGCTAACCAGTGTAAGGTACGTTTGCCCTTGGCTAGGGTTTCAAGCTTGGCCATTTCTTGAGCATCGAGTTGCAACATCGCAACCAGTTCTTCTTCTGATTCTTCAATTTTCCATAGGGCGACGCGACTATGTGCATCTAATTCTTTGAGATATGCGAGAGCCATACTCAAATTTAATGTTTAGTATTTAGTATTTAGTAGTTGGTTGTGAATATTTCTTGCAAAATGTAACGCTACCAAATATGGTATTCTTATTTCTTTTATTTTTCCCAAGGCAGTATAGGAAGAGATTTGCAATATTATCCAAATACCACCCAATACAGTTTACGTCACCAAATCAAAAGCGATGCTGGTTAATGAAGAATTAAAAATTATTAGGGGGATAGCGAAAGAACAGATTGTCGATTTTAACTTTGAGGATGAGCGAATACGGTTTGAGTCCGGTGAACTTGATTTAATTTTGCAAGCATGGCAAGAACGTAATCCAAAAAGAAATTTAGAAAATGCAAGATTCTTTTTGGATATGGTTAATCAGTACAGTGTTGAGAACGTTTCTTCAATCGCATTAATGAAACCTGGTAAAAAAAATTTACAGGAGCAATAGTTCTGTGTTTGATGATGAGCTTAAATATGTATTGCACGACCGTCGTATAGCTAACGAGTTATTACCTCTTTGTTTTTATAAAACCGAATCTATCCAGTTATTAATGGTTGTATTTAAATTAGTTGGAAATGTTTCATTGAACTTAATTTCACCATTTTTATCGATTAGCATATAATGTGGAATTGCATTTATATTATGTTCCGTGTTTATACGTTTTAATTGCTTTTTAGTGAGATAGTAGTGTTCCCCTGCTAGTTTTTCTGTAAAATCTTTCCATCTATTATATTCAGAACTTTCGTCTGTCAGATATAAAAATACAATATCTTGATTGTCTTTATATTTTTCTTTTAGGGGCTGCATTGTTTCAAACGATTGGATGCACGGTCCGCACCATGTAGCCCAATAATCTATTAAAATAACTTTATTTTTATATTTAGAAATAATTGCACCTAGAACATCTTCGTTTTCGTTGTCAAAAGGGAGGTAATGAATACTATTAGAAATAGGCGTTGTGGAATTTAAATTACTTTTATTAATTAAGTAGGTCTTATATATATTATTGTTGAAAAAATTTAGGATATCAAATTTTTGTTCTGCAGTAAACGTGTTGCCTCCATCTAATTTTTGAATATAAGCTAATGCAATTACGCGCTCATAAAATTTCTGAGCACCTTGTCCTAAACTCTCACCAAATATGGTTTTTAATCTATTCTCATATTGATAGGGACCTATTTGCAATATATCTGGCAGATTTAGGACGCTATCTTTGATTATGTGAAGAAAAACCTGTTTTGTACCTGGGTATTTATAGTCTACAAGTTCAGCTTTATTTTTAAAGATGGTTTGATAAAATTCAATATGAGTATCATGGGTGTTGTTTTTGCTTAAACTCCTTGAGTTCTGCAAGGCATATCGAATTTCTTTTGCCTCAATAACTTCTGCTCCAATGGAAATCATTGTTGGATTATCAGTAATAGTTCTTAGATGTTTATTTTGTTTTTGAGATTTTTCAATAATATAATTTTTCAAATCATCTGCATCTTCACAATCGAATGTTTCTCTGGTCCATGTGTCTATATCACTATTGATGAAATAGTAATTTTTAATTATTTCAACAAATTTATTGGAATTATAAAATAAGTCTTTGTATTTGCCCTTGTAATCAATTTCAAAATTGTTTTCATCAGCGAATGTGACTTTTAGGGTGTCATTTTGATTTGGTTCGATATACGAGGTGAAGTACTCTTTATTTAAAACGAGATAATAATTAGACATCTGCAAATTCAAGAAAGAGGTATAATAAGTTGAATCATTAATTTTATTAATCTTTAATGGGTAATCAGTTTCTAATATATTTCCATAGGCAAATGAAGCAATATTAAGGACCTTTGGATAATCTCCTTTTAAATGAAGAATAATAGAACTATAACCTATATTGTCTTGATTTTGCGCAAGGGCCAAGTTGGAGCAAAAAAAACTAAAAACAAGTAATAGACGCGAAATAAAACTTTTCATATGTTATTGATTAATAAGGTATATATCCTGCAACTCTTGTTATTATTGGTCTATTTACTATTAGAATTTCGAAAGATTTAAGATACAAAATTATAATTGATTCCAAAAGGACATCATCTGTGTGAAAATGCCCCTAACAAGTCTTTAACTCTTAGGGGCATTGCATGACTTATTTATTCTTTTTCAATATTCGTTTACTGTGAAGATTATTAAAAACCTAGTCCCACAATGGATTTTGTCTTAAGTTCGGGTTTTTATCAATTTCCGATTGAGGTATTGGAAACCAATAATTTTTAGCAGTAAATACCCTTTTTTGGTAAACAGATCTTTTAAAGAAAGCCTTAGGATTTGACTCATTATCATCTTTTTCTGTTCCTGAGAAATTCATTCCGTAAAAGTTACCGTTTAGGGTCTGTTCTCCGATCTTCCATCTACGTATATCTCGGTATCTGATCCCTTCGTTATTTAGTTCAACTCGTCTTTCCCTTCGGATAGCTTCTCTCATTGCTTGTTGTGATGCGGGGGCAGGAACTGCATTGGTGCCTGCTCCATATCGAGGAACACCTGCACGTTCTCTGATCATATTAAGATATTTCAGAATGTTGGGATCGTTTGGATTTACCTCATTTAGAGCTTCTGCATAATTTAAGTAAGCTTCACCTAGGCGGTAGAGAATTCCTGGACGATATGGGTTTGTACCGTTTCTTGAGTCATGATCAGGATGTACTTTTTTCCGTACCAGATATCCATTTTGTGGGGCATCATGCGTAGGTCCGCCATCCCAGCTTCCAGAATAGAATTCTGTTGTTCTGTTTTCCCTTCTGAACCAAGCACCATTATAAAGTACAGAAATATAGAATCTAGGCTCTCTATGTGTGTACATGTTATACGTTCCTGCAAGCGTGACATTTCCCGGAGCTTTTGATTCGGCCCATTTTGTATTGCGGACTTCATCCGCAGTGGAGAATCCTTTTTCTACATAACCCGATTTAGGATCGTCAATAGGCAATCCATTTTCCATCATAAAAGCGTCTACAAGTGATTGCGTAATTCCTAAACCTCCGTTACCGCCAGTACCACGTGGTTGAGAATGTTTGTCATACTCCCAAATATTGCAATCTGTTCTGGCAAAAAGAATCTCATTGTTTCCATCCTGAGGTCTTCTGAACATCATGTTGGAATAGGATAGAAAAGGATCTATGCTTCCGTCAGAATTGTATTCATAATAAAGCTTATGACCGGCAGATTCAGCGCGCTCAATAAGTAATTTAGAAGCATCTACTGCTTTTTGCCATTTGCTGGCATCATAAGTGCCATTATAAATATTTTCGCCTTTATCGTTTACAAAATTGACATATGCAGGATTTCCGTTAACCAGAGGACTTGCCGTAAATAGCAGAAACCTGGCACGTACCGCTAAACACATAATAGAGGTTGCCCTACCGTATTTTTGAGCCTGACTATATTTATCAGGTAAAAGGGCAGAAACTTCCATTAATTCTTTATCGATCCAGTCTGCTACCTCATCAAATGGAGTTTGTCCAATCATCAATTCTTCTTCAGTGGCATTTGGATCCGTTAATCCCAGATTGAAAGGAATCGCTCCATAAGTTTCCAATAGCAGGGAATAATAATAGGCAATCATAAACCTAACCTCCGCTTTCATGAGATTAACCTCTTCTTCTGAGACTAACTGCGCGGCATTAGGTTTCACATTTTCCAGAAAAATATAAGCAGAACGAATTCTTTTAGGTAGTTCCGTCCAATAGTTTGCATCCCACCCAGAACTAGGGTTCCAGTTGCCTGTTTGTTTACTTACAATGGACCATCCAAATTGCTCCCAACCTGTGGAGGGTGCCATATCATCACTTAAGGCATCCCACCCAGTTTCTCTGGCATAAGACCAATAAGGATCCGGAATGTTACTGTAAATGCCTGCTAACCAATCTTCCGTCCTGGTTTTATCCTCAAATATCATTTCCAAGGTCAGTTGGTCGTCGGGCATTTTATCCAGAAATTTAGAACAGGAACTCAAACCTAGGGTTCCAATTAAAGAAACTAAAAGTAGTTTATTATATAATGTTTTCATCGTTATCATGTTTATTTGAAATTCAATTCCAGACCTGCAGAGATAGATTTCATAATCGGGTATCTCATACCATTATTTACACCTAATTCAGGATCCCAAAGTTTAAAATC
>JBEBRZ010000098.1:0-12568 GCA_040394615.1 Sphingobacterium mizutaii
ATCACAAAATACAATCTTAAAATTCATATTCAGATATTTAGAAAAACATAAATAAGAAATACTTTGTTTTTAATATTTGAGGATATCTCGATATTAACGTAAAAAGACTAAATTAATAGAATGAGTGAAAAAATTGTACAACACCAAAACATAAAGCTGTTTACTCAATCTTTCGGAAACAAAACGAATCCAGCAATTCTACTCATAGCCGGTGCGACTGTATCAATGCTATTTTGGGATGAAAAATTCTGTCAGACACTAGCGGATCATAATTTATTCGTTATAAGATATGATTTCAGAGATACCGGACAGTCTACTAGTTATCCTCCCGGTCAAATCAACTATAATATTGAAGATTTGGTTGATGATACTATTCGCATTCTTGACGACTATGAATTAAGTCATGCACATTATGTAGGAATTTCTTTAGGAGGGATGATTGCGCAAATTACTGCAATTAAATATCACGACCGTGTCAGGTCACTTACATTACTCAGTACTATGCCTTGGGCAGATTCCAGTATGACTATTCCTGAAATGGACAAAAGCATCTTAGATTTTCATGCGAAGGGTGCCAATGTAGATTGGGACGTTGAAGATAAGGTTGTAAACTATATGCTGGAAGGATCTCATCTAATGAGTGGAAAAAAACCATTAAATGTATTAAGGGAAGAAAAGTATATCCGCGAATCATTTCGAAGAGCATTAAATTTTAAAAGTCAATTTAATCACGCTAATCTTAATGGAGGAATGGAATATTATAATCAATTAGAAAAAATTAAAATTCCAGTCTTAGTCATTCACGGTACCGATGATAAAATCTGTCATTTTCAAAATGCATTGTCTATAATGGAAAAGCTTAAAGGAAGAAATTTACTCGTCCTAGAAGGAACTGGACACGAAATCCATGAAGAAGATTGGAATACCATTATCAAAGCAATAAAGAATTTGGTCAGCGCAGCAGAAGAAGAATATTTCTTGTCATAAGACAAGAGGAATAAGCAGATACATCCACTAACTTCGATTAGACAAAAACTATAATTATGCAAAAGAAAAGAATCCATATCGAAACTTTAATTAATGCCCCTTTGAAGACAGTTTGGTCGGCTTATAATAATCCTGAAGATATTGTCATATGGAATCATGCTTCTGATGACTGGGAGTGTCCTAGTTCTGAAAATGATTTAAGAGTCGGCGGAAAATTCAACAATAAAATGGCGGCAAAAGATGGGAGTTTCTCGTTCAATTTCGCGGGCACATATACAGAAGTAACGCCGATGAATAGTATTTCTTATGTTATTGATGATCAAAGAGCAACCGACATTCAGTTTAAAGATGAATCAGGTAAAACAAGGGTTATTATATATTTTGATGTTGAAAGTACAAATTCAGAAGAAATGCAAAGGGACGGATGGCAAGCAATTCTAGATAATTTTAAAAAACACGCAGAAAACAAACAATAAATAAGAAAAATGGAAGAGAATAAATATAAAAACGGACAAATTGTATGGGCCGATTTAGCGACAAAACAAGCCGAAAGCTTAAAGGATTTTTATAAAGATGTCCTTGGTTGGAATGAACATCCTGTCGCAATGAAAGATGGAGATGAATCATATAATGATTATGCTATGTTATATGATGAGAAAACCCCGGCGGGAGGAATATGTAATCAAAGAGGAATCAATGCTGGAGTTCCGGCACAATGGATCATGTATGTTTATGTTGACGATGTGGAGGAAACCTTGAAAAGGGCTATCGAAAAAGGAGGAAAACTTATTCATGAAAGCAAAAAGGCAGACAATTCGTACAATTATGTAATCATTCAGGATCCGGCAGGCGCAGTTTTTGGTTTTGGTAAATTTTAAAAATTATGAAAACAGTATATTATTCAGAGAAAATTCAGGCTAGCCCAAAAGATGTTCATGAAATAATGATTGATAAAGATCATTATAAAGAATGGACAAAGCCATTTAGCCCAACCTCTGATTTTAGAGGGTATTGGGACGAGGATTCAAAAATCTTCTTTACATCTACAGATGAAAATGGGAATGTAATGGGAATGATTTCTATGGTAGATAAAAACATTCCTGGTGAAATCGTCATCATAAGGCATATTGGTATGTTTAATGACGAGGGCGAACAATATGAAGGCAAAGACATCGATAATTGGAAAAATGTCTTGGAAGTATATCGTTTTAAAGACGAAAATGGTTATACAAATCTTGTCTGTTCAGTTGAAATTTCTGATGAAGAAGATTTCCATATGTTTGATGAGACTTGGCCTCAGGCTTTAAAAAATCTAAAAGAAATATGTGAAAGAAAAAATGGCTAAAATAAAAACAACCTTCACAGATGTAGATGTATCTACCTTCATCAATAATCTAGATCAGGAGCAAAAAAAGAAAGATTCTATCTTGCTGATTGAATTAATGGAGAAAGCCACCGGCGAGAAAGCAAAAATGTTTGGCCCTACTATTATAGGTTTCGGGAATTACCATTATAAATATGCTAGCGGTCACGAAGGAAATGCACCGTTGCTTGGTTTTTCGCCAAGAAAGCCCGCCTTTTCTTTGTATGTCACTACCGGATGTGAAGATCATGCTCAGTATTTAGAAGGATTAGGAAAATTTAAGATGGGAAAAGCCTGTATCTACATAAAAAAAGTATCCGATATTGATTTGAATGTCTTGGAAAACTTAATGAAAGAAACTATTGAGTTTATCTCTTCTAAATATGAAAGAGTATACTCTTAACTTATCAATCAAATGAAACAACATAGCACAAATTATTTCAACACGTTAATCACTGTAGCTGAAGACAGTAAAGCAATCAAGGCAGAAAAACCTCCTGTTAAATTAGACAAGCTAACAGTGGCAAATATGCAATTCGACATCTTAACTTCATATGCTGGAAAAATTAATTCAGATGATTTAATTTTTGACATCTATGCCAAACGAAATGATATAACAGAGAACGAACGAGAGGAAGAAAGATTAAAGTTTTATTCAAGAGGACAGGCTTGTCTACGAACTTCTCCATTAGCAAAAACTTATGGTTGGGGAATATATTATGACAATGAAGGCAATATCCGATTAATTGACAGTACATCTGAGGAATATGCATCCATGTTGAATAATAAAAGTATTAAAAAAATACCCGCAATGCGTTCTTCTAGGAAATAAGTTAGGCTATCTAAAAAGATAGCTTTTTTTATTTCATAACTCATCCTGATTACTTGTCATAGGACAAGTGTAATTTTTAAAATCACCACTAACTTTATTCTATAAGCTTAAAGCTAAAAATCTTCACATTAAAACTACTATTATGGAAAAGAACTTTGAATACCAAGTAACAGACAAGGAAATAGTGATTAAGCGGAAATTCCAATCCTCATTAGACAAAGTTTGGAACGCTTTTACCGATAGCAGCGTTCTCGATCAGTGGTGGGCCCCTCTTCCCTGGAAATGTATTACGAAGGAACAACAATTCACTGTTAATGGAAGGTGGTTATATTGTATGGAAGGTCCTAATAAAGAACAACATTGGTCTTACATGATTTACAAAGAGATTAAACCTAAGGAGTATTATATGGGTATTGATGGATTTTGTGATGAAAATGGAAATCCAATATCCGAACAACCAAGTTCTGAATGGAAAGTTCAATTTGATTCTACAGAAAATAATTGTACGGTTACCTCCAGTTGTAAGTTTGAGAAAGAAGAAACTTTGAAAGCTTATTTAGATATGGGATTTTTAGAAGGATATGAAATGGGATTAAACAATCTGGAAAATTTATTAAAAAAATAACCTGGTGACATACTGCTGTCAGTACATTGAAATACTTTTAACTATTCAATATAAACATTTAAAACATAGTTGTTATGGCAAAAATTCACGCGTATTTAAACTTTAATGGAAATTGTAAACAGGCATTTGAGTTTTATCAAAAGGTCTTCAAAACTGAAAACTTAGGCACTCACTTATATGAAGATATGCCTTCAGAACCTGGTCAACCGGCACTACCTGACAGTGCTAAAGGCAAAATCATGCATACGGCAATTTTAATTAATCCGGAAACGATGCTTATGGGAGCTGATGTAGTTGAAGGATTTGGTGCTCCCGCGATGAATGGTAACTCAACCTATATTATGTTGGATACCGCTACGGCTGAAGAAGCAAGAGACCTATATAACTCTTTATCTGAAGATGCTAAAGTATTAGAAATGGAGTTAGGTGAAACCTTTTTTGCAGAGCTATTTTCATCATTCCAAGACAAGTTTGGAATTTACTGGATGGTACATTTCGAGGGGAACAAAAAAATGGGTTAACCACGATATTTAAAATTTCGATAATCAGTGACAATTATAAAATATTGCGACTGATTATCGATTTCAACAAAGTCATTGTGCATACAGGTATGAATAAATTAACTATTAAAGCAGATAAAGACATTACAATTAAGATTCCTATTGATCTATATGAAGATACCTTACATTTTTATAGGGATATCTTATTAATGGAGACTGAAGAAGTATTAATTGATCTACCTAGTACCATTAATTCGACAAAGGTAAAATTTGGAGATATTAATCTCTGGTTAGAGCCAATCTCTAATCCAAAAGATGCTGCAATGTTATTAAAAATCAACACTAACCAAATGGAAAATGCATTAAATTATCTACAAGCAAATAATGTTAAAATAATTGGTAAAAAGAACAAACTGATTGGTGGTTATCTAAGGATACAAGATCCAGCAGGTAATACTTTACTCCTAACATCAAACTTTATAGAATAATTAAGAATTAATAAATGATTTATGTGCATTGTCGAAGAAATTTTATTAGTAACTAAATTTAAACAATCCTTAAATTCAAGATTTATGGCAAACAAGATTATACCTTCTCTATGGTTTGACAATAATGCTAAAGAAGCTTTTGATTATTATACGGATATCTTTCCAAATAGCTCAATAATAAAAGATAATGGAATGGTTGTAGAGTCCAATATAATGGGGTTGAATTTCATTGGTATTAATGGCGGACCAATTTTCAAACCTAATCCATCTATTTCTTTTATGGCAGTATTTGAATCAAATGAGGAAATAGACACTATATGGAATAAACTTTTAGATGACGGAAGTATATTAATGCCTTTACAAAAATATCCATTTTCAGATTATTATGGGTGGATAACGGATAAATATGGTTTTAATTGGCAACTTTATAAAGGCGAATTAGAAAACGTTAATAATCAAGCGATCGTACCTACCCTTATGTTTGCTGAATCTCAACAAGGAAGGTGTGCTCAAGCAATAGCATTTTATGCGGATCTATTTAACGATTTCTATTCACAAGGAAGTCTGGAATATCCTGAAGGACCAACAAAAGGTCAAGTAATGCACACACAATTTGTTGCCAACGGCGTTACATTAGCTGCCATGGATTCCGGCGTTCCCCAAACCTATTCCTTCAATGAAGCTGTTTCATTAACTATAACTTGTAAGGATCAGGAAGAAATTAATTATTATTGGAATAAAATAACTTCAAAAGGCCAAGAAAGCAGATGTGGTTGGTGTAAAGATGAGTTTGGGGTTAGCTGGCAGATTGTTCCTCAAAATATGTCCAATCTATTAAGAAAACCTGAAACAGGTAAAGCATTAATGGAAATGAATAAAATTATAATAGCAGACCTTCAAAATGCATAAATTGAGTTATCAACGTTATTACCATGAATAAATATATCATTTTTCTCCGAGCGGTTAATGTATCAGGGAAAAACCTGATTAAAATGTCGGAATTGAAAGATAAATTAAGTAATTCTGGCTTTCTGAATGTTAAAACCTATATCCAAAGCGGAAATATTATAGTAAATACAGCGGAAAATCGTGAATCCGTCATATCAACAATAAAGACTATACTTACTAATTATTTTGAATTAGATATCGATGTATTTGTCCTCACTAAAAATGAACTACAGACATTTTTAGATCATAATCCATTTTCAATCGACTTACCTAAAAATAAAGTCTATTTTACATTTTTGAATAAGACACCGGCACAAGAAGAAATCGACAATTTCCACAATATTGATTTAGCACCGGAAGAATTTAAAATAGTGAACAATATATTGTACTTCTATCTCCCGGAAGGAATGGCTAATAGTAAATTGAACAACAATTTTATTGAGAAAAAACTAAAGGTAAGAGGAACAGGTCGGAATGTAAATACAATCAATAAAATGCTATCTTTAATAGAAGATTAACCAAATAAAAAAACGATTATCCAATTATGAAATTTTTAAAATATCTCCTTTTTATTGTCTTAGGTGTTATTGCTCTGGTACTAATTGTTGCTGCAATCCTACCAAGAGAATTTCACGCTGGCAGTGAAATCACCATTCATAAACCTAAACAGGAAGTTTTCGATTATGTTAAATTGTTAAGAAATCAAAGTAACTATGATAATTGGTCAAGACAAGATCCAGATATATCCCGTAATTATGAAGGGACTGATGGTACAGTAGGTTTTACATATTCCTGGAAAAGTAAAAAAGTAGGTGACGGCAAACAAATCATTACTAAAATAGATTCCAATAACTCCCGAATAGACATGGATTTATTTTTTAATGGTTCAGATAGTGCAAATCCTTCCTATATCCAAGTAACCGAGATTGATCCTCAAACTTCCAAAGTTGCTTGGGAGATTGATGGTAAAATGCCTTATCCATTTAATGTAATGTCCTTATTCTTTGACATGAGTAAAGACTTTGAAGCTGGTTTAAATCACCTAAAAGATATATTAGAAAAATAATTATGAAACTAATTATTATGAGCATATACATCACTTAGCCAGGCAAATAAAGTTTTATCTCCTAAGCCTTGTATTTGAATATCCATCAATTTAAGAATCTCCTCGAAAAATGAATCGATTTGAAGATCATCCCGATTGCTAAATAGACTAATACATAAATCTCTTTGCGGGATACTGATTACTATATTATTAAACCCGGTACTTTCTCCCGAATGGAAAAAAGCATTATTCCCATTTTGATCTTTTCCAAAGAATTTTCCAAAACTATAGGAAATATCCTTGTTTATTGGACATAGATTATTCTCGAAATAGACTCCATATCCAACCGTAGGTCCCCACACTCCCATGTCAAAATTCATTCCTGCATTTAACTTGGCAAAGTCCTCACCTGATGTATACACGCCTCCATCACCTTGTGTAGCGCTTGTAATACTTTGATCTGCATAAACAAATTGATCCTCTTTAAGATGATAACCATATGCTCTATTTAAAATCTTATCAGATGGTTTATAAACAAGAGAATTCCTCATTTCCCATTTATCAAACATTTCTTCTTTCACATACCTGCTAAAATCCTTGCCGCTAGCTTTTTCTACAATCAACGATAGTAAACAATATCCGGTATTACTATACCTAAATTTTGTTCCCATTTGAAAATTTGTGCTATCTACAGCTTCTATTAGTTGCAAAACGTCATGATCACTTAATTGATTCTTCTGATTCTCCGGAAGAATTTCTTCGTAATCCACAATACCCGAAACATGGTTGAGTAGATAATAGACGTTAATATCTCTCGCTTTTCCTTTAAGATTGGGAAAGAAATCACTTATTTTCTGATAAAAATCAATCTTATTACCTTTTAGTAATTGATAAATAGCGTGAGCGGTGACTTGTTTACTGACTGAGGCCATTCTAAAATTGGTCTTTGAAGTAATATTTTCTCCTGCATCTAAATTTGCCATTCCTTTATATTTAGAATATTGCATTTTACCCTGATTATCGGAGATATAAAGCATAATACCCGGATCTTCTTGATTGGGATAATATTTATCTATCAAATGATTTAACTTATTATCAGTCTCATCTTGCGCATAACCCAATTGATTCCAAAATATTAAGGCCATAAATATAAAAAGGTACTTTATCATAATTTCAGGTTATAAGTTTGCATAAAAATAATGTAATTTTCATTATGAAAAAAGGCGTTAAATATACATTCAACGCCTTTCCTTAAACTTATTATTTTACTATTGACCTAAGTTCAAATCTGTTTTAATCGTTTTTTGGAATTTCCGATATCGATCAATTTCGTCTGCTAATTTAGAGATAGCAAACCCGACAATTGAAGCATCATCTAACCAACCTAATACAGGAATCACATCGGGAATTGCATCAATTGGAGAAAGAACATAAACAATTGTTCCAACAATGATTGACATATTCCATTTATTCATCTTGTAACGACCTGAAAAAGTATCTCTTATCATCGAAAGCAATAGCTTAAATTCATTTGTGCGCTCATTCAAATTATCTGCCTTTTTTTCAGCAAGATCAATTTCTTCATTGCTTAACTTCCGATGTTTAAAAGTATTGAACAGTAGCAATGCTCTGTTAAAATAGTTTTTTTTCATTCTTTTTCTATCCATTTACCCAATAAGACAACATAAATCTTAAACGGTTTAATTAGCAGTATTAGTATATGGGAGAAGGTCAGGATACAGCATAATATTTCAGATAAAATTTATTACGCTATTTACACAATATCTTTCCTAAATTGGTCGTTATTTTAGTATCAAAAGAGTTATTTTAAAATATTCCTTATAATACACTTATAAGAAGAAAAAATTAAGATAATTTTTTAAAAAAAGGGTTGGCATCGAAAAAGTCAACCCTTTTCCTTTTTTCTACATAAAAAATATAATACTGATAATCAGAAGGTTATACTAAACTATTAAAAATTATTAATATTAATATAATATACCTTTTAACAGGTCGTTATTAATTATACAAAGAAGGTTATTTTAAATTCGATTATGACGAGAGTTATAAAAAAATGAAAAAAGATAACTTTTTAAGAAAGAGGTTAACGATAAAAAGTTAACCTCTTTTGCGTTATTAGCATTCAGTTAACAAAAAAGGTAGTCCTATCACTTATAGAACTACCTTTTAAAATAATAGGATGTACTAAGATGGAACCTTTCGGTCCAGTTCTCTTTCCCAAACCCGATGCTTTTTCAATGCTTTAACAAAATTATCTGCGAGCTTTCCTTCACTTTCAAAAATTACACCTTGATCTTTATCAATAAAAGATTTCGCTGCAAGTTTTTCGGCACCTTTAGCAAATGCCAGTGCTTTGCAATGCCTATAGCCTTCATTTATAAATTGTAAATAATCAGCATTATTTTCCAATTTACTTACTGAATCTCCGTCAGGTGTATAAAAAGCGTCGTAACATACCGATACATCTGTCAAGTAAGTATGTTGAACATCTTCTTCCTGACCTTCCTTATATTTGAGTTTTCCAACATGAGATGAAATTAAAACAACAGTTGCCCCATCTGACTCTAATTTAGATTTCAAATTATCAACCGAAGTTTTACTAACTCCATCATCTACCAAAAATGCTATCTTTCTGCTTTTTATGGTTCCCTCTCCATCTTTCACTTTCATGCTCAGCGCATTCGATTTTTCGATTTCCGGCTTATTTGGCTTTATCGGATATTCCGGATGGTTTTGTCGTGCAAATTTTACTGTTAATGGATCAAGTGATTTACTAGGCTCTAATCCCAAATTCTTTCCTACTGAATTCGCCAAATTTTTATCTATTTGATTTAAAATTGCCAACTCTCTTTTTCTTATATCTACACTATTTACTTTCGACAGTTCAAAACTGAATGCATTAATCACATGATTTTGTTCTTCCTTACTTAAGGAATTAAAAAGTAACCTTGCTTGTGTATAATGATCAGCAAATGAAGTAGATCTCTCTCTTACCTTTTTTCCATCCACTTGTTGCTTACCCGTCTGGTAACCCACCTCTCCTCTCAACATAGCCTGATAAGGACACCCGTCAGCTTGGCTATTAGGGAAATAACTGGTATTCCCTTTTAAGATATCTGTTCTGGCAAATCCATCTTTTTGATTGTTATGCTTTCCATTGATAGGTCTGTTAATAGGCAATTCGTGGAAATTAGGACCACCTAATCTATAGTTTTGGGTATCCATGTAAGAGAATACTCTACCTTGTAGTAAGGGATCATCCGAGAAATCTATTCCAGGAACCAATCGTCCCGGATCAAATGCAGCCTGTTCTGTTTCAGCGAAGAAATTCTCCGGATTTCTGTTTAAGGTCATCGTACCTATAATCTTTACAGGTACTAATTCCTCCGGAATCAGTTTAGTAGGATCCAATATATCAAATGAAAATTTCATTTCATCTTCTTCCGGAATTAATTGAACACCTAAATCCCATTGCGGAAAATTACCGCTTTCTATCGCTTCCCATAGATCTCTTCTATGAAAATCTGCATCAAAACCAGAAATTTTCTGGGCCTCATTCCACGCTACAGAATGTACTCCTAACCGTGGTTTCCAATGAAATTTAACAAATGTCATTTTCCCATCTGCATTGACAAACTTAAAGGTGTGTACTCCAAAACCTTCCATCATGCGTAAACTCCTCGGAATAGCTCGGTCTGACATCACCCACACAGACATATGTGCTGCCTCAGGCATTAATGAAATAAAATCCCAAAAAGTATCATGCGCTGATGCTGCTTGTGGCATCTCTGAATTAGGTTCTGGTTTTACCGCATGCACTACATCAGGAAAATTCATTGCATCTTGAATAAAGAAAACAGGAATATTGTTTCCGACAAGATCATAATTCCCTTCCTGTGTATAAAATTTCACCGAAAAGCCCCTCACATCTCTAGCCAAATCTGTAGACCCTTTAAATCCGGCTACTGTTGAGAATCTCACAAAAACTGGTGTAGTTGTTCCGGGTTTAAGAAAATTAGCGATCGTAATATCCGAAAGATCTTCTTTTGCCTCAAAAATCCCGTGAGCTCCTGACCCTCTCGCATGAACCACTCTTTCAGGAATACGTTCGCGATCAAAATGCATTAGTTTATCAAAGAAAATATGATCTTGCTGTAAGGATGGGCCGCGATTACCAACTTTCAAAGTATTATTATTATCAAATATTGGAACTCCATCGTTGGTTGTCAAGACCTTATCCTTATTATCTACTACATGCTTATCAATATTAGGCACGCTTTTCTTTTTTTCCTTTTTCATAGCTTTATATTTTATCTGTTATTATTATTTTTTATTACCTATCTGCCAAAAGCAAAATAAGTCGATAAAGGATTCGGATTACCGTTAATCCAATCAGAAAACATTTCCATTCCTGTTACAGAAAATGTTATTCCGTTGCCCCCAAAACCTAAAACAAAATATGACCTTTTAAAATCGGGGTGAGAACCTATATAGGGTAAACCATCTTTTGTCTCTCCGAATGTACCAGCCCATGAAAAATCTTTGATAAACGCGTTGTTTCCAAAAATTTTCTCATAACTACGAACAAGCTTCTTTGATTTCTCAGGAATAAGAGCATCCCTTTTCTCCGGATCTCTAAATTCTTCATCCTCTCCCCCTATCAGGAACCTGCAATCATCTGTTGTACGCATGTATAAATAAGGCTCAGCTGTATTCCAAATCAAATAATCGTTATAACGATTATACAATTCCTTATTTACTTCAGAAACGATAGCGTAAGTACTCAATAAATCCACAAAATGCTCTTTAATCATAGTAGCACTTTCATAACCAACACAGTAAACTATATATTTGGCTTTGATTTTAGCTTTAGTATCCAATAAGACTTCATTAAAACCTTTCTTATTCTCTACTTTAATCATTTCGGTTTTATCATATACTTGAAGTCCCTTTTTGCTATTATAACTTAATAATTCATGCGCTAAACGAAACGCATCTACACTGGCTCCATGTTCTGAAAGGATCCCCCCATGTGAATCGTGAATATTAAAATCCTTTAAAATTTCATCCTGACTTAACCATTTGACTTTAAAACCCATTTCTTTCCTAGCTTCAAACTCCTTTTGCAACCAGCTAACATCCTTTTTCCTACTGGCATAATAAAGTGAAGACTTTTTCTTATAACCAGCTTCAGATTTTATTTCTTTGGCGATTTTCCCTAATTGTTCAATTGCATCTGAACAGGCTCGATAACTAGCTTCAGCACCTTCCTTCCCAATCATTTCAATTAGTTTGTAAAGAGGGGTATCTATTTCATACTGCAGCATTGAAGTCGTTGCTGAGGAGCTCCCATTCACTACTTCCCTTTTATCTATTATTATAGTTTCTAAGCCCTCTTTAATGCATTGGTGAGCGATCAAGCTGCCCGTTATTCCCGACCCAATAATTAGAACATCACATTCTTTGTCTTCTCTTAATGAGGGATAGGTATCAATTATCCCATTTTTAACTAACCAAAACGGTTCATTCGACTTTAGATCCATAAATAAATAACGATTTTACATGACTTTATTCTTGGATCATATATGTTAAATCCAAATAGTGTGTATCTATTGAACTTGAATAAAATAGAATTGTTTGATTGCTTAAAAAATATTTAGAAAAGGAAAAATTATGAGCGTAAAAAAACCTGAATATTGATGCTTTTAAACTGAATATAATTTCCTTCGAAATTCCTCCAAATTTTGTTGGACGATTAT
>JBEBRZ010000099.1:0-12245 GCA_040394615.1 Sphingobacterium mizutaii
ATTTAAAGACAGGTAATAAAAATAATAAACCTCTTAAAATTAATGTTTTAAGAGGTTTATTATTTGACTGATTATCGTTAATTACAATCTATTTCCCGATGCAAAACTTACTAAAAATATTCTCCAATAAATCATCGGTTGTCACAGTTCCGGTGATTTCACCGAGGTGATGTAAGGCCTGTCTGATATCCATCGCCAGAAAGTCCGAAGTGATGGGATTATCTATTCCATAAAGAACTTTCTCTAAAGCATCTTGTGTAAGCTGTAAAGCTTCCACATGTCGGATATTGGTCACCATAACATCGTCGGTATTAATATTCGACAGGTTGACCTGTTTCAAGAGTTCATCTTTCAGTTCTTCGATACCGATTTGTTGCTTTGCTGAAATATAAAGTGGATTTAATATAGCATATTCCTGTTTCTGCTCTTCAGAAAGCAGGTCAGATTTATTAATGATAGTTACAAAAGGAATGTTAAGACCTTGCACTTCTTCAACCTGTTGCTGAACTGCCGAAATCTGATCTTGAGTAGGGTCGAAGAGGTAGATAATGAGTCGGGCTTGCTTCATCTTTTCACGGGTTCTTTCAACACCTATAGCCTCAACGATATCTTCAGTATGACGGATCCCCGCAGTATCTATAAAACGGAAAGTTACACCGTGAATGTTAATTTCATCTTCAATAGTATCTCTGGTTGTGCCGGCAATCTCCGAAACGATAGCACGCTCCTCATTTAAAAGTGCATTCAACAGGGTAGACTTACCTACATTGGGTTTTCCTGCAATAACCACAGGAACTCCATTCTTTAATACATTTCCTTGTTCGAAAGAACGAATCAGCTTCGATATAACGGAGTGAATCTGTTGTATAAGCGATTTTAACTGATCCCGATTAGCAAATTCCACATCTTCTTCAGCGAAGTCTAGCTCCAGTTCAATTAAAGAAGCAAAGTGCACTAAGTCTTCACGCAATTTTTTAAGCTGATTGGAGAAGCCTCCGCGCATCTGTTGCATCGCGATCTGATGAGATGCGGCTGAGTTAGAGGCAATCAAATCAGCTACAGCTTCTGCCTGCGATAAGTCCATACCACCATTTAGAAAAGCGCGTAAGGTAAATTCTCCCGCCCGGGCAGCTCTGGCTCCTTTTTTCATTAAAAGAGTGATAATTCGTTCGACGATAAAAGCAGAATTATGCGTTGAGATTTCTATCACATCCTCTTTGGTATAAGAATTAGGCCCAACAAATAAAGTCACCAATACCTCATCGATAATATGTTCCCCATCTCTGATTGTTCCAAAGTGAACTGTATGGGATGCTTGTTTCGATAAGTCTTTACCCTTGAAGACCTCATTGACCAAGCTAATCGCTTTTGAGCCTGATAAACGAATAACAGCGATAGCGCCATTCGCTCCGGGAGAAGTCGCTAAAGCAATGATAGTATCTTGTGAAATTAATGATGTGGACATGGGCACAAAGATAAGAATTAGATGGTAGATATAAGATAATCTCCTATGTCTTATATCCGTGCTATATTATCTCCAATGACCTTACCAGCCTAACCAATAGTTCACTTTCAGCATAAACGTATTCGTTGGAGCGATTCCCCAAATCTGGTCTATATTTTCTGACCAGCCTGGTTGATAAACAGGCATAGTACCGGAACGGTTGTGCTCCCAAACTAGGTATAGAGTAGAACCCGGTTTGTATTCCCATCTGGCTACTAAATTGGATCTGAATTCATTGAAGCTAAAGTTCGGGTCTTTAAAGCTAGCAGCCTCTGTACCAGAACCTACTGTATATTGTCCATCGGCATAACTTAGCTGGTCTGCCGAGAAATCCTTAAAGCGCTCAGTATAAGTTCTGGATAAGGTATTATCTGCGTATTTAAACTGATCATATTGTGCCGTAGAAGTGAAGGGTGAGCCATAATACTGAATAGAAAGATCTGGTGTTATATTTCCCTGCAATCTAATTGTTAAACCATAAGTTTCCTGACGCATTCTTCCCATAACATAAGAGTCTTCTTCGGTATTGATGCTTGGGATTTTTAGAGTACCCACATATTGTAGATTGTCCTTGTTCCATGCATAGTTAAGTTGACCTACTAAATGTATATGATTACCAATTCTAAAGGTCATGGAAGGCCTGATTTCATTATAGCGTGTTTCACCATCAACGAAATGCTTGCCATCGTAATCCAGTTTAAAATACATGCGTTTAGCGCGATCTGTATTCATGGAAAAGGTACTTGTAAAATTGGGATTATAGCGAAGGTCATATCCACCGCGAAGCATCCTGCTATCAACAGAATTCCAACTGAAAGATTCCTTCATATCCATTTCTATCCTTTTTTTGATACTTAAGCTCCTCCAGCGAACGGCTACATTATTGTCCATGGCTTTTCCGCCATAGTTCCATACATTTCGTTGAGTTAAGGTAATTCCCGCAGCGCGGAAGGGACCCCAAGGATCAGTCTTACGAAAGCCCAATTCTGTTTCGTTCAATTTATAATCCGTCTGCTTTAGATAACCAACCTCATTTAAATCAAAACCAGGGGAGGACCAGCTAAAAGTTTCTGAATATATCCATTGTGCATTTCCTTTTTTTCCGGCTTTAAAATAACCGCCTGTACCTGTTAAGCTTGTGGCTTCCGGATTTAATTCCAGATATTCTTCAGCTGATTTCCTTTGGAAGAAATGGGTTGCATTCCTTTTCGTAGCCATAATAGCATCAGAAGATCCGGATAAATTGCTGTAGATGGCTTTAGTTTCAACATAGTATAATCTATTCGAGAAATATTGCGTGAAATCTAAACCGGCAGTTAAAGCATCTTTAACCAGAAAATTCTCCAGGTGATCGGCATCCAATCTTCGGTTAACTGAAGTTAGCATTCCCCCCAAAAGTGTATTTCCTTCCCAGTTTTTTTGAACTCTGGCTACGGTATAGTTCGTCAAGGGTTCTGTTTCTATTCTTTCCTCATTACCCGCGTTGCTAACTTTTGCGGATGTTTTAGCCGTCACACTTTCTAAAATTCCTATTGTCAATCCTTTTCTATTGGTGCCTGTTAATTTCATGGCTCCGATAATCGGAACAAAATCTGAGTTACTTGCAAAAGTGTTTTGCTGATCAATCCCCGAAAGCTGATATCTAGGTCTGGAACCTATTCTTCTTGAATAAAACATCATTCCGCCCTCATTATTATCAAATTCAAGAATATGTTTACCCTCTAAAAAGAAAGGTCTCTTTTCTTCATAGAAAACCTCATAGGCCGATAAGTTCATCACGGATGGGTCGAGCTCTACTTGTCCATAGTCCGGATTAATAGAAAGATCCATGGTATAGTCACTGATTGCAAATTTAGCATCCAATCCTGCATTCGGTTTCCATCGGCTTCCATCCTGGTATGGACTATTTGCAATCTTGGGTTCACGAATTAATTTCGTCATGACATAAGGCAGGAATTCAATGCCTTTAGGCTTTGGAAGATCTTTCATCTCATGCATCTCTCCGAAGGAAAAAACATGTCCGTTATTTTTGATCGGAATCATGCTCCAGTTCTGTACCTCATTATTCCTGCGGATAATTCTCCGAACATGTAGACCCCATATTCCATCTTCGTTTTTCTGATTATAACGGATTTGATTGAAAGGAATTCTTAACTCCGCAGTCCAGCTTGAATCAGCCATGTTTTGATGTGTTTTTCCTTCCCAGACAGCGTTCCAGCTTAAATTCACAGATAACTTATCGGTAACTGTAAGATCCGTTTTATTACCTCCAAGATTAATATTGAATTCTACAGCAGCTCTATAATCATGATAAGGGTCAAAGGCAATACTAATTAAGTCTCCATTGCTGTTATCGTCTCTGTTTCCGATAAAAGAATTCATTGATTCCGGATGTATATCTTTACAATAAACGCCAACATAGATGTTTTTATCATCGTAAAAAATCTTCATCCTAGTCCATGAACCTGTATGTGCGCGTTCAAAAGGAATTACCTGTGAGAATTTCTCTGACCATTCGCCTTGATCCTGCCAGAGTGATTCATCTAGTTTCCCATCAATCTTAGGCTGTTCCTGTGTTATTTTAGTCGCTTTGTAATCTCGTTTATAGGCATCTTCAAAAGAGACAACAGGTTTTCGCTCATCTTGTGCATTAGACACATAAATGCTAGTTAAGAATATTAAGGAAAGGAAATATTTCATGAATAGAGTTTAGGGAAACCACAGGTTTCTTTTGATCATGCCAAAAGTATTAAATAAATCCATAAATCACCATGTGACTTTGTGTAAATTCTGTTACCCACAGGATTGATTTTTTTATTTATGCCACAATATCCCTATCTTCAAGATGCGTGAACCTTGAAAACCGAACATTTGATATGAAAAACTTAAACCTAAATCGCAGGCAATTTTTAATTAGTAGTGGAGCTCTGTTATCTCTTACCGCATTGCAGAATGCTGGTTTTGCGAAAGAAATATTAAAAGCCAGAACAGTGGCTTTGATAGGAGCGGGCTGGTATGGAAAGAGTGATCTGTTCAGACTTTTGCAGGTGAGTGATGTAGAGGTTGTCGCTGTTTGCGATGTAGATCAAAACCATCTAAATGAGGCGGCAACATTGATATCGCAACGCCAGCGATCAAAAAAAGAACCTCGTAAATACTCAGATTATAGAATACTACTTCAAGAGAATAAACCTGATCTAGTAGTGATTGGTACCCCCGACCATTGGCACGCTCTGATTGCGATTGCGGCAATAGAGTCAGGAGCTCATGTCTATTTACAGAAACCCGTTAGTGTAGATGTTTTAGAAGGGGAGGCAGTAGTTGCGGCTGCTCGGAAACACAATAGAAAGGTTCAGATCGGAACACAGCGTCGAAGTACTCCACATATGATAGATGCGAAGGAAAATATTGTGGAAAAAGGACTGTTAGGTAATATCTCGCATGTCGAAATGTGCTGTTATTATCATATGAAAAGTAATGCCAATCCGGCGGAACAAGCGGTACCCGAGTTTTTAGATTATGAGATGTGGACAGGGCCGGCTCCGTTAAGACCTTATGATGGTTTGCCGCATGGGGGCTGGTGGCGTGCATTTATGGAGTATGGTAATGGTATTACAGGAGACATGTGTGTGCATATGTTTGATACCGTTCGCTGGATGCTTAATCTTGGCTGGCCTAAGAAAATAACCGCTACAGGTGGAACCTTTGTCCAAAAAGAAGCCAAATCAAATATTGCTGATACCCAAACTGCAATATTTGAGTATGATGATCTCAACTGTGTATGGACTCATCGTACCTGGGGAACACCTGCCGATCCGGAATTTCCATGGGCTTTTGTTATATATGGTGATAATGGGACTCTGAAAGGAAGTACAATGAAGTGGGAATTCATTCCTACAAAAGGGGATAAGATCGTCAAAGATGTGGTTTATGAAAAAGAAGAATACCCGGAAGATCTTAATGAACCAAGAATAGAACTTAATGCCGCTCCGGCTACAAGAAGGCAAATGCTGAATTTGCTCTCAGCTATTGATAAGGATCATTTACCAGTGGCCGATGTTTTAGAGGGGCATATTTCTACAGCTAGTTGTATTCTTGCAAACCTATCCATGGAATTAAACAGACCATTAATTTACGATCCTGAGAAAAAGATCTGTGTAGATGATGCGGAAGCTACTGCCAGATTAAAAAGAAATTACAGACATCCCTGGAAACACCCTTATGCATAAAGAAAGAAGTGAGGTGAAATACTGTAGCAATGATTAACTATTGAGCTTGAAATTTTACAACTGACTGCAAAATTCTGGCAAAATTCTGTTGAAGTTCTATAGGTTCTTCTATTTTGACTTCATCGCCAAACATCAACAACCAGCGCGGGAATTCTTCCTGAATATCTCTGCTTTCAAAAATCATCTCAATGAGGTTATTATGCTTCTTTTCGGAGACAAAACCATAATGACCTCTTTGCCATCGAATGTAGGGAGCGAATTCCGGCTTAACTGTGATTTTAACTTTGGTTTTTGGCATATCCACTTTTTTTACGGATTTAAGATATTCCTCAATATCTATATGAATCTGGGTAAATCTTTTCTCCGTTAAGTTGATATTTTTGATTCTATCACTTCTAAATTGTCTGAAATCTGATCGATGAATACAATAAGCAACAATATACCAAAAGCCAATTTCATGAATAATACCGATAGGTTCTAAAGTTCGTTCTAATGCTTCATCGTCTTTTACGCCCTGATATTCAATAATAATCTGCCGTTTACTGGCTATGGCTTCAATTGCTGTACTAAGCACATGAGGTACCTTTTCCGGGAAAATAGGTACATCCTGCTTACGCATAATAATCTGATCCTGCATATTGGTGACTAAATCCTGATCGTGGCTCTTAAGAATAGCCTTGATCTTCGTAAGGGCAGAACTGTATAGTTTGGCGCTTGTTTTATCCAGATATTTCTCGGCCAGCTTTTCAGTTGCTACAAAACTCAATGCCTCATCTTTACTAAATAAAACAGGAGGAAGCCTGTAGCCATCCATAATGCTATAGCCGGTTCCTGCTTCGCCAATCAAAGGTACGCCGGCTTGCTCCAGACTCTTAATATCCCTGTAAATAGTTCGCAGACTTACCTCAAATCGGTCGGCTAATTCCTGAGCCCTAACAACCCTTTTTGATTGTAACTGAATAAGAATATCAACAATTCGATCGAAACGCTTTTTTATATCTACTGACATTCGTTCGTATTAAATATCACTTAACTTAAAAGTTTCCTTTAGTCTTATCCCTTTTTCAGTATACTGTAATGTCGCACACTCATTTACTGAATCGTGTTCTAAAAACATAATGTATTCATTATCTACAATCTCCGTCCAATAATCTTGTCTTTCTTGCATGGTTACCAATGGTCTGACATCATATCCCATTACATAAGCAATAGGAATATGACCAACTGAAGGTAATAAATCTGCCATATAAAGAATGGTTTTGTCTTTATAACGAATTTGAGGTAACATCATTGCTTCTGTGTGCCCATAAGCAAAGCGCATATGGATATCGGTGTCATATTGAGGACTCGTGAGCTCTATAAAATTCAATTGTCCACTTTCTTGAATGGGCATAATATTCTCTTTTAGGAAAGAAGCTTTTTCTCTAGGATTCGGATGAACAGCCCATTCCCAGTGATCTTTATTTGACCAGTACCTGGCGTTTTTAAAAGCAGGTAATAATCGTTCACCTTCTCTAATTATAGCTCCTCCACAATGGTCAAAATGTAGGTGAGTCAAAATTACATCCGTAATATCATCCCGGTGAAAGCCCAACTTTTGCAAAGATTTGTCCAAGGTATCATCCCCATGCATATAGTAGTGGCTGAAAAACTTTTCATCCTGTTTATCCCCAATCCCGGTGTCTACTAAAGTCAATCGCTTTCCGTCTTCAATCAATAGGAGACGAGTTGCCCAAGTACATAAATTACGTTCATCAGCCGGATTGGTTCTTTGCCAGATACTTTTTGGAACTACGCCAAACATGGCTCCTCCATCCAACTTGAAAAATCCGGTATCTATGCTATGTAATTTCATCTGTCAGTATTTTGATATGCTATAAAATTGATGTTTTCATTCCGTTATGGCAAGTAAAATTTAAGATTTTTCTCTTGAAAATTTCTTTCTAAAATATTGAATAAGCAGATTTACTTTTCCGTTACTTACCCGTATCTCGCCCGTTACTCACCCAATTAAAACCCTATTTTATTGGGGTTAAAATAGAGTGAAATAGGTGAGAAATAAAAATCAGGAAACGATTATTTTTAGAGATGAATCACATTAATTCCGGGGGAGAAATAAAGGGAACGAAAAAGAAATGGCTACCTTATTGGGGTAGCCATTTCAAAAAATTATAATTGTGTAGATTTCTTAGTGAATGAACAGTAACTCGCGTAATTTTGGTAACGGCCATTGTGCGTCATCAACAATTTTTTCGAGTTTATTTACATGGTAACGGATTTGGTCAAAGAAAGGTTTTACCACTTCATCATAAGCGATTGCTTTTTCACGAATATCCTCAATAGTATTAGCTTTTTTACGTGCCTGACGCATTTCTTCGGCCATTTCAAGGATAATATTAACATGCTTAGAAATACGTTCTACATAGTTTAATTGTGAACTATATGATTCTTTGCTTAATCCTAAATCTTTAAGCCCCTTAACATTTTCTATTAATTGATTCTGGTAAATCAAACATGCAGGAGCAATTTGGCTAGTTACTACATCTCCGATAACACGAGCTTCAATTTGAAGTTTCTTGAAGAAGTTTTCCAATAAGATTTCATGTCTGGCTTCCGATTCTCTTTTTGAGAAGATACCTAAGTCTTCAAATAGCTCAAGTGATTCAGGAGTTACATAAACATCTAATGCTTTTGGTGTAGATTTGGTGTTAGATAAACCACGGGCTGCTGCTTCGATCTCCCATTCCTCGCTATAACCATTTCCTTCAAAACGGATTGCCTTAGAATCTTTTATGTATTTACGAACAACATTAAGAATGGCAAGGTCTTTTTTCGTTCCTTTTTTGATTTGTTTGTCTACTTCAGTTTTGAACTCAATTAATTGAGCTGCAACGATCGTATTCAAGATCGTCATTGGAAGAGCAGAGTTTGCAGAAGAACCAACTGCACGGAACTCAAATTTATTGCCTGTGAATGCGAAAGGAGAAGTACGATTACGGTCGGTATTATCTAATTTTAGATCAGGGATTTTAGGAATACCGTGCCATAAGTTAGCATCTGCTTTAACTTTTTTTGCAACGCGGGCCGATTCTACTTCTTCTAAGATTTCATCTAACTGAGAACCTAAGAATATAGAGATAATTGCCGGAGGCGCTTCATTAGCACCTAAACGGTGATCGTTTGAGTGACTAGCGATAGATGCTCTTAATAGGTCAGCATTTTCGAACACAGCTTTGATAGTATTCACAAAGAAAGTTAAGAACATCAAGTTGTTCTTAGGGGTTTTTCCGGGAGATAATAAATTAACGCCGGTATTGGTAATTAAAGACCAGTTATTGTGTTTACCAGAGCCATTCACGCCACTGTAAGGCTTTTCATGAAGTAAAACCTTGAAGTTGTGACGGATTGCTACCTGTTCCATCACGTTCATTAGTAATTGATTGTGATCGATAGCTAAGTTGATCTCTTCAAACATAGGTGCACACTCAAACTGAGAAGGAGCAACCTCATTGTGACGAGTTTTTAAAGGAATTCCTAATTTTAATGCTTCATTTTCAAGATCCACCATATAAGCAAGAACTCGTTCAGGAATTGCTCCGAAATAATGATCTTCTAACTGTTGACCTTTAGCAGACATGTGTCCAAATAAAGTTCTTCCGGTTAATTGAAGGTCAGGACGAGCATTGTATAAGGCTAGGTCAACAAGAAAATATTCCTGTTCAATACCTAAGGAAGCATTTACTTTCGTTACTGATCTGTCAAAGTATTGCGCTACTTCAGTAGAAGCTTTATCAACTGCTGCGATAGCTTTTAATAAAGGAGCTTTATAATCTAAAGATTCTCCGGTATAAGAAACAAATACGGTAGGAATACAAAGTGTTTTGCCGGCACCTGTTTCAAAGATGAAAGCAGGAGAGGATGGATCCCAGGCAGTATAACCTCTGGCCTCAAAAGTATTACGAATACCTCCGTTAGGGAAAGATGAAGCATCCGGTTCTTGTTGTACTAATGCATCAGCATTGAATTTTTCGATTGCATTACCGTTGCTGTCTGGCTCAAAGAAAGAATCATGTTTTTCAGCTGTAGACCCAGTTAAAGGTTGAAACCAGTGTGTATAATGAGTAGCGCCATTCTCTAATGCCCAGGTTTTCATTGCCTGTGCAATGTAATCGGCCATTTCTCTACTGATTTGTTTCCCTTCGTCAATTGCAGATGTTAATTCAGTGAAAGTAGGTTTCGGAAGATAATCTTTCATCTTACTAATGCTAAATACATTTTTGTTGAAAATGTGAATAGCACGTTGAGCATTAACTTCGGTAGTTTCGTTGAACATGTGTTTTGAGGCAGTTTCAACTGCTGAAAGTCTTGAGTTTAACATGTTGTACTTGTTAATATGTTTGATTTTGTTGATTAATTAGTTTTTTATCTTATTCTTTTATCCAAAAGTATAGTAAATTTAGGTTACTTTGATAATTTTTTTCAAAAAAAAGTAAAAAAGAAGATTATTTAATGCCATAAATTAAAAATAGGTGCTTAATTTTTTAAATAAGCACCTATTTTTAATGTGTTTTAGTGTAATTAGTCGGTTTCCAGTCCCCAGTCTATTCCTTTTTCGGTTGCTTTGACACCTTTTTTAATCCAATTAGCAGCAGGTTTGCCTTTTAGGAAGTGATCAAAAAACTGAGCCTCCCTAATTTGGATGTCTTTTCTGTTTTGTCTCTGAATTAAGTTATGATCATCACCATTATAATTTAATAACCATACAGGTTTGTTTAATCTTCTTAAAGCAGTAAAGAATTCAATTCCCTGATACCAAGGCACAGCACCGTCATTATCATTTGACATAATTGCTACAGGCGTATTTACCTTATCCATAAAGAATAATGGTGAGTTTTCTATATAGAGGTCTCTGGCTTCCCAAAGTGGTTTTCCGATACGGCTTTGGGTGTTTTCATATTGGAATTGTCTGGACATACCAGATCCCCAGCGTATTCCGCCATAAGCTGATGTCATATTGACAACAGGAGCTCCTGACCATGCAGCTGCATACATATCCGTACGCGTAATTAAATGTGCAACCTGATATCCACCCCAGCTCTGTCCCTGGATTCCCATTTTTGTTGAATCGACCCAGTTGTTATTTCTTGCCAGATAATGCATTCCGGAATTGATAAATTCCTCAGCTGATCTTCCCGGATGTCCATCTTCATAGCGAATGTCTGGTGCAAACACCAAATATCCATTGCTGACAAAGTAAGGAATATTTAATCGTGAAGGGGTAGGTGCGGGAGCTTGATAACTATATAAGCCATCGGAAAGTGTTTCATAGAAATAGGCAATGATCGGATATTTCTTATTAGGATCAAAGTCTTCCGGTTTGTATAATATGCCCTCCGATTTATATCCTTTAGGTGTAGTCCAATGTACTAACTCTGCAGTTCCCCAGTTATAGTTCGCCTGTTGAGGATTAATATCAGTAAATTTAGTTTCATCTTTGAAATTCGCCAATAAGTATAAATCAGGAGAATTTTGATAATCTTCTTTGGTATAGATTAGCTTGTTTAATTTTTCGTCTGCCATTAACATTCTGTAAGCATGTGGCTCCGACCAAAGCTTGCTGACATCTCGTTTATTTAATTTATACAAACCTTGGTATTTATTAATTTTATTAAAGCCCGCTAGGTAAACAGGTTTGGACTCATCAATGATTGTATATCTTATCCTTGGATTGTCATTTCGATAAAGGTTTTCTATACGATAGACAATTTGTTCTTTTCTACCTTGACCATTTGTTAGATTTATTTTGGATTTGCCATCTAAGCTCATTTTCCATACATCGTATCGATCATTTATATAAATAGATTGCCCATCCTTAGACCAGCCCGCGGTACCATAAGGTCCTGGAGCAGCTGGTACATCGTTTTCTTCATCAACAAAACTCACCTGAAGTCCTTCGTTTAATTGGATAGTTTTTTCTGAATTAATATGATAGCTATACCAATTTGAATTGTCACGATTGAAATAGATAATATAATCGGCGTTTGGAGATAATGTAGCAAAGCCTGAATTAGATTTACTCACTAATTTATTTTTGCCGGTTGCTGTTGAGATCGCATATATATCAGATTTCATTCCACCTTCCCATTGCGATTCAATCCTGTATTCTTTGTCTGAAGTTGCCATTGCCCATTCACTGTCTGCATCTGCTGATAAAGTTATTCTATTAAAGGTCTCGTCAGATAGGGGTAAGATATTTCTATTTGATTGTAGATTGATTACTGCGGTATAGTTTCTGGATTGATCTCTCTTTAGATTCACCAATTGCATAGGTTGTAGATAATCATCTTGCCAATGCCATATATCTACTTTAGCATGTTCAAACTCGACCAAGGTTGTATCTTTTACTCTCGGAATAGGAGCTAAACCGAAGAAAAGCCTTTTTCCCGACTTACTGAAAGTTAAGTTTCCGTCGCCAGATACAAACCAATTGGTGGGTATACCTTGACTATTCC
>JBEBRZ010000100.1:0-11941 GCA_040394615.1 Sphingobacterium mizutaii
ATTGAGCTATGCTCAGAAATTCATCCATAATTCTCAATCTCAGATTATAATAGCAGATATAAATAACCTTGTCAGTCGAGATAAAAAAGCTTCTGAAACTATCCGTGCCATTTCCCTTACTGCTCCGAATCATATTACCAAATATGAAGGGGCTGAACTTCCTGTAAACCTTGTCAAAGATCAAGACTTAGTGTTATTAAGTGCTGAGAGTTGGAGAGAGTTAATGGATACTAAAAACCTATGGTTAACGGAGATGCCTTCAATTCTAATTATAAAAGAATAATTTTAGAATCACATCTATAAGAATATTAGAAAGTTCAAGTCCTATAATCTGTGCTAAAGACTTGAACTTTCTAATATTAATAATATCCTATTCTAAATCTTTTTGAATTTGTTCCAGCGATTTACCTTTAGTTTCGGGCATACCTAAAATAAAGAAGAAAGATAGAACAACCATAATAGCGTAGAACATAAAAATATAGAAACCACCTCCTACAATATTTTCTACAACAATTGGAAACACCCATGAAATCAATGCGGCCATAACCCAATGCGTGGTACTTCCTAATGATGTACCTTTTGCTCGTACAGCATTAGGGAATATTTCTGATATGAATACCCAAATAACTGCTCCTTGAGATAGTGCAAATGAAGCTATAAAACCAATGATATAATATAATAGATACTGATTCTCACCTGACTTTAAGCCAAATGCTGCTAATAATAAGAAGATAAACATTCCAACAGCTCCACTCAATAACAGTTTCTTACGACCATATTTATCGATTATACTCATACCTATCAAGGTGAATAATAGATTGGTTCCACCAATAAAAATAGGTTGCAAAAATGCCAATTCTCTACTGAATCCTGCCATTTCAAATATTCGTGGCGCGTAATATAGAATTGCATTAATTCCGGTAAACTGATTAAACACAGCTAATAAGACGGCAAAAATAATTGGTTTTTTATACTTTTTCTGAAACAGGGATTCTTCTTTCGAATCAGAATTATTGCCCTGGATAAAATCAGTGTCCGATTGGCCTAATTCAGCAAATACTTTTTTAGCCTCTTCTTCTCTATTATTCAACAT
This sequence comes from Sphingobacterium mizutaii, assembly GCA_040394615.1. Taxonomy (GTDB): domain Bacteria; phylum Bacteroidota; class Bacteroidia; order Sphingobacteriales; family Sphingobacteriaceae; genus Sphingobacterium; species Sphingobacterium mizutaii_A. The sequence continues at coordinate 1,094 of JBEBRZ010000100.1, forward strand.
TAACCATCTCGGAGAATAAGGAATTGTATTGAGTAAGATTAAAAATGCTAATGCAGGAATAGCCATAATCCCCAACATGTAACGCCAAGCATCTTCACCTATGCCCGCGAAAAGATAATTAGTTAAATAGGCAATGAATATACCGCTTACGATCATAATTTGGAACATTCCTGTCATTCTGCCCCGTAATTGAGCAGGGGCAATCTCCGATATATATAAAGGACCAACAACAGAGCTTACTCCCACAGAGATTCCACCTAATAAGCGGAAGAAAAGAAACATGTGCCAGTTATAGGAAAGCCCACAACCGATTGCTGATAACAAATATAGTAAGGCGACAACTTTTAATACACGTTTTCTACCAAACTTCTGAGATGGTTTTGCGGCAGCTATTGCACCGAAAATTGTTCCTATTAATGATATAGAGACTGTGAAACCATGCCAAAAGGAACTGAGATGCCATAATTCTTGAATAATCTTTTCGGCTCCTGATATGACTGCTGTTTCAAAGCCAAAAAGAAATCCTCCAAGCGAGGCAATAAATACGTATTTCCAGATTTTACTCATAGGGTTAGGTTTTATATATTTTTATTTTGTTTCAGGGATAGCATCAAAATTCACTAATTTATCCGGATCATATACAGCGACAGCAACCTTAGAATCCGCACATCCATAATACAAGAACCATTTGTCTTTAAAATATGTCAAACCCTGAATAAATACTGTTCCATCTTTATATTGACCCGATTTCTCAAAGTCCTCCATAGGTCTTAAAAAAGGCACATCTAAACGCTGTAGCACTTTAGCAGGTTCTTTTGCTGAAAATAGTACTTGACCTGCACTATAGGTACCTAGATTAAACCTTGGATCAGCAAGATCCTGTGAATCATGGTTCTTGCCGTTATAAAACAAAAGTATTCCTTTATCTGTCAATATTGCCGGAGGTCCACATTCTGTTAAAGCTGAGTCGAAATATCCATCACGGGGATTAATAAATTTAGCCAACTTCCCTTCTTCATCTAAGACAGGTTCCCAATTCACTAAATCTGTAGAAGTTGCTCCTGAAACACCATGTTCTCCCCAATACATAAAGTACTTTCCCTCAATCTTTGTAATAACCAACTTATCTTTTTTTAGTTTGGTAACAATTGAAGCGGATTTATGCCCCTCATTGAATACTTGTTGATATTTGGCATTTTTAAAAATAGGGCCATGCTTTTTCCAAGTGATTAAATCTTTGGAAGTTGCTACACCTAATCTAGGAACCTTTCTATTCCATTGCGTATAAAATACCACATAGGTGCCGTCCTCGGTTACTGCCAACCTAGGGTCCTCAATGCCTCCTGGCCATTCATAATCTTTCTGGTTATCATCTGCCGGGAATAATACAGGTTCTTTTCTTCTGGTAAAATGAATACCATCATGACTTTCTGCCAAACCTAATCGAGAAGTTCTGTACCCAATACCTATCCCATATTTGTCCTCAGCTCTATATAACACATAAACTTTTCCATCCTTTACTACTGCTCCCGGATTGAATGTGTCATTTTCTTCCCATCGGACTAATGAGCCACTCATAGGATCTAAGAATGTTGTTGTCGAATCAGGTGTAATAATGGGATTTACTCCTTCTGGCCGCTCAAACCCTCCAATAGTCCATACGATGTCAGGCGTACTTTTAACCTCAGGTTTAGTGGAAATGCAGCTGGTAAATAATAAAAATAAAGTAATGAGATTATATTTTGAGATCATCTCTTTTAGTTTAATAAGGTTATATGGTCAATAAGGTAAATCAATTTAGCATTTGATTATTCTAATATAATAATAAATTGAATAGCATCAATGCCTCGGAGAATATTTAAATAGAAATTACAGAATCATTTACAATGGCAAAGATACTACTGTCTTGATTTTTTTTTACAATATGCAACCCGGTAAACTTTCCAAATGCCGGTAAAGTCAAAACTTTATTCTGCAGGTAAAAACAAGGCAATCGAAATGATTGTCGTGCACCTGCTTCAATTAAACAACCTGGATGAACATGTCCTACTATATTATATAGATAATCAGGCAAACCTGAAATTGGTTCATGAGAAAGAACCAGACCTTCCGCTAAAATTATTTCTTCTTTGATTCTCATATTCATATTTGCAAAATGAATATGAGGTAAAATATCATGATTGCCTTTGGTAAGTGTGAACTTAATAGCCTGATTGGAAATCGTATTGATATATGATTTAAGCTTTTCCCAATCGGAATTCCAATCTGAATGAAACAAATCGCCTAAAAAAACTATTTCTTTAATTTCTAAATTCTGTATAAGCAAATTCAGACGGCTTAATTCTTCTTCTATGTCTGGTGCAGGTACAAATAATCCTTCCTTACGAAAATGACTTAATTTTCCTAAATGCCAATCTGAGATAATTAACATCGTATAATGAGGAATATATAGCGCCTTTTGAGGTAAAAGATAAAGCTCAAGTCCATTCAATTCTATTCGTTTAGCCATCCAATAATTGCATTTTTAATTTCTCTAAGCGGCTTTGCCAATCCTCATTACTATATCTTTCTCTGAATGATTCTGCAAAGATAGGAAATGCAAAGGGAGTTAGTTTTGTGGGCTTTGAAAAAACTATTTTATGCCTTGAGATTCTTTCAAATGCTTTCTGCATTCGCCCCTCTTCTAGTTGAAAATCAAATACCTCATCATAGGCTTCCCTAAGTAAGAGATTTCCTGGTTCATATTCCGAAAAAACTGAAAAGAAAAGTCCGGCATTCGCTTGTAAATGTTTACTCTTCATCTGTTTTCCGGGGAAACCTTGAAATATTAATCCCGCGATACCAGCAATATCTCTAAACCTTCTCCTAGCCATTTCTTGTACATTGATTCCTGAATTAATATCCTTATGTAGGTCTTTGGGACTAAATAAATCTTTTAATAACTGTGAATCAATGGAATAGTCTGTTTCTGATAGTAACTCTATCCCATATTCATTCGTTGCAATAGAAAATGTGGAAGGTTTTATAAGACTTAAACGATATGCTAAGACTTGAGCCATACCCTCATGGACTAATTTTCCTTCAAATGGATATAAAAATAGATGATAACCATATTTAGTTTGAATATATTCAACTAAAAGTTCATCCTCTTTTGGTAAAGCAGATAAGGTTTCCTGCTCTTTGAATAGCGGATTTAAGAATTTAATTTCAGCTGATATACCTTTCGTCTTATGAATAGATTTAAAGCTGTGTCTAATAGCAATACCTAGGTCAGGGGAAATAGCAAATCTTCCACCCATCCACGAAGGTACTACCCCCTTTTTCTTTGTCGAGACTTTAACAATGGCATCATTAGCCATAATCTGAACGAGTTCTAATTGTCTTCCGGAAAACCAAAATACATCCCCGATATTAAGTTTCGAAATAAAAGATTCTTCAATTGATCCTAAATATTTCCCTGACAAAAACTTTACTCTCATCATCAAATCTGACACGATGGCTCCAATAGAAAGGCGATGCCTCATCGCTATTTTTCTGGAGGTGACTTTGAACACTCCATCTTCCAAAACCAATCGGTGAAAATCATCATAGGCCTGTAAAGTAGAACCTCCATGGATCAACAAGGACATACACTGATCAAATTCTTCTTGGGTAATACTTTCAAAGCAATGTGTTTGTGCTACTTCCTGTATAATTTCATCCGCATAAAAGCCATCTCCAACAGCTAATGTCATTAAATATTGAATCAGCACATCAAATGAGCGAAGGTATGGAATACGACTTTCTACAATTTTTTCCTGAACAGCAAACTTTAAAGAATCTCCCTCAATAATCTCTAACGAATTAGTAGGGACATAGTAAATTATGGATGTTGCATCTGGTCTATGTCCTGAACGTCCCGCCCGTTGAAGGAACCTGGCAATTCCTTTGGGAGAGCCAACTTGTATAACACAATCAACCGGTCTAAAATCAACACCTAAATCCAAACTACTGGTGCAAACTACTGCTTTTAGCTTTCCTTCGTGCAAAGCTTCCTCAACCCAGTTTCTGACTTCATCACTTAATGAACCATGATGGATAGCCAATAAGCCGGCAAATTCAGGATAAGACGTAATGATTTGCTGGTACCATATTTCAGCCTGTGATCTTGTATTTGTAAATATTAAGGTTGTTTGATATTGATTGATGATATCCACAACTTTATCTAGCAGTCGAATTCCCAAATGTCCCGCCCAGGGAAACTTTTCTAGATTATCCGGGAAAACAGTTTGAATATCCATCCTTTTCTGAATATCTGCTTTTATTAAAGTACCCTCAAAACCGGGACCTAATAATATATCCTTAGCTTCTTCCAAATTTCCTATTGTCGCAGATATACCCCATATTTTCAAATTAGGATTTATTGATTTTAATCGACTTAATGCAAGCTCGATTAGTACACCTCGTTTCGAACCTAATAGTTCGTGCCATTCATCGACAATAATAAATTCCAGATCTTTAAAATACTCTTGCCCACCTTTACTAGCGAGAATCAAATGGACACTTTCCGGCGTTGTGATTAAAGCCTGTGGTGGATTTTTACGTTGTTTTTGTCTTGCTGCTGTATTGGTATCTCCTGTCCTTAATTCTATTTCATAATCCAAATCTAAATCATAGGAAACTTGACTGGTTGCTTTATGAATCTCTTTAGATAAAGCCCTTAGAGGAGTAATCCATAAGGTATGCAAAGCTCTTTTTTTAGGTTTATTATTATTTATAGCATCAAATTTAGCATAATATGAAGCCAGAATACCAAACCAGATGGCAAATGTTTTACCGTAGCCTGTGGGAGCGTTTAAAATTCCGGACTCTCCAGCCACAATAGCTTTCCAGCAATTCTTCTGAAATTCATGAGCTTTCCACCCTTGATTATAAAACCATACCTCTGCAAATTCGTTTTTCATATTGTTATCCCTAACACTACGTAAATTAAAGACAATTATCAATTTTGAATAACATTTTCCAAACTAAATTGTTATGGAATAAAGAAATCTAATACACTATGGCAAATAAACAAGTCGGAATTTTTGTAGGTAGTTTGAGAAAAGAATCCTATAATAGAAAAATAGCAAATTACCTTATTTCAATAGCTCCTAAAGGCTATGATTTTAAAATAATTGAGATTGGCAATCTTCCTTTATATAATGAGGATTTAGATGCAGGAACTCCACCAAAGGAATACAGAGATTTTCGAAAGACTGTGGGTAAATTAGATGCCTTATTGTTTGTTACAGCTGAATATAACCGTAGTGTTCCGGCTGTCTTGAAAAATGCGATTGATGTGGCTTCAAGGCCTTATGGAAAGAATATGTGGAATGGGAAGCCAGGAGCCATAATCAGCTCTTCGATTGGCGTTATAGCCGGTTTTGGCGCGAACCATCATCTGAGACAATCCCTTGTATTTGTGAATGTACCGGTTATGGCACAACCTGAAGTCTATTTGGGAAATGTTGCAAACTATTTTGATAAAGAAGGAAAATTAACTGACAAAGATTGTCAAAGTTTCTTAGCCGATTTTTTAAAGGCTTATAAAGCCTGGGTTGAGAAATTCTTATAAGAAACCCTTATAGTAATGGGTAAATGTATGTAATGCGGCGGATTGACCCTCAAATTAATCTGCCGCAATTTTTTTTTCTATTATTTATTGAAATTTAATTTCTCCAAAGAACTCTGGAAGATGGAAGTTAGGACTTGGATAATCAATATTGTTCCAAGCAATAAAATGAGGATCCGGTAACTCGTCACCACATTTATAGAAATTAGCCTGGGCTATCACTCCACTTAAATCTATTCCCTTTTGCCCGTAAATTTCAAAAGGAATAACAAGTATCTGCTGCCAGCTCTTTTGACCGTTTAAAGTACGAACTTGTGAAAAGCTGTCGACTTTTAAAATTTCTTCTGAACTCAGTCTTTTCCGTTGTGACTTATCAGCGCTACCATATCCGATTAGTCCTGTGCCCAACACGTTAAATTCAGCATTATAATAAGTTTTCCTATTATCAAATGAAATAAAGAACTCTACACAGCTATCTTCCCAAACATTTTCATTTGGGCGGATATACTTGGCTTTAACAAATTGCTCTTGAATATCATAATGAAGATAAATCGCCTGATCGTCATAAGCAATTTGAAACTGAGCTTGCGGAGTATAGGGATAAGAATCTTTCCAGGGAGCTTGGTCTAGAGAATTCCATTCCAAAGTCGCTAAAGCATTTGATAAATCACAATAGTTTAGTTCAACGTCTTTTAAATCAATCCTGCTTATTATAAGATGCTTCATATTAGTTTGACATTAAATTCTCAGCTAATATTTCTGTTAATTTATTATTATTTATCTCTAGCTCGTGAACGAGTTTTAATTGTGCTTTAGTACGGACTAAGTTATGCTCCGGATAAGAAATTTTATAATAGGTATCACCATTAATGTAATCTGTCAAAAATCTAACAGCTTGCATATAAGGCAATAAATGAACACCTGGTATCAAAGAATCTACTTCCGCTTCGGTAAGAAAGTCTTTAGCTTCTGATAGATACCCCGATGTGAAAGCCTGAAATAACGGGATATTCAATACAATTTTACTAATATCTTCTTCATCTTCTGCTGCAGAATTTATAATCGTTCGGATGGCATCTCCAAAATCATATGCCACATAACCAGGCATTACCGTATCTAAATCAATTACACATTGTACATTATCATCCTTATCCAATAAAACATTATTGAATTTGGTGTCATTATGCGTTATTCGAAGAGGTAGTTTATTCATCCTCCCTAATTCTAGGATTGTTCTCATTTTCTCTTCGCGTTCAAAAATGTAATCCAGAAGTTTCTGAACATCTTCAACACGTCGTTTTAGGTTATTCGCAATAGCATCGCGAAGATTATTCATCCTAAACTCGATATTATGGAAGTTAGGAAGAATTTCAACAATCTTAGTGGGATCTAAATCGCTCAATTGTTTTTGAAATTGTCCAAAGGCCATTCCTCCGGAATAAGCTTGCTCTGTAGTTTCTAAAATATCATAACTACGTGTATCCGGAATTAGAAGAAAAATCCTCCAATATTCGCCACTTTCATCTTTATGATAATTTTTGTTATCATGAGTCTGAACAATAGTCATGGTACGTTTCTGAACCTCCTTTTCGCCCAAATAGGCTAAATTCTTTTTTAAGTGGTTACATACCGTTTCTATATTATTCATCAAGCCTTCAACATCCTGAAAGATATGATGATTTATACGTTGTAATAGATAAAGATTAAAATTAGAACCAGTGGTCGTAATTTTAAAAGTATCATTTATATGTCCGGAACCAAAAGGTGTTGAGTTTATAATTTCACCTTCTAGTTTAAATTTTTCGGCAGATTTTATGCTTTTTTCAGTTTTTTTGGTTGACATCACTTCACTTTTCATTCATAATACTATGTAAGTAATTGCAATATCAATAATACGAATCAATAATTAAAATCTTTTTTTTAGTCAAACGGTTGCACAATTTATAATTATTCAATCCATAGATTATTTTTTTGAGGTTTCTTTAAGAGCGGTTTTTATAAGCATTTAAATTAAAGTATTGATAAGAAAATTTTGTATTTTGGAGCATCTAAAGCGTTTATACCCCCTATGGTCACGGAAATACTTATCATTTTAATCTTAATAATCTTTAACGGAATACTTTCTGCCTCTGAAATAGCAATTGTTTCGAGTCGAAAAGCACGTTTACAAGCAAATAGTGCAAAACATAATGGCGCTAAAGCCGCACTTAAGCTAAAAGAAAATCCTAATAATTTTTTATCTACAGTTCAAATCGGAATAACCCTCATTGGAATTTTAACAGGTTTTTTCTCTGGCGGAACTGTCTCTACTTTTATTGAAAAACAGCTTATTAAAGTTGATTTTCTTGTTCCGTACAGTAGCCAAATATCAGTAATTCTAGTTGTCTTAATTATTACTTACTTGTCTTTGGTGGTTGGTGAATTAGTTCCTAAACGAATTGGAATGGCAATTCCTGAAAAATATGCATCCTTTATTGCTGTGCCGATGTCAGTACTATCCAAAATTGTTAAACCCTTCGTTTGGCTATTAAGTGTATCTACGGATTTTATTGTTAAATTATTTAACATCAAAATAAATCAAAATTCAGTAACAGAGGAGGAAATTAAAGCACTCGTGGACGAAGGCGTAGATAGTGGTGCTATTGAGGGTATTGAACATGATATGGTTGATCGAGTTTTAAGTCTTGGCGATAAAAAAGCAATTAACTTAATGGTGCATCGGAGTAAGATCACTTATCTGGATATTCAAGACAGCTTCGAAGAAAACAAAAACTGTATTCTTGCTGACGAACATACAGAATACCCTGTTTGTAACGGTAATTTTGACCATGTTATCGGTCTCGTTCATGTCAAAACATTACTCAAAGAATATTTGACCTCGAATGAGATGGATTTAAGTAAACTGGTAAGCCCAATACCATTTGTAAATGAAAATACCTATGCCTATAATGTCCTTAAAGTACTTAAAACAGCAAAGGTATTACAAGCAGTAGTCGTTGATGAGTATGGTAGTCCTCAAGGAATCATCACAATGACTGATATAGTTGCTTCCTTAGTTGGCGGATTTGACTCTCCCGAAACTGAAGAAAAGAAAACAATCCGTAAACGTGAAGATGGGTCCTATGTTATTGATGGTAGTTATCAATTAAACGATTTCATTGAAATGTTTAATCTTGATTTAAGCGAAGATGATGAGGATGAAATCGGAAATTTAACAACAGTAGCAGGTTTAGTTTTTCTACTATTAGACCACATCCCAGAAGAAGGAGAAAAAGTAGTTTACAAAAATCTGGAATTTGAAGTATTGGATATGGATGGCCATCGAATAGATAAGTTAAGTCTTAAACTTCTTAATTCACCTTCTGATGAAATAGCCAATATCGATTAGTATTGATAATAGCTTAAAAAGCTATGAACTATGGTTTTGAATAATCTTTAGCAATTCATGTTTTGGCTGTAAGCCACTCTGGCGCCATACCTGATTTCCGTCTTTATATAAAATTAAAGTCGGTACTCCTTGAACCTTAAATTTACTTGCAACAGCTTGGTTTTTGTCAATATCTATTTTGATAATAGAGAGTTTCTCTCCCATCTCATCTTTAACCTCTTTTAATATTGGAGCTAAGGTTTGGCAAGGACCACACCAAGCTGCTGAAAAGTCTATCAAAACTAATGAGTTCTTCTGTATGATATCATTAAATGAAGCCATATATTATTTATTTTAATATTAAATATACTAAACTATTTCTGTTCTTATTACTACAACTTTAGCAAAATAAGGTTGTTGGCATTGATTTGACATGCTATTGCAAACAGAGCATTTCTAACTCTTCAATATCACCGTTAAAGAGATTTAAATCTACAGCACCTTTAATGCCTTTTACGGTTCCTTTTTCAGAAAACTGCCAGAAGTTCCAATGTTTCTTAGGTTTTTCAACCCAGAAGTTATAGTTAGCAATCCAAAGCGTATAATCTGCAAATTCCTTTTCCAAAAAATCAGCGAAATATTTATCGCCTGAATATAAAATAGGTCTTACCTTATAATGTTTTCCCACATGGTCCAACCAACGTTTTAGACCGGCTTTTAGGCTATCCATGGATTGGTTTTTTGGTAATTCTTCTATATCCAATACAGGAGGAAGATCACCGTATCCTAGTTTTACTGTTTTAATGAAATTATTAGCTTGCTTTATAGAATTTTCATTCGGTCTGAAGTAATGATATGCCCCTCGAAGTTTATTTTTACTCCCAACCTCTTTCCAATTATATTTAAACTTAGAATCTTTTCCATTTCCTCCCATTGTCGCGCGAATGAATACAAAATCTACAGGAAACTGATCATTAATGGTCAATACTTCATCCCAGAAAATATTTCCCTGATATTGGGAGATATCGATACCAAAAATTTTATCCTCGTGACGATGCATCAATTCCACATTACGAATATCAAATTTGCTATTATCCTCCGCGATCATTTTATCTTTTTCGAACAAATTGATCAAAAGATAGGAAAGTCCGGCTCGATGTTGCCATCCAAAAATGGCTATGACCAAAAGAAGGGGAATTGAAATGCTCCAAAACAGTAGATTTCGTTTCATTTGACGGTCTGAAATTACTTTTTTCTTGACTGTTTTGCGCATTTTTGTCATAGCACGTGAAAATAGGCTATTTAATTTTTATAGTCAAAAAAAATCATGGAATATTTATAACGCAAAGTAATCCCAAGTACCCCCCTAGAAATGATTGATGAATCTAAAGAATTAGAACGATTCAACGTTTTAATTCTTTAAAAAAATCATTCAACATGTTTTTTATCGAGTCTTCTATATTAACCCAATATTAATTTACAACTACTTATTGAGTGGTAAAATATCATTAGAATGATAAAAGTAATTGCTGTTTAAGGATAAAGTATTGTAAGCTTATGAGCTCGATTATCCACCTCAGTCAATAGGAGATTACCCGTATCTCACCCGTTACTTACCCAATTAAGACCCAATACAGGTACGATTGAAATCGGGCAAGAAATGGTCAAGATAAAATCTAATTATGAGGCTGTAATTAATGAATCTGCTGTTAATGTAATGTGTGTCAATGTTCCTTGGATATGAACAGATTATTATCTATTTATTAAATAGTTTCTTTAATATATTTTATACATAAAACTTTCTGCTCTTAAGTGTTGGGAATCCAGGTAGGTAATTGTTAATTGGTTTATTATACAAGGTATTAAAGCTTATTATTAAATTAAAGTG
>JBEBRZ010000101.1:0-11774 GCA_040394615.1 Sphingobacterium mizutaii
CCTCTATTTCTGATGATTGAACAACATCTTGGATAAGTGTTTCCAAGTTTGCTTCATCTTTTAACTCAAATCCTAGCAACTCAACTTTTCCAATAAGCTTTCCTTGAAGATGCCGAACTTCGCTTAATAGATTAAGTATCTTCTCATCTTCCCATTGAAAATCTGTCCAATTATGCCGCTCGTGTATATAGACTGCCATGACTTAAAAAATGTATGCGGTAAATATAAGTATTATTTACCGCAAAAAAAGCGGAGAATAAACAATTTATTCTCTGCACAATTGTTTAAATATTCAAAATTAAAAGCTTTTCTACCTTTAGCTTGATGAGCAGACAATACGCCTAATAATGCTGGATGCGACCCCCCAACCCAATGCGTATATACATAAATGTTTATTTTATTAACCGCCATCTTACAACAAATCTAAATCATAAAGTTTACGTCGAAAGACATCGTCAGTAGCTAATTTTAAGAAATCATCTTGCAAATTTAACACGCGAAGCACATTAAAATATACGTCCATAGTAACACTAGGATCATCTTTTTCGACAGGATATAAGGTCGATCGAGCAATGCCTGCCTGGTCTGAAACTTTAACGGGTGTGAGTTTAGGTCGTTTACGAGCTAATTTGATATTCTCTCCCATTTGTTCCATTAAGGGTTGAAATTTAGGTAATACAACTTGCTTTATCATCACATAATGTTTGATACTTCAATCAAAAACACTTTTCCCCTCTTAAATATCAAACATATTCTATTAAAATTCAAGGAATAACAAATCTTTGGGACGGATCAAAAGATGATAAACAGTATTATCATTGAGCCTCAAAAGAAATATGTGAGAAAATAGGTTTTCTGCACTGAAAAAAAATCCTTTCCAATTGCCTTTCAATGTTTTTAATTAAATTTTGTATTTTGTCTTAAAGACAAAAACATAAAAGGGCTAACCAACCACAATAGATTTAAGGAGGTAATATGGAATATTACAAAGATGAAGTTAAAACATATCTGGCGGTAGACTGTATAATATTTGGGTTCTATGCGGAGGCTCTGCAGATCCTTTTAATTAAAAGAGGGTTTGAGCCCGAGATTAATAATTGGAGTTTAATGGGAGGATTTGTCCAACCTGGGGAAAGCCCTGATGAGGCAGCCTCAAGGGTTTTATTAAAGCTGACTGGACTCGAAAATGTTTACATGGAACAATCGGCCGCTTTCGGAAAGCCTCATCGCGAAAAACATGGCCGGGTGGTGAGTCTTACCTATTTTGCTTTAATCGACTCCAAAGAGTATCAACATATATTAAGCAATGAATACCAAGCAAAGTGGTTTCCCATAGATAACTTTCCAAAGTTAATATTTGATCATGAGGAGATGATAAGCACTGCTAAAAGATTACTGAGGAGCAAAGCCGCATTATATCCAATTCTTTTCGAATTACTACCTGAGAAATTCACTCTCCCTCAGATATCCAGTTTATATGAAGCTGTATACGAAATTGTTATCGATAAAAGAAATTTCAACCGTAAACTACTCTCATCAAATCTATTGATTAAACAGAACGAAAAAGACAAGGCAAGTTCTAAAAAGGGGGCATACTATTATGTTTTAAATAAGGATATCTATAAAGACAAAATCATGTCTTTTTTGAGGTACCTGCCAAGTTGGTCTGCTCAGGATATGGGAATTTAAATAATTTATTTCCAGATTAATTTTAAAGGGCAGCATCAATATTTAGTTTCCAACTAACCCATATATGATCAATTGACTTCCTGATGAGTCGATTTTAAAGGAATGATATTTTCCTTTTCATTAAAAACACCCTAGTTGATACAAACTTCGCTATTCGACCCTACTGTCTCTATTTATTGAGATAATTAAAATAATAATAGATCATATACAATCCATTTTCTTCCGGAATCTATAACAGTATGACATGCTCTGCTAATATTCTGTGAGGCGAGCTAAAGAATACGAGGAATGCTTTTTCCTGATACAGGACTACCCTTTGAAACCATTAATTTTGTGAAACTTGTTATCTTTTGCCCTTCATTTAGTAATATTGTAACCATAACCGTTCTAATATCTCATTCATTTAGAGCGTTCTACCAGTTACAATAGACAATTGTTATGAAAAACGACCTATCCAGACGTGATTTTATCCATAAGAGCTTGATAGCCGGCATCGGTATTTCCGGGCTTAGATCTTTTCCAACTTCCGACATGCCGGAAACCCCTGCCATCAAGTTCGGGCTGGTGACCTACCAATGGGGAAGAGATTGGGATCTCGCCACCCTGATTGCTAACTGTGAGCAGACCAATCTATTAGGAGTCGAGCTCAGGACTCAACATGCACATGGCGTAGAAACTTCACTTAGTGCCGGCCAACGTGCTGAGGTAAAAAAGCGCTTTGCTGACAGCCCAGTCACTTGCTTAGGCTATGGGTCCAATTTCGAATACCACAGCCCCGATCAGCAAACGCTTCGTCAAAACATTGAGCAAACCAAAGAGTACATCAAACTCTGTCGGGATATAGGAGCTACCGGCATCAAGGTCAAACCCAACACTTTGCCCAGTGAAGTTCCCCGAGAAAAGACTATTTCCCAAATTGCTTCTTCTTTAAATGAGATCGGTAGGTTCGCCCAGGATTACGGGCAATTTGTGCGGGTTGAGGTTCATGGGGAGATCACCTCTGAAATTCCGGTGATGAAAGACATCTTTGATCAGGTTAGTGAAAAAAACGTAAAGATCTGTTGGAACAGTAATGATATTGACCTAGCACCTCCAGGTTTCGCAAAGAATTTTGAGATGCTAAAATCTTGGATCGGAGATACCGTCCATATGCGAGGATTCAATGTAGATGATTATCCTTATGAAGATTTGCTAAGTTCACTCGCTGCCATCAACTTCAATGGTTGGGTACTACTGGAGGCACATCATCAGGTTCCTGACAGGATTGCCGCGATGAAAGAACAACTTTCTATTTTTAACCAAGTAATAACCTCTATCAATCAATAACAATGCTTAACGGTCATACCTGCACGTATAGGTATGTTTAACAGGAATTAAGCATCATCGCTTTAAGATCTGCAGGATTGAGAATTATGGGATAAGTTTTTAATGGATTATTTGAATTCAGTATTTTAGAGAAAACTATTTGCTCATCCTAATATAAACTTCAGGCCGTCTATGCAAGATTTGAAAGATTACCAAAAAGAAAAATTAACCATTGATTTGGTAAAAGCGAATGTTTATAGTCTTTTGCTGATTATTCCAATCGGCTTGATCTATGGTTTACCCTATTACCTTATTTGGCATCCCAAGTTCGACTTTAAAAATTTTGTTAGTCAATTAAATCTCACTGATACCATCTGGGGAGGATTTTTATCCGTTGTCCTGTTGCTTGGAGGAATCGTTGCCCACGAGCTTATTCACGGCTTAACTTGGTCGCTATTCACAAAAAAAGGATTTAAGTCGATTAAATTCGGTATCCTGTGGGAAATGCTTACCCCTTATTGTCATTGTCAAGAACCTTTAAAAGTGAAACATTATATATTGGGAGCAATCACCCCCTCGATCGTACTGGGTCTAATTCCTGCCCTGTTGGCAATCATCATGGGAAATGGCGGGATGTTGCTATTCGGGATGATCTTTACACTAGTTGCCAGTGGAGATTTTTTAATCATAAACCTGGTAAGAAAAGAAAACATGAATGACCTTGTCCTTGATCATCCCACAGAAGCGGGTTGCTATGTTTACCGAAAACAATAATTGTATTGCTATCTACCAAGCCGACAATTTAATCAACTAATCTAGCTGGACAGTAATCCTGCGATCCAGGTCCTTACTTGTGGTTTTCAGCACACCATCAACCCAGACGCATAACATACTTTGATTTCCTTGTTTTAAAGGTTCCCAGTCCTCTTTCCATACAATATCAATCTCCCTGCCGTGGTAGGATAAATTGCCTAAATAAAAGTATTCACGCTCACCCTCAGGCAGAAGAGGCTGAATCGAGAATTGGTTCTTGTGATATCCCTTAAAGCCGATAAGGTCTTCGATGATCATGTCAGGATAGGTTGAATGGAAATAATCCTTTTGTCCTCCGAATTCAGTTCCTTCACTTGGAATGTACCATTCACCGATATTGGGTTGGTCGTATCCATGCAGCCTGGTTAGTTTAAGTATCTGTTCAAAAAGAAGAGTTTTGTCCGTATCTGAGATTTCGTTTTTATAATTCCGAAGGTAATTGGCATAGGCTTTATAAACCACGGAGTTCTGAAAAGGCCAGCCCCTTCCGTTCCAGGCGTAGGCCTGTTCGTTGTAATAGGGATGTTGCCGCTCAGCGGTGGTCATACCTTTGTGGTTACTGAATCCTTTTTCAGAGGGAAACATATCCCAGGCAACCTGGTAATGTTTATGATCCTCTTTAGGAATCATATTAAAATACCAAGGCGTATATCCGACCGATTCTCTCACTCTCGCCTCATAATCAGTTTTACCATATAAATTATCACCTGCACTCAAAGTGTTGAAAAATCCATCTTGCTTATTCCAAAGGACGCTAATAAATTTCTCTCTTATTTGATCTGCCTTTATTTGGTAACTGTCAGCCTTTTCAAGGTTCTCAGGGGAAGGGTTGAACTGTTGTTCTAATTTGTAAAGGTTCGATAGCGAGCTGACATTTCCATAAGCGTAACTGCCAACCGAAGGACGCACCAGATAATAATCCGGATACCCTTTGGTAAAAGCCTCAGGATACTCTATAGCTAGGTGAGTTTGGGCTGCATGATCGGTCGTTCCCCAACCAAGGTACAAATTCCTCCAGGTACTATCGGTGTAAATGGAATAAGGTCCATCGCTTGCAATTAGCCCCAGCACTGCCGAAAGGCTAAATTCCATCCCATCGTAAAGATCAAGGATTTTATACATGCCATCGGTTTTAGCCTTACTATTCTTCACGGTAAATAAGCTATCCAGCATCTGTTGATGTCGTTCCAGATCAGGAAGGATGCTGCGTGTCCAATCATGATCAGGGTGGATTTTCAAATATGATTCAATCCCATCAATCATCCAACTGGAGAAATGAAGGCTTTCCGGTCTGCTGAGCTTTGTGAGAAAATTTCCGTTCTCCCGCTGATTTAATCGAGAGGCGGAACCCTGCATGAAATATTCCGCATAGGACCGAAGGTATTTGGGATCCCGAAGCCACCTGACATCATAGAATTGATGCCCTACCGGACAGGTTATGGCACCACTTAGCGATCCCCAGGCAGGATTTCCGAAAAATTCGGTTATTACCCAATACTTTCGGTGATCGTGAGGATCATCATATTCACGGAGATGTTTACTGATCATCCACCAACGGTAATTATAAACCTTGTTGATGGTATCATTGGAACTGTCGAAATAGGGGATATTTTTAACCAAAAAATCTTTATTGTTCGATGCATTATAGGGACCATCGGAATCAGGCCGATCAGCATATCCATTGAATTCATCAATGTTTGCAGAAAGCTTATCCACAGTAGATTGTTTTATTTCGTTCAGCAGATTTTGATAAACCGCTTGTTTTTGAGCTGAACACGAGGCCAATAAGGTAAGAATCAGTAGCCAACAGTGTTTTTTCCATATTTTTCCAGAAGATAGCTTAACAGTCAATAACATAATAAGGGCAATTTTATATAGGTTTCCATGCTGATATTCTAATATAATGCTTTTATTTCTAAAGTATTTTACACAAAAAAATAATAAAGAGCAAAGGTTTGCAAAAACCTGTATTCTAAATTAGTCAACATTTCAAATTCTAAAAGCACGCCATATCCTCAGACAATAAGTGCCGATGGGGTAATAGATACTTCAGGTCAATTAGAAATAAATCCGAACATAAAATTATTAGCGTATGATTTGGAGAGTCAAACCATACAAATCATGGAAAATTTAAAGATGCCGTTGGAACAAAATCATGCTTATTTTGACCATTGAGTAAAAGTGAATATTTATTTGACTGATGTGCCGTAGTTACCGCTGGTTATTAGCTATTTACCCCCTAGAAACCACCATTGAGGTATCCGATTTGCATGAAAATGCGATGATTGAGCTAAATTGTGTGGCGGTAATAAATAGTGATCTTATTATACTGCCACACTGATAATTTGGTAAATATAAATTACATAAGTATTATGTCCATCCAACAAGCCTATTATCCATACGTTTTACTCCTGATTCATCAGTTCTTGAAATTTTTCAACGAATTGCCCGACATGGATGCCATCAACAAATCCATGATGGACATGAATTGAAACAGGCATCGTTTTTACACCATTACTCTCAGTAACTTTACCAAAAGATATTTTAGGTGAACTCTCAACAAAGGAAAAATTTCTGGCATGAGAAAGGGCTGTAAAATCAATCCATGGGATAGCAGAAAAATGAATTACGCTCTGCCCCATAGTCACAGGCATTAGATTGTTTGAGAGTCGTACTTTGTTTATCTCTTTGGAGGCTCCTTCATAAAAATCAAACTCTTTTGGACAATATTCCATATAAGCGAAACCGAATGTACCGTTTAGGCGGTTGATAGTGGGAGAAGCATCTACCCGGTCAAAAAGGTATACCTGCCCATCGATAATCCTATATCGGAAATTTTCTATCTCATTTGCTGTTTTTAAAGCCTGGTATAAATAATACAGGAAAAAAGAGCTACCTCTTTCTTTTGCCGTTTTATATGCCCTTGTGCAGTCTATTTTCACCGTAACACCATAAAACGGCTCTTCAAATTGAGAAAAGAACAGGAAATGCTCTTTTCTATCCCACTGTTCAATATTTATTAATGTCCTCATTTCTATAAATAATTAAGAATACGATCAATACTTTTTAATGCTACAAAATGATCATGTTCAACACGCTGGTCATGCTGTTCATGTGACCAAGTTATCTGGTATGGAATGTGCCCGCCAAACCCTCCTAACTCCAAGACAGGAAGGATGTCCGATTTAATAGAGTTTCCTAGCATTAGAAAGTTTTGGGGACTACAGTCCAAATGTTTTAATAACTTTTCATAATCCCCGATCCTTTTATCGCTCATGATCTCAATGTGATGAAAATATTTCTCCAACCCCGATTTTTCCAGCTTTCGTTCCTGATCTAATAGATCCCCCTTGGTCGCCATTATCAATCTGTATTTTCCAGTTAACTGTTCCAAAGTTTCCTTAACACCTTGCAACAATTCGATAGGTTTTTCTAAAAGCTCCTGTCCGATGGTTAGAATATCATCAACTATTTTCAAAGGAACAGTTCCTGCTGAGACCCTGCTTGCTGTTTCTATCATACACAACACAAATCCTTTTACTCCGTACCCATATAAATGCAGATTCTTCATTTCGGTTTCAAGAAGTTCTTGGGAAATGGAATCACCTGGTAAATAATTTTCAAGCAATGTGCAGAATTGCTGTTCTGCTTCCTGAAAGTATGTTTCGTTTATCCACAACGTGTCGTCTGCATCAAATGCTATTGTTTTAATGCTATTTTTCATTTCTTTACTTTTGTAATATTGTGAGAACAAATTTCAAGAATGAGGAAATCTAAAAAAAGGACAATTGTCCCAAGAACAAAATGGTAAGGACAAACAATTCATTTTTAACCTATGTGCAAGAACTTTACGAAAAACAGAATCGTAAAGAGGATATTGTAATGAAGCAGTACGTAAAAGGACAAAAACTGTTTTTTCAGGACGAGAAGGCGACAAAGGTCATGCTGATCAACCAAGGTATTACCAAATGTTTTTTTTCGGAAGAAAATGGTAAAGAATATATACTCGAATTTTTAGGCAAAGGTGAAATTGTAGGCGAAATTGAGAGTATCCGAAAAATCCACTGCCTTTGTAATATTGAAGCAATGACAGATGTCGTAATCTATGCCATTGCACCACACTATTTCTCCGAACTTATCAAAACCGACCTTAAACTGAACAATCTGCTGTTGGACGTTTTTGCAGAACGGATTATAAACACTTCTAGTCGGGCTTCATACCAACAACTCCACAAAATAGAGCACAGTTTAGCTAGATTGTTAGAATTACAATCCAAACAAGGTATACCTATCTCCAAAGAAGATATGTCCTCTTATCTTGGCATTTCAGTAAGAAGCTTGAACAGGGCTCTGAAAGACCTTCGCAAGCTGCAATAAAACTATTTAAAGAACCTGTTTTATATTGGGAACGGTGTCCATGCGTTCTTATAAAAATTGATAGATCCTGCTTACGGTTTTTATATTCATGATTTCCCTTCCATAAATTTACACGATATATTGCCCCTATCCTTTCCCAGATTAGCTGAACAGTCTGTTAGGTTATTTGTATTGATAATTATTCGCTGCCCAACTAACTATTTACCATTTCTTTAACCTATATTTATACTAATATTTTTAGCAAAATGAAAAAAGCAGGAACGGCAGATCTCCCTTTACACTATGGCAAGGTACCGAGTTGGTTGTACGAACGCATGTCAAAATTAGGATTATCCATTATAGAGACTATCCTAATGGACTACGGAAAGGACGAAGTCCTTAAAAGACTGGCCGATCCATTTTGGTTTCAAAGTTTTGGAGCAGTATTGGGAATGGACTGGCACTCTTCAGGCATTACCACATCAGTTATGGGAGCTCTCAAACGTGCCATTAACCCTAATTCACAATATCTGGGGCTATACATATGCGGAGGAAAAGGTAAGTTATCTCGAGGAACGCCACAGGAAATCTTGCAGGTCTCAGATCGAACCGGAATTGATGGAAATTTAATGGTACGCAATAGCAAACTGGTGGCCAAGGTCGATAATACAGCCTTACAGGATGGTTATCAATTATACCTTCATAATTTCATACTCTCTGATCAAGGAAAATGGAGTGTAGTCCAACAGGGTATGCACACTTTTGATCGAACTGCCAGAAGATACCATTGGCACTCGGATAATATCAAATCCTTTGTCGATGAACCCCATAGTGCAATTCAGGGAACCCCACAGGGAAATATACTGAATTTGACCGCATCAAGAGCCGCCCAAAACCGCAACGGTATCCTATCCATTTCGCGCCAGGATCCTCATATGGTCATAAAAGAATTCCGGAGTCTCATTATGCCAAAGCGTCATCATCTGGAGTCCTCTGACGTGGACCTAGGGAAATTGGGAGCTATGTTGTATATCACACGAGAAGCAGATATAAATTCCTTTGAGGATCTGTTATTATTAAAAGGAATAGGACCAAGAACCATGCAATCCCTTGCCTTAGTGAGCGAGGTGATCCACGGTGCACCTTGCCGATTTGAGGATCCTGCCCGATTTTCTTTTGCCCACGGTGGTAAAGATGGACATCCTTTCCCGGTACCCTTAAAAGTCTATGATCAGACGATCGAAATATTTCAAAACGGTATTACACGATCAACTTTAGGTCCGAGCGAAAAAACGACAGCAATAAAAAGATTACATCGAATCTGCATTCAAGCGGAAAATCATTTCCAGCCTAATTTCGACTTAGATTCTGTGATTCAAAAAGAGAGGCAAGAAGCGCCTAAATATGGAGGAAGAACAGTGATGGGAAAATCAACCGGTGCAAACCGCCCTTCCTCCAATATTCAATTAACGCTATTTTAAGTTTATTTAAATTCTACCGTATATTGATTTCGTGTATCGGTTTTCCATGCATGCTCGTGTGTTGTGGGTGAAGCTCCGAAAAGCGGAGAGAAAGTCTTTACATGAACTGTTTTGTTGTCTGGAAGAAACTCCAGGATCCTTAACCAGCCATCTCCACCATTTCCACTGCGTCCACCTCCGCCCATGGCTTGAGAATCAAAAATAATTTGATGAACAGGTTTTCCTAGATCATTAATCCCTTCTTTATAACCCTCTCCGGAAAAATGACCGCTCAAAACCATCTCAATGTTTCCGGCAGGTTTGACAACCTTCTCCCAAATCTGCTTCCCATTGTTCGATGTAGGTAGCGCAATACTTTTTGATTTTAAGATCTTACCGTCAACCTGGTAGGGTTCCCAAAGTAACCAGCTGTTCTGTTTATCGGCTAATTCATCCTTGGGATTCAAATAACTATGTGTTACTAAAACTATACGGTGATTTTTATACTGCTTCATAGCAGCAACACTTTTAGCCCAGGCAATTACGGTATCTCTTGGAGCATACTCGATGGTCATGAATAAATAATCCTTACCGTTTATATCTTTTAATTCATAGGCAGAGTTGGCTAGGGTCTGCTGATCCTGTTCATCTCGAGCGTTCTGCACGAGATATTTACCGTTTAAAAAGTTCTTATCCACCGTAAAAAATTCATTGTAGCGCGAGGTCCTGTTCCCTTGACGGTCCACGCTATAATCGTGATTTCCCGTGGCCATCATATACGGAACTTTTCCATTTAAGCGATCAAATGATCTCGCTGATGCTTCCCATTGTTTTTGCGTCGATTGATCGCCATCATAGTCTTTGGTAATCTTTTCATTGTTCTGAACGAGATCGCCCACACAAACCACCATTCGTATATTGAGCGTGTCGATATTCTCTTCAATCCATGCAGTCATCAGTTCTAATATTGGCTGATTACGGCCCCATTTAACATAATTCTGAATATCAGGAATCATAATCATAGACCAAGAATCCTTATTTTCCAGTTCGGGTTTTTTATAAACTTGCTGGGCCGATACGGTAGAAAAGTCAAAAAGGATTAGGAACGATAACAGCAATAAACTTAATGTCCTTTTATTCATATTTATTTTATTAACATCTAGTTTTATTTTTTATCTAAAAACTACCAATAATTTTATTTCATTTAATCAAGCCACTGATTGATTTTAACCTTTTAGCATAATTTACTAAAGAGTAATAAAACAGCTGACAGAGTGATATTTCAAGATAGATCGTCTCTGGCAAAGGTCTATCTTGAGCATTAATGAACGGTTAGGTAATTATTAATTTATTATAAAACAATTGACCAAAAACGGAGACTAAATATATCCTTAGCATTTTCACTTTTCCTTATTTACAGAACATACTAATTCATTAGTATGGTTAGTCATCCTGGTCATTTAGGAAGTAATGATCTTCATTTACTATAAGAGTTCCTGAATCTCTTTTTTGGCATTTTCCAGATCTGAGGGACGTATGGCTTTCATCGTTCTAATCTCGCCCTGCTTATCTATTAGCATGTAAGTGGGAAATCCGGAAATATTGAAATTACCCATCATTGCTTTACTATCATCTCCAGCTATAAAATAATTTTCACCATGAATCTCACGATCCTTAACAAGTTTCATCCAGCTCTCCTTCGGTGATTGGAGGCAAAGGTTTACAAATACTACATCTTGATCGTAAAAACTTTCGTGCAAGGCTGGGGCGAATTCCATTTCCTTAAGGCAAGGGATACACCAAGTGGCATATATATCTAGATAGATGACCTTACCAGGATATTTCTGTTGAAGGGTTGCCAGAAAATCCACATGAGAGAGATTGGTTACCTTATCATTTTCTAAGAAACTTAACTCATTGATGGGGCTTTTTTTGATCTTCACCTGTTTGTCAAGGTCAAATGCTTGCACCACATAACGGAAAACTTCAGCTGAGCTGAAGTACTGCTGAAATCTTGAGAGTTCAGGTTTCAAATCGGGGTTTTTCTTTAAAAAAGAGGTTAGATAAGTAAAGAGCATATAATCACGACTAAGGCCAGGTGGCTCCTGAAGAATGACCCTTATTCCTTTTTCGATAGTCTTTAAGTCGGAT
>JBEBRZ010000102.1:0-11466 GCA_040394615.1 Sphingobacterium mizutaii
TGTTTCAAAAATAAAACACTTTGTTTTATACTGTAGGTCGTAAGATGTAATTAAAGGAATTTAGGCCTTAAGACTTAAAATATTTCCTTTTTATATCCCTTGCTTGGTTTGCCTGAATAATGTATTTTTGAATCCTGCTAATCAACAGCAGTTTAGCTTCAGTATATGATATTATCAGATAAGAGAATTTTAGAGGAAATCGAAAGAGGAATGATTGTTATTGAACCTTTCGATAGAAAATGTTTGGGAACAAATTCCTACGATGTGCATTTAGGAAAGTACCTGGCCACTTATAAGGATGATATCCTTGACGCAAAGAAACACAATGAAATAGCCCATTTTGAAATACCTTCGGAAGGCTACATTTTACAACCAGGAATGCTATACCTGGGAGTTACTTTAGAATATACGGAAAGTCATGGCCATGTTCCTTTTTTGGAAGGAAAGTCCAGCACAGGACGCTTAGGGATTGATATCCATGCTACTGCAGGAAAAGGAGATGTAGGATTCTGTAATACCTGGACATTGGAAATCTCAGTTGCCCAACCCGTTCGAGTATATGCCGGAATGCCGATTGGGCAATTAATTTATTTTGTTGTAGAAGGTGATATCGAAACCTTATACAATAGTAAAGGAAATGCCAAGTATAACAATAAGACGATCCGTCCTGTGGAAAGTATGATGTGGAAAAATGCGTTTTAGTTTAAAGGGACAATTTGAAGTAGACAACAGACACAAGAGGAAAAACCTATTCTTAAAAACAGCCGAACCAAAATCTTTGGTTCGGTTTTTTATTATTAGGCCTCGAGGGATTAATAACCTGAAATATGAGTTAAAATCCCTGTTCTATCTTTACGCTCGTTTCATAAAAATATCGGTTAATTGTTAGTTGAAGGGAACTAAAAGGTTTTTGGAAATACAATTTATATTTGCTAATCTTTTCTTATACTTGTGATTGCAATATAAATCTATACATTATAAAATTTATGAGCGTGTTTGAAATAAAAGAAAACACTGAAGTTTTTGATGCTATCGTTGTGGGATCCGGTGCAGGAGGTGGGATGGCAGGCTATATATTAGCAAATGCTGGTCTTAAAGTTTTGATGCTTGAGGCAGGCCCCTTTTTTGATCCGGCAAAAGATGCGTTGCAATTACGCTGGCCTTGGGAGTCACCAAGACGGGGAGCAGGAGTAACTAGGCCTTTCGGAGATTTCGATGCAGCTTATGGTGGATGGCAATTGGATGGTGAACCATATAGTAAAGTGGAAGGAACAGAATTCGAATGGTTCCGGGCGCGTATGTTAGGCGGGAGAACCAACCACTGGGGGCGTATTTCATTACGTATGGGACCGGACGATTTCAAGCCAACAGATGGTGTAACAGAAGCATGGCCAATTTCTTATGAAGAGGTGAGGCCATTTTATGATCGTGTAGATCGCATGATTGGAGTATATGGGACGGTTGAGGGGATTCATAATGAACCTGACGGAATCTTTATGAAACCGCCTAAACCTCGCTTAAATGAATTATATATAACCAAAGGAGCAAGAAAAGCTGGTGTTCCTGTAATTCCAGGCAGAGGTGCTGTATTAACGGAGTCTTCTCCTGAGATTAAAGGAAGAGGGACTTGTTTTTATTGTGGTCAATGCGGAAGATCGTGTAAGGTATATGGTGATTTCTCATCTTCTTCTTGTTTGGTAATGCCCGCGATGAAAACCGGCAATCTTAAGGTTATTGATAATGCGATGGTTCGCGAGGTGTTGACCAATGATGAGGGGTTGGCTATCGGTGTTTCTTATGTAAATACCGTGGACCTGCAGGAGTATTCGGTAAAGGGTAAAAAAGTAATTTTGGGTGCCAGTGCATGTGAGAGTGCGAGATTATTATTGAATTCAAAGTCAAAGGCCCATCCAGGTGGTATTGGAAACAGTAGCGGTCTGGTAGGAAAATATTTACATGACTCTACAGGAGCAAGTTTGGGAGGATTTCTTCCACAATTATTGGATCGGAAAAGGTACAATGAAGATGGAGCAGGAAGTGTTCATATTTATTCTCCTTGGTGGGGCGATCATAAAAAATTAAATTTTCCAAGGGGGTATCACATTGAGTATGGAGGCGGTCTACACATGCCTTCTTACGGATTTTTAAATTTTGTTCCTAGCGTAAACGGAATGGTACCAGGAAGAAATGGAGAAAAGAAAGACGCAGGAGGTTATGGTGCAGGATTAAAGGATGATTATCGCAGGTTTTATGGGGCTAATGTTGGAATGGCCGGTCGCGGTACAGCATTAGCGCGTAAGGAAAACTATTGTGAGATCGACCCTTTGCGTGTAGATAAATTTGGTATTCCTGTACTACGTTTTAACTATAAATGGGCAGATGAAGAAATTCAGCAAGCCAAACACATGCAAGAAACATTTCAGTCCATCATGCATGAAATGGGCGCAATTATCACCTCGCAAATCCCAGGTCCGGAGACATTGTACGGATTGGAAGCTCCAGGGAAAATAATCCATGAGGGTGGAACGACCCGTATGGGGGATAATCCAAAAACTTCAGTTTTAAATAAATGGGGACAGGCGCATGATTGTCAAAATGTGTATGTGGTGGATGCAGGTCCTTTTGTACAGCAAGGAGATAAGAACTTAACATGGACTATTCTTGCTTTGTCGATGCGAACTGCAGAATATATTTTAGAACAAAACAAAAAATTAGCATAACTCATATAACATGAATAGGAGAGATTCATTAAAGGCGTTAGGAATAATTGCGGTAGGCTCTGGTGCTATGGCCACTGCTTGTAAAGAAGAAAAAGGTCAATCAACAAAAACAGCAGTAGAAGAAGCTACCGATAAGTTGCCTGGCGTTCAGGAATTTGAGTATAAAAGAACAAAGGCTTTAGAGTCGGAGACGTTTTTTACAGAACATGAAATGGCGACCATAACCGTTTTGTCCGATATTATAATTCCAAGAGATGATGTCTCAGGAAGTGCATCAGAGGCTGGTGTTCCGGCGTTTATAGAATTTATGGCTAAAGATATTCCGAGTTATCAAACGCCGTTGAGGGGTGGTTTGAAATGGTTGGACGTACAATGTCAGAAGAACTATGGAAATGTATTTGTGAAATGTAAGAAACTGCAACAGATCGCTATGGTTGATGAAATCGCCTACCCACAGAAGACCAAACCGGAAATGACGTATGGTGTTGTGTTTTTTTCAATGATGCGAGATTTAACCTCGACAGGATTCTTTACAAGCGAAATAGGCGTTAAGGATATCGGTTATCAAGGAAATAGGCCTGGAGTTTGGAATGGGGTTCCGGCAGACGTCCTGACAGCACATGGATTTGACCCTGAGAAATTTTTTGGATAAGCTTGATCTTTGGTTGTAATTTCTTCTATTGCCAGAGAAATATCCGCGGACTTCCGTTCTAAATGAAAGTAAAGTAATGCTCGAATGAATTTTACCTCTGCAATATATCGTTGTTTTAATTCTTGGGAACTAAAGGTCACACGATCTATTCTATCAAGAACTATATTGCAGCGGACAACCTCATCATACATGGATGACTAAAAATTAAAGAGTCAGGAATTTTTGTCTGTATTCTTTTGGGGTCAGACCAACAAATGCTTTGAACTGTTTATTAAAGTTGGACAATGTATTGAATCCGGAGTCATAGCATATCTGTGCTACACTCATGTTTTCAGCGTTAGAGAGTAGTTTGCAGGCGTGGCTTATTCGGAGCTCTGTAATGAAATAGGAAAAAGTCTTACTGGTTTTTGCTGTGAAATAACGGCTAAAAGATGTAGATGCCATGCTCAACAATGCAGATATTTCATCAAGCGTGATTTTTTTCCTGAAATGAGTAAAGGCATAATTGTAAACGATGTTGATTCGGTTGGTTTCGACTTCCTTGGGCTCATCCACGATCTCCCCGTAATGGAGCAAGCTGTACTCATTACTGTTGGCAAGAACATCCAAGATCTTCAATAGCTGAATTACACTCTCAATCCCGTGCAAATGTAGTAGGCCGTGCATTAATTCGATTGTTTCTGCAGCAGTTGTCCCATGAATCTCCATGCCATGCCTTACTTTTGCTAACAATATTTTTAGCTGGTTGAATTCGTCCTTCTCGATAAACTTTTCCAAAGCGGAGCCATTGAGATAAATAACCAAACCTATGCTACTTTTATTTGACTGGAGGTCAAAATAATAATCTTCACTGCGCCAAAGGTGTGGAATATTGGGACCTATAAAGGTAAGATCGCCTTTGCCAAACGATTTCATCGTGTTACCGATGAACTTTGTCCCGGAACCCTCAACGACCAAGAACAGCTGGTATTCGGAATGTGCATGCCAGGTGGGGTCAAAGTGGTTTTCACTAAGCTTCCTGATGGCAAATATGCGGGATGCAGGAATCCTGGTTTTCTGAACCGCTGCTTTCTTGAAGTTTATATCCATAACAGGTCTAAATCCCTAACTTTTAAATTTTAGTAGGTAATGGTTATTTAAAATTAAGCGTTCTAAGCGCAATTACCAAGTATTATTCTAACAAAACACTCAATTCTTCTCCGGTGATCGTTTACATATAGATTAATTTTGACAAAATACAGTCAGTTTTGGATTATTCATAGGTATACTAAAAACATTCCTTGTCTTAATTTAGGGTTTGAGGATTTCCTTATAATCAATTAAGAGCAGGGTGGGATGAACAATCTCATAGATTCATGCCATCTGGCATTGAAAAGGCAACTTAAACTTATTAAAAACAATATGGCATTAAATGTAAAATTGGGAGTAAGCACCTGGCTTTGGACTTCACCATTCAACACGGAGCAGGCGGCGACTTTATTTAAAAAGATTGCATCCTTAGGATATGATGTTGTTGAGATCGCTGTAGAAGATCCCAAGCTGATTAATGGCAAGGTGGTTTATGAAGAACTGAAACGAAACGGTTTAAGCGCTATTATTTGTGGTGCCTTTGGAAGTAACAGAGATTTAACAAGCGATGAGCCTAAGCTACAAAGAGACTCACTCACCTACATTGAGGAATGCCTAAATCTATCGGTGGAACTGGGGGCTAAATTTTTTGCAGGACCTATGTATTCGGCTGTTGGAAAAGCAAGGATGGTATCCAATGAGCAGCGAGAAATAGAATGGGGCCGTGCAGTGGAAAATTTGAGATCAGTTTGTGAAATAGCTTCTTCAAAAGGTCTGGAAATAGCTTTGGAACCTCTTAACCGATTTGAATCAGACTTGGTTAATAACGTAGATGATGTTCTGCGTATGATTGAGCAGATCAATCATCCTGCAGCAAAGATCTGCCTCGATATGTTTCACATGAATATTGAAGAAAGGGACCCTGGCCAGGCGATCCGTAAGGTAGGAGATAAACTTTTACACGTTCAGGTCTCTGAGAATTACCGCGGAACACCAGGGACTGGTAACGCAAGTTGGACCCAATATTATCAAGCTCTTGAGTCGATAGATTACACAGGTGCCATATCCGTTGAAAGTTTTACACCTGAAAATAAAGAACTGGCAGGAGCTGTATGTGTTTGGCATAAACTAGCAGAGGATCAGGATACTTTTGCGCGCGATGGATATACATTCTTGAAGAATTGGACAGCAAACAACAATGAGCGACAAAATCGATAAAGTTATGAATAGGAAAGAAAAAATCAATGTAGCTATAGTTGGATTAGGCTTTGGAGCAGAGTTTATTCCTATATATCAGCAGCATCCCGATGCGAACATGTATGCAATTTGTCAACGAAATGAAAGGAAACTAAATGAAATTGGTGATGCTTTCGGAGTAGCTAAGAGATATACAGATTATGAGGAGATGTTAAAAGATGAGTTGATTGATGCAGTACATATCAATACGCCGATTCCCAATCATGCTGAACAATCGATAAAAGCACTCAGAGCTGGAAAACATGTAGCTTGTACAGTTCCAATGGCAACAACCATGGATGAATGCAGGCAAATAGTAGAAACCGTTGAAGAAACTGGTCTTACTTACATGATGATGGAGACGGTAGTATATGCTCGCGAATTTCTTTTTATGAAAGAATTGTACGAGAGAGGTGATTTAGGGAAGATACAGTTTCTCAAAGCAAGCCATCAGCAAGATATGGATGGGTGGCCAAGTTATTGGCCCGGGCTACCACCGATGCACTATGCCACGCACTGTGTTGGCCCAGTCCTTGGGTTGACAAAAAGCGAGGCAGAATATGTTTCCTGCTTTGGTTCAGGAACGATAAGAAACGAGTTAATTGAACGTTATAATTCATCATTTGCCGTAGAAACAGCCCATATCAAGTTCAGGAATTCTGACCTAAGCGCCCATGTTTATCGTTCTTTATTTGATACTGCACGCCAATATAGGGAAAGCTTTGAAGTCTATGGCTCCAAAAAGGCGATAGAATGGCCCTTAATTGAAGGAAACCCCTTGGTTTTACATGTTGCCAAAAAAGCGGAGCCAGAAATTCCACAGGAAGTTGAGTGTCCTGATTATGCACATCTACTTCCGGAAGCGATTCAACATTTTACGCAGGCGGGAGTTTATGATGAACAGGAAAACCAGCACCTTTCTTTCAATCAAGGAGGCGGGCATGGAGGTTCACACCCACATCTCGTGCATGAATTTATAGACGCACTGAAAAATGGAAGGACACCTTTTCCAAATGCCAGACAATCTGCTAACATGACCTGCGTCGGTATTTTGGCGCACGAATCAGCACTAAAGGGTGGCGAGATAATTTATTTGCCATCTTTTACATGGGAAATTAAATAACCTTTTTAGCATTATTTTTAGAAAACATTTACAAACAAAAGATGAGTAGGATATTTAAATTGTTGCTGATATTTTTCGTCGCCCTGTCTACCTGGGGATGCAAGGGTGATAATAAGCCCAGAAGGCTGGAGCTATTCTTCTTAGGTCATGATAGCAAACACCATGACTCGGAATTGTTAGCAGACATCTTGTCTAAGGAATACTTTGAAGAAGGAATCAATATCACTTATTCAAATGATCCGGAGGATCTAAAGCGTGCGGACCTTCACTTATTTGACGGATTGATTCTCTATGCGAACCACGACACAATCAGTGAATCGCAAGCCAAGGCTTTGTTGGATTATGTCGCCTCCGGGAAGGGATTTATCCCCATTCATTCAGCATCTTTTTGCTTTCGTAATTCCGATGAAGTGGTATCGCTTATCGGAGGTCAATTCAAAAGTCATGAAGGCGGTTCTTTTGGTGCTGAAATCATCAAACCTGAACATCCGGCCATGCAGGGGCTTTCTCCATTCATAACGGAATGGGATGAAACCTATGTACATGATCACCTAGCGGATGATATAGACGTCCTGATGGAGCGGGTGGATAGCACCCACAAGGAGCCCTATACATGGGTGAAAAAATATGGTAAGGGTAGGGTGTTTTATACTGCATTTGGACATGATGAGCGTACATTCAGAAATCAGGGATTCCTGAAATTGGTAAAAAACGGGATCTTGTGGGCTGTTGGGGAAAAGGCAGTGGAGCGAATGAAGCAGTATGTGATCGCAAGACCTAAATATGAAGAAGCGCGTATGCCCAACTACGAGCGTCGGGACCCCCCACCTCGATATCAGTATCCACTAAGTCCGGAAGAATCACAGACTTTAGTACAGGTGCCGGTAGGTTTTCGGTTGGAGCTTTTTGCGAGTGAACCCGAAATTAAGAAGCCCATTTCAATGGACTGGGATGAAAGGGGAAGACTCTGGATTATAGAAACCGTTGATTACCCCAATACTGTTAAAAAAGATAAAGAAAAAGGTGGGGATAGAATAACAATATGTGAAGACACGGACAATGACGGTAGGGCAGATAAGTTCACAGTCTTTGCCGAGGGGCTTAATCTTCCAACCTCTCTGGTTTTTTCAAATGGGGGAGTTATTGTTGCGCAGGCACCACATTTTCTCTTTCTAAAAGATATCGACGGAGATGATAAAGCAGACGTAAGGGAAATATTGATGGATGGCTGGGGTACTTTTGATACGCATGCCGGACCTTCTAACCTGAAGTACGGTATTGACAACAAAATCTGGGGAACGGTGGGCTATTCGGGATTTGAAGGGAGCATAGCCGGTAAAAATCTCAAGTTTGGTTCCGGAGCATATAATTTTGATCCTCAGTTTGGAAACTTCGAATTCCTGGGAAGTACCACGAACAATACCTGGGGTTTAGGTTTTTCGGAAGATGCTGATATTTTTATTTCTACGGCAAACAATGAGCATAGTAATATCCTGGCCATTCCTGAACGATACTATCAAAAAGCAAATTTAAAGGAGAGAGGAATCGAAAAAATAGATGCACATTATAAAATACATGAACTAACCAAGGAGCTTCGTCAAGTAGATGTCTTTGGTGGATTCACTGCAGCAACCGGACATAACCTGTATACAGCACGTGCATTTCCAAAAGAATATTGGAACCGAATTGCATTTATTGCGGAACCCACTGGTGGATTGATCCATCGTCACATACTGGAGCCTTCCGGATCCGGTTTTAAAGAAAAGGGCGATGGATGGAACCTCGTAGCTAGTTCTGACAACTGGTTCGGTCCGGTGGAAGCGAAAGTTGGACCAGATGGAGCATTATGGTTTTTGGATTGGTATAATTTCATTATCCAGCACAACCCCACTCCGGATGGTTTTGAAAATGGTGAAGGCAACGCATATATAGATTCGCTGAGAGACAATAAAAAAGGAAGAATTTATCGGCTTGTGTACGAAGGAGCGGATAAGCAGAAAAAATATAAACTTAACCCTAAGAAAGTTAATGATCTGGTCGAGGTATTGGAGAGCGATAACATGTTCTGGCGCCTCACCGCACAACGTCTTTTGGTTGAGTCCAAGGATAAATCTGTAGCAAAGCGCCTGTACAAACTCATTAGCAACAAGTCTGTTGACCAAGTCAATGTCAATGGGGCTGCTATCCATGCTATTTGGACGCTACATGGTTTGGGCCTATTGTCAGGAGAGGACAGAGCTAGCACAGCATCTGTATTGGAAGCGCTCAATCATCCGGCTCCCGGAGTTAGAAAGGCTGCTATTCAGGTGTTGCCCAAAAATCCTGAAATCATCGGGCAATTGATTTCTTCCGGAGTACTCCAAGATCAGGATTTACGTGTACGTCTGGCAGCGATGTTGGCAATGGCGGACTCAAGTCCCAGCCCACAAATCGGAAAAGCAATTTTCGAGGCGGTGCAGCAGCCAGAAAATGAGCAAGACAAATGGTTGTTCCATAGTTTGTTGATTTCTGGTACCATCCATCAAAAGGCTTTTCTTGACGAATTTGAAAGAAAATTTGGGTACCTGGATCTTTCAAATGTAACGGGATCTTTAGCAGAACGTATAATATTGGGGAATAATATGACTGTTTTCTCATCAGCAACGACGAACGGTGGAATAATCCCTCCAAACCAAATTCCTGATTTATCTGGTCAAGAAATCCACTTTTCGGCAACCGTAAGAAGGAAAGACAACAAGCTACCTGAGGGTGTCTTGTTGTCCTATGGAAATAAAACCAATGGTTACTTTGTTTTTATAAAGGATGGGAAGCTTCAGTTTGGGATTAACCAAAAGGGAAGAACAACTATAATTGCATCTCAGAAGAAGCTAGAGCCCGTTTTTAATGTCAGAACTTCGCTGCTCTCTGATGGGAAAATGATTTTATATGTCAATGGAATAAAAGAAGCAGAGGGAATAAGCATAGGGCTTTTCAGAGAAAACCTAAATGGTTTTATCCTTTTCGGAAAGTCTAGCCCATCTGAGGGTTCAAACTCTGGCAACTCAGATAGTCCAGGAGACTTTTCGAATAACTTTAATTTCAGCGGAAGCTTAGAAGAGGGACGTTTAATTGCAATGAATAGAGCAGGAGTCGCAAATATAGAAACACCTGTGGCTGATCATGAAATCAGGATAAAAACTTTGGTTGGTAAAATGGAATATGATGTTTCAAATTTTTCTGCTAAAGCTGGTTCCACCTTGAAAATTGTATTTGAAAATCCTGATCATATGCAGCATAACTTATTGATATTAAAACCAGGAAGCCTTGAGAAAGTTGGTAAAGCTGCTGACGATTTAGCCTCGCTGCCAAATGCTATTGACTTGCAGTATATACCAAACACTACAGATGTTTTATTTAGCACTCCATTAATCGATCCGGGAAAAACTATCGAGCTAAATATCAAAGTGCCCAATGAAGTAGGCGAATATCCTTTCGCTTGCACCTTTCCTGGCCATTGGCGTATAATGAATGGTGTTATGAAAGTAACGAAGTAACATGATGGATGAAATAAAATTGAAACCCTGATTCAATTAAATTTAGTTAGACTTTGGAATATCGGGAGTTTAATTTCAAATATCTTAAAGGCAGTATGTGACTAAACATATACTGGAATGTACGGATTCTTGCCCAGTTACCGCAGGCAGATCAAATAGCTGAAGGTGGTAACTGGGGAAAAAGTGTGTTTCTTGAATTACAAAATCTACAAATAGTCTCATGATTATATGCTTTTGCTACGAATTTTAACAAAAACAGTAAATTTTATGCGAGAACATATAAGAACAATACGGAAACTTAATGAAAATTCAGAATGCCATTGCTGTAACTGTTGATAAAAGATAGTATTTTCTCTGTTTGAGTTTACATATATCAAAGATACCGTTATGGCAGGTTCTTTTAAAAGAGTTTACTTAATAATAGAAAATAAAGACGTAATTCCACTTTCACCGCCTATAAGTACAATATGACGTTGGGTATTTTCGGGTTTGAATTTAAAATTCCCTATAGGTGGCAACACAGCCATCGCATCTCCAACCTTGACATTATTGTTAAGGTGATTTGACATTTTCCCTCTCTTAACTCCCCTTTACTATTACAGACAAATTTCATCTATATAAGGCGAAGAGCAAAGCGAATAGGAACACCTTTCTTCCTTTCCCCCAATTTCAGAAATTAGAGTTAAAAATTATTGTCCTGACAGGTAGTTTAATTGTTGCTCTGGCTGGGCGAAATGTATTGTGATAGGATCCAAAGTTTCTTGAACAATATCTTGAATGGATAATACGGTTCTATCACTCATACGTATATCATTATAAGTAGTTATTCGACAATCAAATCAATTATTTTTAGAGATCAGTGTCTATCTTTGTTTATCAAACAGATTTAACCTCTTGCACAAACTAAAGAAGCGTTTTAATTCGTTTTGGTCTAACTTCTCAAAATGAAATATTTTATGAGGTGATGGAATGGTATCACAATAGACACCGCTTGTTGTAAAAACATACTTAATTTTTTTATTGAGGTTGATTTCTGTATCAAAATCTTTGTGAAAGACTTCTTGCTCATTCTCAAAAAGCGATTCTGCGTAGTAATTACTATGATTTAAAAAAACTAGGCAATCACAAGACTTC
>JBEBRZ010000103.1:0-11344 GCA_040394615.1 Sphingobacterium mizutaii
CATTTATAGTTCGATATTTGTAGCCAATATTTTTAGCCCGTTGTGTAGCATTGTCTGAAAAACCTACTCCTTGATGTCGTTATGGTCTTTTTTACTAACCATCTGCAATATCTTGTGCAAAATATCACAATACCTACAAATCTTTCATCGTTTCATCCTAGAAATAAACTACGATAATTAAATGCAATTCTTTATATTTTGTAAGCATAATAATTATCTAATTCGGGTATAGTTTTACGAACTCTCTCTTCTTAACCGATCAGTTAGTATAATTGATTCCTTTTTAAATCCATAAAACTAAGATGTCCATTTTTGAACAATAAACGTCCGAAAATGAACGGTTTTTAGTTATGTTGTTTACTTAAGTTGCTGGTTGTTAGTTAAGTATAATAATGGCAAACAGATTGATTTATCAAAATATATTAAACCATATTATTATCACTTCAGATATAGAGTAATGATCAAAATCAGCTTAAGACAACTCTCTCGAAATAAGTTATTCACCCTGCTGAATATTTTTGGATTGACTATCGGCATCAGCGCCTGTTGGGTGATTTATAAATTTGTAAGCTATGAACTTGCTTATGAAAAGGATCTGCCTAATAAAGAAAATGTTTATCGATTACTGAGCCATTTTCAAACCGAAGATCGTGATGAAGTTTTTTCCGGTGTTTCAAGACCTATTTACTTCGCGCTTAAAAATGACAAATTAGGACTTGAGCAGGTCGTAGCTAACTTTAAAATTTTTATAGAATCTGTTACTATTCCCGAAACAGTTAATCAGGAGAAAAAATACGAAGAGCTTACTTATGAAGAAACAACCATTATAGAAACGGATAAAGAATATTTTGATTTGGTAAAATATAACTGGTTGGCAGGGAATAAACAATCTGCTTTGAATGAACCCCACCAGTTAATATTATCCGAAAAAAGAGCGAAACATTATTTTCCAAATTTAACTGCACAAGAAATAATAGGTAAAACAGTTATTTATAATGATACCCTTAAGAAAATTGTTTCCGGAGTAGTAGAAAATCTTAAATATCCTTCTGAATTTGAAGGACAGGAATTCTTCTTGGTACAAGAACGAGACCGCGATAAACGACTTCAATCCTGGGGAAGCACGAACGGTGCCGATAAAGTTTATTTAGTAGCAAAAGATCAGGAAACTGTTGATAAAGCTGTCAAAGTGACCCAAAATTTACTGGAAACTAAATGGAAGGAAATTCAAAAGGAGAAATTATTGAATTTCAGTTTTAATAGACAACTGGAGACGATGCCTCTATTGGAGTCTCATTTTGCTACATATATGAAGGAAAGTGGAGCTGCCAAAACAAGTGGACGTGTTATCTATTCCTTAATTGCAGTAGCACTATTTCTGTTATTATTGGCTTGTATTAATTACATCAATTTAACAACCTCACAGTTACCGCAACGTAGTAAAGAGATTGGAATACGAAAGACATTGGGAGGATCAAGAAAATCTTTAATCTTGCAAATGATGTGTGAAACTAGCATCATCGTACTTCTGGCAGCGGGACTATCATTTTTCGTTTCTCGGTTAGGAATAGGATTATTAGGTGATTTAATAACAGAAGATACCAGGAATTATGCTGATCCGATGCTTTTCATTGGAATAATGTCAATTATTATCATTTTAACAATCCTTATTGCTGGTCTTTATCCTTCTTGGATGATGAGTAAACTAAATGCAATTGAAATATTCAGAAATAAGGGACATCTGCAAATAGGTAAAGAAAAAATAAACCTCAGAAAGGCACTGATTGTATTTCAGTTTGTTATTGCCCAGATTTTTATCGTTGGAGCGATCATCATTAGCCAACAATTAAATTATGTCATTAATAAAGATATGGGCTTTAATAAAGATGCTGTTATCCTATCGAATCTTTCTTACAAGCTATATAAATCTGATAATTTTCACACTAAAAAAATGAATCTGTTTGAGGAGATTAAAAATATTCCCGGTGTCCAGGGGGTAACGATGGGAAAAGAGCCTCTTTCTATAAGTTATAGTTCCGGCGAAATGAAATATTTTCCCGACGATAAATCGGAGCCTGTTGCAAGAGATGTGTTCACAAAGACCATACACTCATCTTATCTTAATTTTTATGATATTAAGTTAATTGCCGGAAATAATTTGATTCTTTCAGATACAACTAACGGTTTGTTAATCAATGAAACAGCCAGCAAGGCCTTTGGTTTCAAAAATCCGCAAGATGCTGTTGGGAAATTCATCGGACAATCAAATGATATGTATCCGATAAGAGGAGTGATAAAAGATTTTCATGCTAAGGATTTCTATCAGGCAATAGACCCAACAGCTTTATTATATAATAATAGAGATCTCCAAAGTTATAGTATCCGATTAGATAATAATCAAAAAGCCAATTGGCCAATGATTATAGCAAACATTCATAATGTGTGGAATAAATTCTTTCCTTCTGATGAATTCAATTATAAATTCTATGACGATACAATCTTCACATTTTACAAGAAAGAACAACAGTTACTCAAACTAACAAATATAAGTACGGGTATTGCCATCTTGATTAGCTGTTTAGGTCTATTCGGCCTCATCACCTTAAGCTCTTTTCAGCGTAGTAAAGAAATTGGTATTCGAAAAGTACTGGGTGCTACAGTCGTAGGAATTGTAGGAATGTTATCTAAGGATTTCGTAAAAATGGTTCTATTGGCGATATTAATAGCTAGTCCTATTGTCTATTGGGCTTGTACCAAGTGGCTAGAAAGTTTCGCTTATCGAGTGAACATTTCCTGGGTGCCTTTTATAGTGGGAGGATTTTTCGCTCTCTTAGCGGCAATGATCACGATAAGTTATCAAGCGATCAAAGCAGCGAAAACAAATCCTGTAGATAGCTTAAAGGATGAATAGAAAATACAATTGGAGTTCTACTCTCTAGACAAAAATATTGTATTTTTAATAGATGTAACATTTAAAATCATGACCTATGAACTTTTGGATACTCCCTCTATTAGCCTTTTTAACCTATTCAGACTCTAATTTTCTTCCTAATCTCCCAATGGAAAAAGAATATAAATTTTCTGAAAAACCATCATGGTCAGATGAATTCGATATCAATGGACTTCCAGATACGAGTAAATGGGGTTATGATGTTGGTTCACCCTATAATGGTTGGGGAAATAATGAACTGCAATATTATACGGATGCGAGACCAGAGAATGTAATGATTTCAGAGGGGGTATTGAATATAATAGTAAGAAAAGAAGATTACAAAGGATTAGGATATACATCGACCAGACTGGTCAGCAAAGGCAAGGGAGATTTCCTTTACGGGAGATTTGTAGTCCGGGCTAAAGTACCACAAGGTAGGGGTACCTGGCCGGCGGCTTGGATGCTGCCCACTGATTGGACTTACGGAAACTGGCCCGCTTCGGGAGAAATTGATATCCTTGAACATGTTGGATATGACCAAGACGTAGTTCATATAACTGTTCATACAGGCGATTATAATCACAGTATAGGCACGCAAAAGGGGGCTAAAAAGAAAATACAAAATACCACAACTGAATTCCATGAATACCGTGTGGATTGGACCCCGGATTATATACGAGGATTTGTTGATAATGAACAGATCTTTAATTTTCCTAATGAAAGAAAGGGTA
Source organism: Sphingobacterium mizutaii (assembly GCA_040394615.1). Classification (GTDB taxonomy): domain Bacteria; phylum Bacteroidota; class Bacteroidia; order Sphingobacteriales; family Sphingobacteriaceae; genus Sphingobacterium; species Sphingobacterium mizutaii_A. Next base: position 3,664 of record JBEBRZ010000103.1, read on the forward strand.
GTGGTTCATGGCCTTTTGATAAAAGGTTCCATTGGCTGTTAAATCTAGCCATAGGCGGTAATTGGGGAGGGGCTGAGGGAGTTGATGATACTATCTTTCCTGCAGTGTATCAGATAGATTATGTCAGAGTATTTGACCTGTTAAATCCCTAGTTATTCTACTACTTTAACAATACAAATCACCATTTCCAATCTTTATAGTCATTGATCGAAATTCCCAATGCCGTAATTCTGCTTCGGACTTCATTTATATCCTTTAGCTCCCTTTTCGGGATAATTAATGAAACCCCGGCACTATGCTTGATAAAGAAATGTTGACTAGTTTCTGAGGTGTTTTCAAATTCTTTGATGAAATATTTCCCCTCTCCGGTGAAGTCTTTTGAGATAATAGTTTCATCTTTAAAATCTATATGAACGATTTTATCAAATCTTTTGGAGTAGACTTCCTTTCCATACTTTTTATAATATTTTTTATAAACCCATTTAAAATACTTAGGGTAAAAGAAAAAAGTTAATAACCCACAAATTCCAAAATAAATAGCCATTGTTAAATCATCTGAAACAAAAAAGAAATAAAGGGCTGTCAATAAAAAACCAATGGTCAATCCAATATGACCATTTCTTTTTCTTTTCTGAATTCTGGCTGATTGGGAAGCTGAAAACAACTGGTAGTCCAAAAAATCTTGTTCAGTTATCTTGAATTCTAATTCCATTTCTTTTTCATGGTTTGCGGTATGTTAAATATAAAAAATAATTCATTCTTTTTCAGTCAGACATTCTGAACGAAGTGAAGAATCTTTGTTCCCCTCTCTTAGACGACGTCATTATGAATCTTTAGATTTATAACCTTTAAACTGTGAATTTAGTGAATGAGATTACAGACACAAGATGCGAGGCTGGTAGAGACACGCAACCACGGCGGTGATGTTTTAGAAGTATTAAGTAGTTTTTAATGGAGTGAATTCAACATTGCTCCATCTTTTCGGATAGTTATTTTACCGGTTTAAAGGTCATAATAGGATTAAACCCATGGCCTAAAGAATCTTTATCCAATTTAATGGTTAGCTCATCATCAGCGAGATTTAGCACTTTATATTTTGTATGAACAATTAATGAATCTCCGTCTGGTTTCCATGCTAAATGGATATTATTATTCAGAGTATAAGATAAAATAAGCGTGGAATCTATTGGGTTAAATTGAAAATCACCCCAATATTCTGAAATACGAACTTGATTAGCATCGCTCGACTTCAAGTTAGCCTTTGTATCCTTAAATCCATGTTCAACCTTGTAAGTATATTGCGTACTTGTAAAACTTAAGGTTGTTGATTTTGTATAACGTTCAGGACTACTATTGTCAGTAAACACTTCATCTACGAGCACGTCGTTTTTCCAAATATATTTTTCTAAGATAGCCTTGTTTAATTCTCCTTGGATAGGGGACATATCTTCCTCTTTACAGCCTATGAATATGGCTAGGATAAATAAGAGTAAGAATTTTCCTTTCATGGCGACGCCCCAATTTGGTTAATTAATAAGTATAATACGGGTCAAAAATCGTTGATTATTCAAATGTAATCTAAAGCATTTAATTATCAAACAGTTATATATTATATTTTGTTTGATTTTAGATGAATATAGCTTCAACATTTAATTTTATCTCTTAAATCTCAGTCCCGAATTGTTTTCTTTTTGAGAAATAAAATGTTTCAACAAATAAACGTAAATATTATTAATAAAGCTACAACTATTATTCGGAATATTTAATAATATAATGGAGAACTATCATATTATTCTCATACTCTATATGTTCGAGCAATTCCAGTTTATATGGTTTTTTAATTCCTTCAAATAATTTAGTTCCATCTCCGATTAATACCGGATTCAATTTAATTTTCAATTCATCCAACAAAGCATTCTCTATCATCCATCCTGCGAGCTGTCCTCCGCCACACAAGTAAATGTCAGAATCAACATTTGCTTTAAGATCCTTGATTAGCATGGCATTTAAAGGAATGATCTTCACCTGTTGATGTAAATTATCCAGTTCAAGATTATTTGACAGAATATATTGAGTCATATGGCCATAAGTAGGGGATGGCTCACCTGGCTTAACGCCAAATTGATAACCAAATTCATAAGTTTTTCGTCCCATAAATACATGTTTAAAAGATTTTAAATCTTCTATGTATTGTTCAACTGCATCCCCTTCATAAATGTAAGCGCTTACATCATCATTTTTTCCTGCTATAAAGCCATCTACAGAAGAGGCAACATAATAAATTATCTTTCTCATATAGTTTTATATTTTGGGTCTACTTTAATGCTATTGATTGACCAATTTCTATTTCATTCAAGAAATATTGATCATGTGATACTACGATCAAACAGCCATAATAAGACCGGATTGCAGTACTTAATATTTCAATATTTTGTATATCTATATTGTTTGTTGGTTCATCCAGGATGATCATATCAGGAGACTTACTGGCGATATTTAAGCAGCAGAGTAAAAGCCTCATTCTTTCACCTCCACTAAGAAAATCACAACTCTTATCCCAACTATCTTTTGGAAACAAAAACCTGTTCAACCTAATTTTTATCTCATGTTCCAATAGACCGGATTCGTTATAAGTCTGTGCCATTTCATAAATGGATAAACTAGATTTAATCATAGAATAATCCTGATCGACATAGATATACTTGAAATCTGCTCTGCTGATTTTTCCTTCGGTCGGTTCCCGTTTTCCAATCAATAGGTTAATCAAACTTGTTTTCCCGGATCCATTTTTACCCGATAAGGCCAACCGATCTCCATACTTGATTTGAAAAGTTAAATTGGACTCCCATAAATTTTTCTCTTTGATTTTTAAATTCAAATCCTTGACCTCAATCAGGGTTTTTCCTGTGTGTAATCCCGAATCTTCAAAGCCAAATTTCATTTGATCTATCTCCGATTGATTGGCCCTTAGATCTTGCAGGTTTTGACGAATACCAGTGATTTTATCTTGATGAACTCCTTTTAATTTGGAGGTGCTTCCCTCTGCTTTGTTTCGGAGGCTATTCATCAGAATCTTAGGAATACCGGCTTTCTCTTGCTTCTTCTTCCCCCGAGCATTTAATTTATTCTGACGCTCTAAAGCATCTTTTTCTTTGTCCCTTGCTTTCCGTAGCTCTTTCTCTTTTGATCGGACATCTTGATCTAATGCGTTCCTGCCAATTTCCTTTTGTTCGGCAAAAAAATCATAGTTTCCTCCGTAACGAGTTATTCCTGATTTATTTAATTCTGCTATCTCCGGAAGTAAATTTAATAAAGTTCTGTCATGGCTGACGATTAACAAAGTCTTATTACAGGTTTCAATGAAATTATAAAGTAATTCTCTTGAAGCAAAATCAAGGTGATTACTTGGTTCGTCCATCAAAATAATTTCTGGTTCTTGAATAGCTATTCCTGCCAGAAACACTTTTGTTTTCTGTCCACCGCTTAGGTTTTCAAGTTTTTCTGCTAATGAGAAATCTTCTAAATTCCAATGTGCTAAAGCCTGTTGACATCGTTCTTCTATACTCCAATCATCATTTAGCAGGTCCATGTTTTCCTCTGTCACCTGACCTTCCAAAATCTCTTGAAATGCCTTCAACTTAGCTTGTACACCTATTGCTTCAGCAATAGTGAGATTATGATAAGAGTTCAGTATCTGCGGTATGTAATAGGGCTTACTACTAGAGTTTAATATTCCTGATGATAATTTTAGCTCGCCAGCAATAATCTTTAATAGCGTGGATTTCCCAGCTCCATTATTACCAATTAATGCCAGTTTTTCCTGATCGTTTACAACCAGATTAAGATCTTTAAATAAAATATCCTTATTGGGATGAATATATGTTGCGTTTTGTATAATAACCATAAATCCTTTCGTTTGAGAATAAAACCATATTCAAGCCTTTTTCGGCTTTTATTACATGTTTTTTGAAAGAATGTGGGTATTACATATATCCTTGTTTTGATTTTTTGATTATGCAAATATAGGATTATTTTTTTAATCCTGTTTAAATCAAGTGCTAAGCATTCACAATGCTACGGAAAGTAAGGTTTATCCTTGGACCATGTGAAACCTTAGTGGGAGGTAATCTGTGCAGCCAGTGGTCCTGGGTATTGTCCTTCATAACTAGTAAACTTCCATCCTCTAGGAGAATGTCTATTTTTTCCTTGCTTTGTTTATGTTTAAAGGAAAATTTCCTTTCTGCTCCAAAGGTTAAAGAAGCAATTGCTCCATGTTTTTTCAAATCTTTCTCCGCATCACTATGCCATGCCATTCCCTCTGAGCCATCATGGTATAAGTTAAGAAGACATGAATTATAATACTCAGAAGATTCCTTTTCTACTAACGTTTTTAATTCTAATAGTATATCGGTCCAAGGTAGAGCAACTTTCTGGATATTGGAATAACTGTATTCAAAGCGCTGATCTCCATACCAGGCAACTTTTCTTTTTGTTTCAATATGGCGACCGAAAATAATTGCCTGATCTCTTTCCCAAGCAATCTCTTGTAATAAGCGATCGTAATAATCATTGGGTTGATGACAGACCACACCATAGTAATTCACAGTGCCGTCCTGTGGCAATAAGTTCTTATTAGAATCAGCAGTATTAAATAGCTTCATTTTTCAAGTCTTTCTCTTTTTTAGCAAATTCCCAGCCGAGAATAGCTGTCTTGCGAATAGGTTTCCAACGATATCCACCCGTATGACCGGAAGTCTGAATGACCCTGTGGCAGGGAATAAGATAGGCTATTGGATTATTACCTATAGCTGTACCAACAGCTCGGGATGCGGTAGGTTGATTAATTTTATTTGCAATATCCTTATAGCTGCTCACTTCCCCTAAGGGAATCTGCAATAATGCTTCCCATACTTTAAGTTGAAATGGAGTTCCTCTTAAATGTAATTTAATGCGTTGTAAAGATTGATCATCCGTATCGAAGATCTTCAATGCGTCAAGATGTAAGGCTTGTGTGCCGGGTAGAAATTGCGCATGCTCAAATCTAGACTTCAATTCAAGTAAACTTTCTTCCTTATCATCTACAAATGCCATATAACATAGGCCTTTTTCTGTAGAAGCTAACAAACATAAACCAAAAGGTGTCTCTTGATAACTATAGGAAATGATGAGTCCCTCTGCGGCTTGCTTATATTCTGCAGGGGTCATACCTTCTATTTGAACAAACAGATCATGCAGCCTGCTGGTACTGCTAACACCTGTTAAGAGATGGGTTTCAAATAGTGTTCTCTGCTCATCTCTTAACAGCTGTTTTGCATAATTGACTTGTATATACTGCAAGAACTTCTTGGGACTAGTGCCAGCCCAATCACTAAATAACCGTTGAAAATGAAATGGACTTAAATGAACATGCTCTGCGATATCTTCCAAGCTAGGTTTCTCCAGAAAATGATCTTGAATGTATTGAATTGCCTTGGCAATACGTTCATAATTCAATTCTTTTTGTGTCTTTTCCATATTCAAATTTCAAGAGAAATATCAGCAATTAAAATCCGGTTCTTGCTAAATTACGATTTCCGGGAAAATTTTATTTTGCTAAATATCCTCCATCGACCGGATAGTAAGAAGCAGTTACAAAAGAGGACTTGTCTGATGCCAGCCATAATGCTAGTTCAGCAACCTCTTCAGGTCTGCCGAGTCTTTGAAATGCATGTTGGGTTTCCAGATACTTCAAGCTTTCCGCATCCAAACTATTATCAACCAATGGGGTTGCTATAAATCCGGGGCCGATAGCGTTGATGCGAACATTTTTTGTTGCGTATTCCCAACCTGCTGTCTGTGTTAGACCCACAACAGCATGTTTTGCTGCCACGTATGCTGATGATTTAGCAAAACCTACGGCACCTAGAATAGAAGCCATATTGATGATACTTCCGCCCACTTTTTCAATCTCAGGAATCTGATAGTGCATACCATAGAAAACTCCATTTAAATTGATGTCAATAACCTTTTTCCATCCTTCAATGGAGAGATCAGCAACTGCATTAGACTCTCCACCAATTCCGGCGTTATTCACAGCAATATGCAAAGCTCCAAAGTTCTCAATTGCTGTTTCGACAATTTTTTTATTGTCTTCAGGAGAGGAGGCATCAGCTTTTATAAAAATAACATTGCCATCTCCCAATCCATTAATTAATTCGTTGCCATGCTGATCATTCAAATCTGCAACAACAACTTTCGCACCTTCTTTTACAAAAAGTTCTACAATAGCTTTTCCTATTCCTGAAGCTCCTCCAGTTACGATAGCCACCTTGTCATTTAATAATTTCATAGTATGCTTTTTATTAATCTTTTAGAGAAGATACAAAGAATTTAAGAAGCTATATATGACTTATATCAATTGAACGCCCGATTATGACTTTAAAGGGAAAGTGCTTATCAAAGCTTACAAAATTTTGATAAATGAAAGTTTAAATTAACGAAGACTTTTATTTCTTATCATCCCCATCCAAAATGATTGCGCTCCCTTTGCCGTATTCATTTGCATATACTTTGATTAAAACACCGATAGAAGATAAAATTAACGGACCGAAAATTAGTCCTAACATCCCAAAAAGTTTTAATCCTAATAATACACCGAAGACAGTAATCAAAGGAGGAACGTTTCCTAAAGTCTTTAGAATAGTGAATCTGAGAATATTGTCAATGCTTCCGATTAATAGGAAGCCATATAATAATATACCAATTCCATTTCCGGTTTCGCCGGCTGCAATGGTTATAATACCAAGTGGTATATAAATGGTCATGGTTCCTAAAACAGGAACAATGGAGGCAACACCGGTCAGCATACCCATCAATATAAAATTATCAACACCGAATATCCAATAACCTAACATTGCAACCAAGCCCTGAAAAAATCCCAGAATAGGAATACCAATGGCATTAGAACGAACCATAGAATCTACTTCATTCCAAATTTCGTCTTTACTTTTAGGAGAAAACGGAACTGCCTTTGAAATGTAGCTCTCCATTTGTCTTCCATATACCTGCATGAAATACAATACAAACAAGGCAACAACAATATTAATCATGACTTCAGCAACGGAATTTAATATGCTAGGGACATATTTTGTGAATCGCTGTAATGTGGTCAACAATGCTTCATCAGACATGTCAATATCCTTTAAAAAAGGCTTATCAGCCATGTATTCCTTTAGGAGGTTAAACTGCTCTACAATCTTGTCGGTATTACTAAGGAAAGACGTAATTTGCGGAATAAGGTAATCTACTAAAGCCCACATAGGTAGTACGATGAAAACAATCGAGAGCAATATATACAGCAGGCTTGTAAGAATTTTATTCCAACGCCTTTTTTCCGTAAGAATGAAATAACTCTTTCTGAAAAGGATATACAAAGTGATAGCACCAAGGAAGCCCGGGAGATAATAGTAGAGGTTATTGAAAATAATAATACAAATCAAAATAATAATCAAAATGAGCATTATTTGATTGATGGAATTGTTGTTGATCTGCTTCGTTCTCATATGCACTGAAATCTACTAACAATTTACTGAAAAGACAACAAAGAATAACCATTCAACAACAAAAAATTTCATCTCGTTAAAATTTTAACTACATCAGCATGAATGGACAAAATCTTCTTGGGTTATAAAAACAAAAAAAG
>JBEBRZ010000104.1:0-11225 GCA_040394615.1 Sphingobacterium mizutaii
GTAAGACTTGTTGTCTTATTAAAAAATATATTTTAAAAAACCATGAATAAAATTAACCTGATTATAAGAAAGCTGTGGAAGAATAAACTATTTACTCTTCTCAATATTTTAGGTCTGGCGATTGGTATAAGCTCTTGTTGGATTATTTTTAGAATTGTAAATTATGAATTCAGTTTTGATAAACAACTTTCAGGGACCGAAAAAATATTTAAAGTAATTGGTGTTTTTGATGAGGTAAGTTCTACCGATTATTTTGATGGGGTTCCTATTCCTTCGGCCGCATATATTAAAGAAAATATATCTAACGTTGAATTGACAGTCCCTGTTAATAGAAAATATGTTGGAAAAATAACAAATTCTAATAATCAAAAAGACCCAATAAAATTTGAGGATCGGGAGAATGTAATCGAAACTATTAATGATTATTTCCAATTGGTTCCATATACATGGTTGGCAGGAGATCCATCAAATGCTTTAAAAAATCCTAATGAAGTTGTTTTAACTGAATCTCGCGCAAAGTTATATTTTCCAAATGTTCCCGTTGCAGAAATCGTTGGTCATACCCTGATGTATGATACAACATTATATGCTGTGACAGGAATTGTAAAAGATTTAGAGAGACCTAGCAGTTTTGATGCAAAAGAATTTATCAAAGTATCTGAGAATGATTGGAGAAGTGATAATTGGTTTTCTTTCATGTCTACTTATACTTTGTTTGTGAAATTGAAGAATACAAGTGATCAAAAAGCATTTGTTGACCAATTAAGCAATAAGATCTTTGAAATGACTAATGAACAATTCAGCAAGGATAATTTCAAAGCGAGAGCTGAAGTCCGTCCAATATCTGAAATTCATTTTGATCAAACTATTCAAAAAAGCACTAACATCAAGTTAATTTATGGTCTTATTGGTATTGCCGTATTTTTATTGTTATTAGCTAGCATTAATTACATCAATCTTACCACGGCGCAAGTACCTTATAGGGCAAAGGAAATTGGAATTCGTAAGACCTTAGGCGAGCAACCATCAGATGTCACCAAATCATTTTTCTTAGAAACACTAACAATCGCTTGTATAGCATTATTAGTTTCTTGGCCATTAACGAAAATCTTCGAAAAATTTTTTAATTCTTTTTTACCTGAAAATCTGAACAACTATTCTGACACCTGGCCAGTCCTATTATTCATCCTAGGATTAATGTTTTTTATCACTATCGTTTCTAGTTTATACCCTGCTTACCTTATAAATAAGGTTCAAATTGCAGAGGTTATTAAAATGAAAGGGGTTGGTAAACTGTCTGTTGGTAGTATTTCTTTTAGAAAGGTTCTGATCATCTTCCAGTTTGTTATTGCACAGGTTTTTGTTATTGCTACGTTTATTATTGGTATGCAGATGAAGCATACGATGAAAAGTGATTTGGGATTTGATTATAATGCTATTATTAATCTTCAGATACCATTTAAAAACGACCAGAATGCTGATGTGGATCCTTATGTTTTTAAGCAAGCATTATTGAAGTACAGCCAAATAGAAGGCGTTACACTAGGCCATTTACCCCTTAGTAATGACCATTGGGGAAATTCGGTATCCACCGCTGCTGATACTGGTACTGTAGGAATTAATGTGCCTTTCAAATTTGCAGATAAAGATTATTTCGATGTCTTTGAAATCGAGATGTTAGCTGGTCGATCATTGACTATGGCTGACACCAGTAATGGAATAATTCTTAATAAGATTGCTATCGAGCAATTGGGTTTTAAGAGTCCTCAGGAGGCAGTAGGTAAGTTAGTAACGGCATATGGTAAAGATAGGGCTATTGTAGGTGTTGTGAATGATTTCAACAGCAAAACATTACATACCCAAAAAAGTGGTGTTGCCATATTGTCTTCCAAATTTAGAGGTCAATTACAAAAGGTTAGTATTCGTCTTAACAAAGATCCTAAAACCTGGCAATCCGCTTTAGCATCAATAGAAAAAGAATGGAAGTTAATCTACCCTAAAGCTCCGTTTTCATTCAAGTTTTATGATCAAAATATTAAAGATTATTACAAATCAGATTATAGATTCTCGAACATCATTAACCTTTCAACATCGATTACAATCCTATTGAGCTGCTTAGGGTTAATAGGACTGGTAACTATTTCCACTGCTCAAAGGACAAAGGAAATAGGGATCCGTAAGGTATTGGGAAGTTCGATTTCAGGGATAGTACAATTACTTTCCAAAGACTATATCATTCTTGTCATTATCTCTATTATTATCGCTTCGCCAATAGCTTGGTGGATGATGAATAAATGGTTGGAGGACTTTGCCTATAAAGTTGAAATTTCCTGGTGGATGTTTACCATTCCTGCCATCAGCACCATTGTCATTGCATTCCTAACGATGAGTTATCATTCATTAAAAGCCGCCAGAGCAAATCCGGTGGATAGTTTGAGGGATGAATAGAATTAGTATTTATTAGCAAGTATTTTGTATAAATGTTCTGTTCAGTTTCGTACGAAAACTGTTCGAATTCGAACAGCATATATTTTCTAAATAACCAAAACAAACTGAATAACAGCTTATTAAATTCATGGCAAGGCGATTGCAAAAAGAAATTCATTAGCTAAATTTTTGACAAAAGGCCTGTGATTATGAAAAAGAACGATTGGAAGATTGCTTGGAGAAATCTGTGGAAGAACAGAGTTTTTTCTTTGATGAATATAATAGGTTTGACCTTAGGTTTTACCGGATTTATTCTGTCTTACCAATATATCAATCGTGAGACAAGTTATGATAAATGGAATCCAAATTATGATAGAATTTATCAAGTTGGTTTAGAGGCTAATGGAGAATATACTGTAGAAACTCCACCCTCTTTAGCGGTATTAATTAAAGAGAATTTTCCAGAAATTGAACTCGCAGGAAGATTGATGGTTTATCCTTATGGCGGCTACCCCATCTTTGGAGAATCAACGGTATATATGAAAAATGCAGCTTTGTTAGATTCATCTGCTGCGGAAATTTTTCAGGTAAAAAGTAAAAATGGTCCTTTGTTTAAATCTAAGGATCAAAAGGAAGCCAGCCTTATCAACGAAAGAGATGCGAATGTAATTTTCAAACCATCGGAATTAGCATTCAATGAACCAAAATCATTACCTATGCTCTCTCGGAAATCAGTAATGGAGGAGAATATTTATGGTATCATTAAAGAAAGACCTCTCTCTTTGATTGATTATGACCTATTATTGATAAAAGAAGTTTTTGATGAAAGGGCAAGCGGAAACCCTTTCACTTATCAAACGTTTATCCAGGTTAGACCAGGAACAGATATTGAAGCCCTAAATAGTAAAATAACAGACTTATTTCTTAAAGAAATAGCTTCACATGATCGAGTTAGATCCTCGGCCTATGCAAAAGGAAATACCTACATGGATGCTTTACCTAAATTACATTTACAACCTAAAGCAGGATCTAATACAGCCTATCTGATTGTCTGGATAATTGGTGTTCTTTCGATTATCATTCTGATTCTCGCATCAGCTAACTTTACCAATATGATCATGGCTCAGGCGGATCAGCGATTAAAAGAGCTAGCAATAAAGAAGGTATTAGGTAGTTCCAGATTAGCGATTGTGATGCAGCTATTGGCTGAAGTTTTAATGTTAACATTCATAGCTGCTGGGCTTAGCTTGATCTTACTGAGTATTACTGGAAATATCCTTCAGAAATGGTTCAATGACGATTTAAAACAATACTTAATATCAAATAGAACATTATTACAAATAACTATTGCCATCCTGGCGACTACCTTAATATCCGGAATATATCCTGCCATCGTGCTCTCAGGTTATAAAACCATACATTTATTAAAGGGTGGACTAATAAAGAGCATTCATAAATTTAGTTTTCGAAATGCTTTATTAACCTTTCAAATTGTATTTGCGATTATTTTTATTGTCGGAATGATTGTCGTTCAAAAACAAATTAAATATATCCAAACAACTGATAAGGGATTTGAACCCGCACAGATTATAAGTTTCAATGGAATTGGCTTATATTATAATACAAGTATTTCAGGGAATTTCGAAGATTTTAAGCAACGATTAGAAAATGACCCCAATATAGAATCCGTTTCATCTCCAACGAATGTTCCCGGTAATGGAGAATTACCTCCTAAAAAAGAATTTACATCCAATAGTCGTAAATTCGATATGGAACATATTGGTATAGACACGAGATATTTCAAAACTCTTAACATACAAAGAATTGCCGGTGATGAAAATCTTTCGTTGGATCAAATTTTAAAAGATTCCCTAAATAATTATGCCGTAATAAATGAAACTGCTGCCAAAACATTAGGGTTAAATAATCCAATAGGAGCTAGTATTGCTGGCTGTGATGCTAATTTCAAGATTGTTGCTGTTGTTAAGGATAGTAAAACGTATGGCTTTGAAAACGTAGTTAACCCAACTGTTTATACTTATAAAGATGAATGTGGACCAGGAAGATATAAAATAAGTTTAATGGTAAAAACGGTAGCAGGAAGGGTTGATCAGGCTATTGCGGCAGTAAATAATGAATGGAAAAAAAATGAATATTCAGAAGATTTGCCTTTAGATTATAGATTCATGGACCAACAATATGCAAACCTCCACGCTAAACAAAAGGAGATGCAATCGGCTTTTAATATCTTTACCTTACTATCTGTCCTGATTGCCTCTTTAGGTCTATTCAGCATGTCAGTTTACCAAGTTACAGTGAAGCAAAAAGAGATGAGCGTCCGTAAAGTCTTAGGCGCTTCAATTCATCGAATATTCATCCAATTAAACAAACCTTTCTTCCAGATATTTATAATTTCTTGTTTAATTGCTATACCTACTTCCTTTCTCTTAATCAAAAGCTGGTTAAATAATTTTGCTTACCACATTGAAATAAAATGGTGGTATTTCGGCTTAGCCACTTTAATCGTATTTTCAATTATTTTGCTCTCTATTAGTTATCAATCTATCAAAGCCGCCAGAGCAAATCCGGTGGATAGCTTGAGGGATGAATAGAATTGGTATTTATTAGCAAGTATTTAGACAATAGATAAAATTTATAAGCATTATATGAATAACATCAAATTAGCCTTTCGTAATATGAAAAAGAATGGTTCATACACTTGGATTAATGTCCTGGGTTTGACCCTAGCTTTTACTTTATGCTTATTTATTTTCTCTGTCGTGATTGAGGAAAATTCTTATGATAAAAGTTGGTCTAAGTATGATCGCATATATAGAATTGTAACTGCAGATTCAACAGCAGGTATTGAAGATATTATCCCTCAAGCTTATGCTAATCTAGGTACGGAATGGAAGAAGAACTTTCCGGAAATACAAGCCGAAAGTAGCTTTAGAACCGGAAAAGTTTACCTTAATAGTTTTGGTGCACAAAATGAAGCAATAGAAACATCTTCAATCACAGCTGATGAAGATGTGTTTGATGTTCTGGATATTCATCTTTTGCAGGGAAATCCTTTTCCGCTAATCAAAGGAAAGAAAAACCTGATTATAACTAGGGATTTTAAGGACCAGCACTTTAAAGATCAGGATGTTATTGGAAAATCAATATTAAGCGCTAGTCCCTTTTCTTCTAAAAAGGAAGAATTTATTATCACAGCAGTTATAGATAATCTTCCTTATAATTCTGTTTTCAGAACTTCTGTCATACAAATAAATCCCAAATCAACCACCGCATTGAATCAAGAGGGCTGGGGCTATTATCAAGAACAATATTTAGTTATGAAAGCAGGAACGGATATTAACAGTTTCACAAAGAAAGCGAATGATTGGTATAGGAATTTCCTGAATGATGGAATAGACCCAAAATTTAGTTTCCATTTACAGCCTTTGTCTAATATCTACATGGAACCTTTAGGGATTTCAGAGATCAGTGGCAATAAAAAAGCCAGTTTAATCTTTCAGGGGATTGCCGTTTTAGTGTTGATAATTTCTTGCATTAATTATATCAATTTATATGCAGTGCGGACCATTAAAAAGGTGAAATCGATCAATCTGTTTAAAGTGTTAGGCGCAAGTCGCAGCTCTTTAATCAGAACACTTCTGATCGAAACTGGGATTATATTTATAACTTCCCTTATCATAAGTCTCCTCTGCTATTTTATCCTTTTAAACCCTTTAGAAAGTTTCTTAGGTTATGAACTAGTCTTTGCACGAGATTTGTTTGGTATAATATCATTCACCGCCTTAGGTCTTGCTATATTATTAGCTTTCTTAATTGGAATCTATCCTGCATGGATTGTTTCCAATGTAAAATCTTCAGAAGCTTTAAAAAATAAATTATCAAAATCGAGTAAAACCGAAATTTGGACAAAAAGGAGTTTAATTATTACTCAGTTTTGCATTTCCTTAGTTGTCATTGTGGGATTAATTACGATTAAATCACAAGTGAGTTTTATGCAATCCACTCCTCTCGGTTTGAATGTGGAGAATTTATTGAGCATTAAAACGTTCACATCGGCAAATGGTCCATCCTTTATCAAAAATGAAATATCCAAAATTTCAGGCGTCGAAAATGTAAGTGTTAGTGGCTGGACTCCTGGTATTGGTTCAGGATATCTTGCAAAAAACATTGAAGATAAGCAGAATCCGGATCAGCAGATACAGGTGAGTTTTATAGGTGGGGATACTGATTTGGTATCTACCTTGGGTATTAGCTTGTTGAAGGGTCGAAACTTAACAGAAACAGATTATAATGGATATCCGAAAGAAGATGCTGAACAAGAGGTTGTATTAAATGCATTGGTTACTGAAAGCACTGCGAAGAGATTAGGTATCACTGAACTTGGAAGACTATATAAGGGCTTAGATATCATTCCTGTCGGGATCATTGAAGATTTCCATAGTGAATCTTTTCATAAAAAGATGGTGCCTACAGTAATAACGCCTATCAAATTTGAAAGCTACGGGAATATATTAGTGAAAATTAAACCCGGACAAGAAAAACAGGTTGCCGTATCGGTAAACAATGTTATGAAACAACATGCTCCTGAAAAATATCTTAATTATGATTGGATAGATGAGGTTTACTCAAAATCCTACCAAAAAGAAACTAAACAAGCGCAGCTATTTACCTTTTTCTCAGTTTTAGCATTATTTATTTCAGCATTAGGAGTCACCGGATTAATCCTCCAAAGTGTGGAACAAAGAATAAAAGAAATTGGGATTCGGAAAGTGCTAGGTGCAACAATTAGCAATATTTCTAATCTATTTGCAAAGGAATATGTACTGATGATTATTGTATCTATTGTTATTGCATGCCCTATTGCCTGGTATTTGGCCAATAAATGGTTGGAGGATTTTGCTTATAAAATTGAGGTTCAGTGGTGGTTCTTTGGATTAAGCGGATTGATCATTTTTGTCATTACCCTGATTACTGTAAATATCCAAACCATACGTGCTGCAATGATAAATCCGGTAGAGAGTTTGAAAGAAGAGTAACAGAAACAATTGAAAGTCTGAGAAGTCATCTTTATAAATTGTAAGATTTTGAGAGAATAGATTGTAGGTTATAAAAAGAAAAATTAATTAAAAAACAATGTAAATTAGAGACAATAGGATTAAGATAGCTGCTAATATATTTTTATAGCTGTTTTATTTTCTACTGTTTAAAAAGAGAACTATGATAAAATTAGAGCATATTTTCAAGTGGTACAATGTAGGAGGTACCAAATCATTTATTCTTAAGGATATTAACTTAGAGATAGCTGAGGGTGATTTTGTTTCAATTATGGGCCCTTCAGGCTCTGGAAAGTCTACCTTATTAAATGTAATCGGAATGTTGGACGAACCTGACGAGGGTACTTATTTCTTTATGGATGAAGACGTGCTGAACATGAAACCTAAAAAGCGGTCTCAGTTATTTCAGTCACATATTGGTTATGTTTTTCAGTCTTATCATCTTATTGATGAATTAACGGTGTATGAGAATATTGAAACACCTCTAATTTATAAGAACCTTTCCTCTTCGGAACGAAAGAGTATAGTATCTGATTTATTAGACCGCTTTAATATCGTTGGAAAGAAAGATTTATTTCCAGCACAATTATCTGGTGGTCAGCAGCAGGTTGTGGGTATTGCCCGGGCATTAGCAGGTTCGCCGAGGTTATTATTGGCTGATGAGCCTACAGGTAACCTGAACTCTAAACAGGGTGAAGAAATTATGGAACTCTTCAAACAATTGAATGAAGATGGGGTGACCATTATTCAGGTGACTCATTCCGAGAAGAATGCTGAATATGGCAAACGCATCCTCAACATGCTGGATGGACAGATAAAACAATAAAATAAGTAAGATTTTTGAGATTGCCTTTTATTTCGTAAATTTCATTGTGAATGAAAAAGAAATAAAGGCACTCATTTCTCTTTTAGATGATCCGGATCGGGAGATTTTTCAAGAGATAGAGCACAAATTAATCACCTGTGGGCCGGAAGTAATACCACTATTGGAACATTCGTGGGAATCTTCTTTTGATCCTCTTTCTCAAAGTAGGATAGAAAATATTATTCATAAAATTCAATTCGATCAGGTTAAAAATGACCTCCAACTATGGAGGTTAAATAATTCAGAAGATTTACTGGAAGGATTATTAATTGTTAACAGGTATCAATATCCTAATTTACATGAGGAGCAGGTATATTATCAATTAGCAGAGCTTAGAAGAAATGCCTGGTACCATCTGATGTACGATATGAGTCCGGTAGAGAAAGTAAAGCTTCTGAATAATATTCTTTTCAGAGAGTTTGGTTTATCGGGGAATACATCTAATTATCATGACCCTCAAAATTCTTTTATTCATAAGGTTTTAGAGACTAAAAAAGGAAATCCGATTAGCCTGGCTTGTGTATATGCTTTAGTGGCTCAGAAGCTGGATATTCCCATCTATGGAATAAACCTTCCCAAACACTTTGTTCTGGCTTATGTAGATGAGGAAAACCATGACAAAGTAGAATTCTATATCAATGTCTTCAATCGTGGACAAATTATGCGTGAGGACGACATACATGCTTTTCTAAGACAACTAAATCTCCCCTTATCGGATAATTACACCTTACCCTGTGATAATATTGCCATTATTAAAAGAGTACTCAGGAATTTGATTGCCGCCTATGAGCATGTGGACAATGCAGAGAAAAAACTGGAAGTTGAGATATTATTATCCTTAATAGAAGAAGACGAGATTAGATAACCTCGTCTTCCTTATAAATTCAATATATTTTAAATACTTTAATTTCTTGCATCCAAGGAAATACCCCCTGGTGTGAAAGTTGTATTTACCCCTGTTTGTTTATACTCAAAGATCATATTTGGCTCTACATTTCCATCATCCGACTTCAGGAACCTGTAAACTGCTTTAGCATTTCTATCCGCTACGTATAAATATTTACTATCTAATCTGAAATCAAGTTCAACATCAACAGGTTGTTTTAGTTTTGTATTTATTCCGGAAATAATTCTTGTCGGTGTAATGGTGCCTGTAGCTTGACTAATGGCATTATAATCATCGAAAATTAAAATCCTGCCTTCATAACTATCCCCGTTTTGCACAAAATCAGTTAGTGCTAACATATTATTCACGGTATCTACTGACATTCCCTGAATGTTATTTGAATTGGCAACCGTTAAAATTTTTGATGCATTTCTGGAAGAAATTGTTGAATCTCTCGAAATAATTAAGTCATCATAAATTTCGATACCACCATTAGTCCCTCCTTTGCTCACTACTATTCCATGCTTAACAATTGTGACATCCCAATAATCAGCATTCTCATTAAACTTAAAAGCCTGACCTGGTTTTTGAGGTCTTTCTAACCCTCTTGGTCTATCAAAAACAAATAACATGGAAGAATCCGGTCTGATATTTATTGCATATAATTTATCTAGGCTGGGATGAAAAACCATGCCTCTGACATTAGTCAATCTATTTTGAGGAATTCTTCCGGAACTGCTCAACACTCCGGTCTCGCCGACCCCAAGCTTATAAATAAAAGTATCAGCGGTTAATTTATAAGCAGAACCTAGAAATACGCGTTGTGCACTTGGATTAAAATAGATGGTTCTACCTCCTTTTGCGTCCGACACAAAAGTTTGTAAACCCCTGGAAAAATTGGTGGAATCATCTGCGAAAGGCAACAAAACAACATTATTATATGGCGTTCCTTCATTCGGATTAAAATCTAAATATGAGATATATAATCTAGAAATTGAGTTGTTTACAGGTGGTTCATCGTCCTCACGTTCACAAGAATAAAATCCAGTAACCATGATCAATGTAAGTAGGGCAAATAGATACCTAAGAGTCATAGAATAATATATTTATTACAAATGTATAAAATTATCGTTGGTCATTGTATCTCTCAGGCTATAAGAAGTGTTAAAGTTGATTAAATAAATGGATTTATGTAAAATTGCAGAATAGAATTAAACACGATGGAGAACAAAGAATTTGTAAGAGAGAAGTTAGAATTGCCAAAGAAAGGTAAAAAGCTCTTGCTTCACTCTTGCTGTGCTCCCTGTTCAGGTGAGGTTATGGAGGCATTAATTGCTTCTGATATAGATTTTACCATCTATTTCTACAACCCTAACATTCACCCACGTAAGGAGTATGATTTGAGGAAAGAGGAGAATATTCGGTTTGCTGAAAAACATAATATACCTTTTATTGATGCTGACTATGATGTAGATCATTGGTTTGAGTTGGCAAAAGGAATGGAAAATGAACCGGAACGTGGAATTCGTTGTACCATGTGCTTTGACATGCGTTTTGAGAAAACTGCTGAATATGCTGCGACAAATGGATTTGACGTTATCAGTAGCTCATTGGGGATTTCCCGTTGGAAAAACATGGAACAAATAAATGATTGCGGCCTTCGGGCAGCCTCTCGATTCCCTGATATGGAATACTGGACATTCAATTGGCGCAAAAAAGGCGGTTCTGCAAGAATGCTGGAAATCAGTAAGAAAGAAAAATTCTATATGCAGGAATATTGCGGTTGTGCCTACTCATTGCGAGACACCAATAAATGGCGAATGGCAAATGATCGACCAAAAATTGAATTAGGAAAAAATTATTACGAATAGCCTAAAGGATTTTTTAAAATAAATTTCATTTATACTTAATTAATCATTACTTTTGCAGGCTCAAATGCAAGATTGTGAAGTATCTAAAAAAATACAGAATA
>JBEBRZ010000105.1:0-11058 GCA_040394615.1 Sphingobacterium mizutaii
TGTTCAATTCACTAAACTTTGGTGGAATAAATAAGGGAAAGAATATCTATTAAATACTAAAAGCGCTTTATTAAGCGCTTTTAGTATTTAAACTTTACAGTGTTATATGTTTAACTGGTTTTGGTCGCTGTTACGGAATATAACATAGGAATCATGCCTTGCATACCTCTGACTTGAAACTTTCTTGGTTCGACTTCAATTTGATTGTTAAAGCAATCATAGGGTGAATAGTCATATTCTTCAAAGGACTGAATATTTAATCCGTTTTTTAATAAACCTTGGAGGACTTCCGAAATAGAATGGTTCCATGAAACAGATTTTGCTGATATGTTTGCTTCTTTATCAGCGTATGTTCCTTCTAATTCTTCGACGATAGCCCCATCGTTGAAATAGGAATAATCGAATTTTGTGAAGTCATAATCAAACATCCATATAACCGGATGAAACTCTACAAAAACTAATTTACCTCCCGGTTTCAGACATCTATGAATTACGGCAGCCCACTTATTCAAATCCGGAAGCCATCCAATTGTTCCATAACTAATAAAAACGATATCAAATTGTCCGTTTAATGATTCAGGGGCTTCGTAAACATCTGAACAAATAAATTTGGCATTTAATCCTAATTTATCATTAGTCTCTCTTGCTGCATCAATAGCAGCATCTGATAAATCTAATCCTGTAACATTGGCTCCCATTCTTGCCAGGGATATGCTATCCTGACCAAAATGGCACTGAAGATGCAGGATGTCTTTATTGGCAATATCTCCTAATAATCCAACTTCAATGGGATTTAATGAGTTTTTTCCATGTAAAAAGCTCTCCATGTCATAGAACTCTGTATTTAAATGGATAGCTGTTTTTTCATTCCACAGGTTTTTATTTATTTCTTTGTAGTTTTCTTCCTCATTCATAATTTCATTATTTTTTAGGTATCGGCATTTCTTTTCTCGGTAGCTTCTTCCCGATCAGACTGAGTTGCCTCTAGCTGGTTTTCTTCCTGTTCTTTTTCAGCTCTTTTTTCATACTGTATATGTACAAATATAGGATAGTGGTCTGAATTGTAATTGTCTAATTTACGTAATTCCCGAAGTTTGAAATCAGCTGAAATAAAAGCATGATCCAAGGGGAACTGCATTAAGGGTTGCTTAGCATGGAAAGTGTTGTAAAACCCTCTACCACGTCTTGGATCTAATAACCCACTCATTTTTAAGAATAATTCAGTGGTATAGCTCCAGGCTACGTCATTTAAATCTCCAATGACAATTACGGGAAGTTTCGATTTTTTAGCTTTTTCAGCAATAATAAGTAGTTCTTTATCTCTTTCTGTGGAACGAGGATTCTCATTAGGAACTGGAGGTGTTGGGTGAACAGCATAAACTTGAACAAGCTGACCACTTGCTAATTGAACCTTACAATCAATACTTGGAATATCATCTTCTACTAAAAATTTGATCTCAGCATCTTTGAGTGGAAATTTAGAATAGAAAAGCATTCCGTACGTATTATCAATAGGAACTTTGACATGGTAAGCGTAATCATTTTCTAATTCTTTCGTGTTTTGATCCCATTCATGATTAGTTTCTAATAATAGCAGGAGGTCAGGATTATTATCTCTGATAACTTTTATACATCCGGAATAGTTGTTATTATCTTCATAAACATTGGAAATCATTACTTTTATGCTATTTGAGTCTTCAATATCAATAGCTTTAAGGACTTGTTTTTTACCCAGGATGGTAAAAGGCAATATCTGATAGAGCAGGTAAAAAATATTAAGAATTATTAACCCAAGAAATATCCAAAGTGTTGTGTTTGTAAAGTCGCTTAGAATTATCCAGAATACAATCCACAAAAATGATAAGATCAATTTTTGAATTCGAGGGTATTCAAAAACTCTGAAGGTCCAAAAATCAAGTCTAATTAGGGGTAAGAGAGTAAATATTAAGATAATGGCTCCCAATATTATTAATGTAGTGTTCATAGTGCTAAAATAAAGGAAAAAAGGGGTAACTTCTTACATAGTACTTTTTAATTTATTAACTTTATATACCTAAAAAAACAAGTTATTATGGAACCAAGAAGTAGAAAATCTTACGATACATTGAGTGAAGCTGTAAATGATTTACAAAATAACGGGTATAAAGAAGATTTTCTTATACATGAAAATGGTGAATGTCTATTTTGTGTTGGTCACTCTATGGAATTATCACCTGAAGAATTTGTAATAGATGAAATATACCGATTTGAAGGTATGACTGATCCGGGAGATGAAAGCATTGTTTTTGCCATTTCATCAAAAGATAATCTTATTAAGGGTCTTGTCATCAATAGTTTTGGGGCGGACTTTAGTTATCGTTCTTCTAAATTGGTTGAGGATCTTTATAGAAGATCACGGAATGCTTAAGCTTTATTCGGTATCTGCTTTTTCGGGACAGGATTGAATTTTGTAAACACAGCGATTCTCATCAGCCAAAATATGTTGTGTTCTTACTATATTTAATTCTGTTCCTAGCAAAGTTCTGAAATTTCTTAATTCAGCTTTGCAAAATTGCTGACATTCTGAGGCTGCTGCACATATAGGACAGTGATTTTCAATAAAATAATAGGTGTCACCCTCTTTTTTCCATTCTGCCATATAACCTTCATAAGTTCTTATTTCAGTCAGTTTCTTTAATTTATCCTCAATATTTTCGGATCCTCTTAAAGCTTCCTCATAGCGTGTGTAAGTATTATGTTCACGGTCTGTAATAAGAAGGTTGAGCGCATTTTCTCCTAATAAAGACTTGACGGATTTTAATAGTTGAACTGTGACTTCAGCATGGCTATCGGGAAATTTAGCTTTCCCGGAGTCACTCAATGAATAATATGTAAAAGGCCTACCTACACCTGAGCTTTTGCAGGCAGAACAAACCAATCCCTCATTTGAAAGTTTTACTAATTGCTGTCTGGCACCTTCTTTTGTAATGTTTAATTCGTCGGCAACGATTGTAGCGTCTACTTCGCCCCGCATTTTCATTAACATTAATATTTTCTGCGAATTACTTTTTTTCATATTACAAGATATTCCTTGTTTTATATACGCAAATATAGGGTTTAATATTTAATCACAATTTTCTAAGGCCTATAGAAAATATTTATAATGTATGATATATCGCTATTTAAGTGAATACAGGGAAGGATTTGATGTAATATACATCAGTTAAAGAAATGAATAAACCAATTGAATACTTGTTTTATTTAATAGCTTTTTTAACTTTGTTATACACATTTAAGAAGTACGAAATATCTATTCAAAATTAAACTAATCACGTTATGGAAACTTACATATTATCTTTTAGAGCTCCATTAAGGACCTTACTCCAAAGACAACAAATCTTCGACAAATTACACTTGGAATTCCCTCAGATTGGGTTAATATCCATTGATATGGATGATAAACAATTTGTAATGAATATTGAAGCATCTGAACGAATTGAAAATGATATTCAAAGCTCATTATTGAGTTACGGTTATCGCTTAGCATTTGTAAATGCTAAGACGAAAAATAATCTTAATCCTAAGATTAAAACGGCATAATTTTTTAAATTTCTATTTGTAGAGCGAAATTTCCTATTGGAGATTTCGCTTTTTTTTGTTCAAATTCTTTACAGGATGGTACAGGATGGGTTTAAAAATGTTTCTTTTTAGATTTGACATAGGGCAATGATACTGCTTTAAAAATAAAACCTAAACTCAAAACTTAGTGAAGGGGTTTATTAGGTTGGGAAGAACCCATTCTAATGAGTCCCCTTTTCTTAAACAAAAAAGCTTTTGAATTTAATATATCAACAATAATCATCATTAATTAAATTGGTTCATATGGGTTTCAATTACCCGTTTCTGTTAAATCCCCAAAGCCCTTTGGGGATTTTTTTAATTTATGGTCCTTAATTACCTTTTTCCTATTTTTGATTATGGGAGAAATATTTCAATTTTCAGAATATACATTTAGAAAGGCTTTACTGGAAGAAGCTGAAGATATCTGGCTTATTATCCAAGATGCCATCAGCAAGCGTAGGGAAGAGGGGAGTACGCAGTGGCAAGATGGTTATCCTAATCTTGAGGTTGTAAGGCAGGATATAAATAAAGGATATGGATATGTGAGTCTGAATAAGGAGAAGGAATTGACGGGTTACTTGGCTTTGATTTTTGATGGAGAACCTGCCTATGATTTAATTAAAGATCAGTGGTTGACTAATCGTCCGTTTTCTGTAGTTCACAGAATTGCAGTAAGCCAAGATAAATATGTAAAGGGTCAGGCGACGTGGATGTTACAGGTGGCGGAAAAAATAAGCGTTAAAGAAGGCTATTTAAGCATGAAAATCGATACTAATTTTGATAACACAGCTATGTTAAGGGTTTTAGAAAAAATGGGATATACTTATTGTGGGGAGGTTTATTTACGGGGAAGCGCAAGGAAAGCTTTTGAAAAGAAATTAGATGAATAATATAAAGGAGGTCATATAAACCTCCTTTATAAATACGATATTGATGCTTTGTAGTCTAAGTACTGGGTAATTTACCCACTCTCATCATAATTTTCCAGGTAACTTGTTTAGCTTCCTGTTCATCATTCCAATAGACCTTAAGTTCATCCTGTAGTTTTCCCAAAGGATTACGCTCTTCTTTTTGAATATATCTTTGGGTTGCTGACCAGCTCAATAAATGGCCTAAAAAGTCTTGCAGTTTATATTTCTTTCGTATGTAAAACTCAGGGGGTTCAATTTCCCGAAAGGGAAAAGGAATAGTAGTATATCCTTGTTGGAGTAATTTTATTTCCGAAGGCCAGTAAGGGCCGACTATTTTATCATGGAAATGCTGTGTAAGCTGATCAATTTCTTTGTTTACCTGAGGAACTGCATAAGCCCATACAGCAATAATTCCGTCTTTTTTAAGAACTCGTTTAGCCGATAAATAAAACTTCTCAATATCGAACCAATGAATAGCTTGAGCTACGGTTATGATGTCTACAGACTGATCCTCAAGAGATGGGTTTTCAGCTTTTTCAACATGATACATAACTTTTTCATGATCGAAGGCATTTTTAATTTGGGCGTCACTTGGATCAGAAGCATACACCTCATTATAAAAATCGGCCAAATGGATAGCAGACTGTCCATTGCCGGTTCCACAGTCCCAAGCTAAATTATGTTCAGGTGTTAAGTTGCTTAGGTAATCATACAGTTCATGAGGGTATGATGGTCTAAACTGAGCATAAATAGATGCTTGTTTAGAAAAATTGTCGCTGAATGTTGCCATAGTACCTTAATTTTACATCTATATGTGCTATTAAATTTACAAAAATAGATGAGCAAAGAGGTATGTCTTTCATAAAATTTATCAATGAAAATCTACAAATTTTCTATGAAGTCGCATTTTTCTAGTTTCATTCGTATAACATTCCACTTTTCTCCCTTATAGATAGTATTTTGCTTTTTAAAGGGAATAGCTGAAAAGCCGATTTTACGATAGCATTGTATAGCTGTTTCGTTCCAGTCGTAGACATTTAAGTGTAATTGTTTCAGGTTTAATTCGTTAAATCCTTTTTTGCATAGTTCAATAAGAAGCTGCTCGCCCATACCTTTTCCTCGTAGGTTTTGCTCACCTATTATAACTCTTCCTATTAAGCCTTTGTCTTCTTCGTAATGATAAATTTCTGCATGGCCTATAATTACATCTTTTTCTATCCACCTTGCTTTAAAAGAGTACCTATTAGTGTCTTTTATGTGGTCTGTAAGTTGTTTTTCATCTAGAGGAAAACGGAAGCGAGTTCCTGCAAATTGGATGAGAAGTTTGGGGTTACCTATCCAGGAAATTAATCTTGTAAAATCATCTTTTTTAAATTCTAATAGTTCTATCATGATTAGCTATTATTTTAAATCAAATTCGCACCAAATGGAAGGTGTTCCATCGTAGTCAAATGTCTCTTTAAATTTAAAGCCTAGTTTTTCAAGAACTCTTATGGAACCATTATTTCGAGGATCGACTGTAGCTGTTAGTTTATTAGTTTCAAGATTTGATTTTGCATATTCAATTATTGCATTGCATGCTTCAGTAGCATATCCTTTGCCCCAATGTTTTTGTTTAAATCTATAACCTAAATCATATATATTTAAGTAGCCATTTAAAGGTTCTGTAATATATTTGATACCGCACCATCCAAGCATTTCATTAGAAACTTTATCGGCGATTGCCCATCTTCCGATGCCATATTGAATATATTGCTTTTGTATATATTCAATTGCGTCATCAATTTCTAAAATATCTACTACAGGTTTATTGAAAATATATCTATGTACAGAAGGATTGGAATCCATTTCAAACATATCTTCTCTGTCTGATTGATTAATTTCTCTTATTACAAGTCTTGTTGTTTCGATCAATATTTTCATTGAGGAAGTGTTTTAAATGGCTCTTTGTATTCTTTTTTTAGAAGGTGTAAAATGTAATTTTCTGCTTTTGAACATCTTACGAAGATACCCCTGGAATTTAATGAATAATAACGGTATTTGTGTTTTCTTCTGTTAATGCTTAAATAATTAAAAAGTTAACATATTAAAAGCATAAAATGAAAACTTTAATTGAAGTCGTCTAAAATGAGATGATTTTATATAGTGTTTTCATATTTATTAATAATAAATGAATGCACTTGTATTAATTTTTTAATTAATTTATAGTTTTATTATTAATTTTTTAATATTTAATATTTTTGTTTTATTGGCGTTATTTAAGCTATTGGTATTGCTATTTTGTTGAAAATAAGTTTGTTAATTTACATATTTATATGTATTTATTTATTATTTATAACATATTGTTCTTTTTGATTAATTAAAAATATAATAAAAAATATGTTTTAATATTAAATTTTGTTAGAATATATGTATTTTTGTAATGGTAATTCCTTCTGGTAAAAGCATTTATTTATTGCTTATTTATTATTGGTTAAATCAATATATAATTGGTTTGCTCCTTTATGGACTAATTATGAGATAAGCAAATGTTTAAAAACATGTTTGGGGAGAAAGATTAGTGCTTTTAAATATCTTAAATATTGAAATATGGAAATACCAAACAACAGCTTAGAAGGGCAGACACTTGACAGAAAGTTACAAGATGTTGCAGCGAATTGTTTTACGACTTCAAATAATTTGGAGAGTTTAAGTTTAGAACAACAGATGCAAATTATTAACCTATTTGATCGAATAAAATATAAAGATATTATCGATCAAGGGTTCTGGAGTTTAGGAGGTGGACTTAATCATTATAAACTTAGTTTGAATGAGATCAAATTAAATTTATTAGAAATTTTATCATCACGATCAGATGAAAAGGAAAGATTAATTCTTAAAGAGATTTTCTTATTCTTAAACATCTTAGATGATCCAAGCTTTTATCAGCTTTTTGCATTAAGACAATTGCTCAATTGTCCAGAAGAGATTTTCGAAGAGAAGATCAAAGAAATTCAAAGTTCTTACTTTAGTTAGTTTTTATTTGAGTTCAGGTAACAAAAAATAGTCAGCGATTAATTTGCTGCCTGTTTTTTGTTATTTTTTTTTAATTTTAAAATTGGCGCTACATTAATTAAAAACTAATTAGTAAAATGCCTGAGTGAACCAAATAAACTTATATGCAACTAACACAATTAACTCCTGAACATCAGGTTTTCAGAGAAAGTTTGCGATCCTTTATTCAAAAGGAAGTCATACCTTATGTAGATTTATGGGAAAAAAATGGTGAAATAGACAAATCCATCTGGCGTAAAATGGGTGATATGGGCTATTTAGGACTTATTTACCCAGAAGAGTATGGTGGGTTGGATTTGGATTTCTATTACTCGCTGATTTTCTGCGAGGAGCTTTCCTACTGCTTCTCAGGAGGTTTTACTATTTCCGCTCTGGTTATTCAGTATATGTCTGCACCTTACCTAATGAAATATGCTTCTGAAGAATTAAAAGAAAAGTATTTAACAAAAGTAATAGCTGGGGAACTGGTAAGCGCAGTAGCCATAACAGAACCCGGAGCAGGCTCAGATGTACAGAATATTAAAACAACTGCAATTGACGCGGGGGATCATTATATTGTTAATGGTTCTAAAACTTTTATAACCAATGGTTATTATGGTGATTTTTTTATTACTGCAGTAAAAACTGATACGAAAGCCGGATCTAAAGGAATAAGTCTATTGTTAATCGATAGAAATGCTGAAGGTGTGACAGCAACCAAAATTAAAAAAATGGGCTGGCTGGCTTCTGATACAGCCGAATTAGGCTTTGATAATGTCCGAGTACCGAAGGATCATCTTATAGGTGAAAAGGGCAAAGGTTTTAAATATCTGATGGGTGGCTTACAATTGGAAAGGTTGACTGCTGCAATTCATAGTCTAGCAACCGTTGAATCTGCGGTTGAATATACTTTAGCTTACATCAAGGAGAGATCAGCCTTCAATAAACAATTAAAAGATTTTCAAGTTATACGTCATAGGATAGCACAAATGATAGCTGATATTTCCGTACAAAAAGCCTTTGTTTACTATTGCTGTGAATTACAAAATAAAAATATCTATGCCGTAGAAGAATGCACAATAGCAAAATTACAAACTAGTGAACTTGCCATTAAAGTAGTGTCTGAATGTTTACAAATGTTTGGTGGATATGGATTTACCGAAGATTATAAAATATCAAGATTGTATAGAGATGTAAGAGTAGGAACTATAATAGGGGGTACTTCAGAAATTATGCTCGAAATCCTAGCTAAGATTTATATAGACGAAGTAAATTATAAAAATAAGTAAATCAAGATTTAAATTAATTGATAATGACTAAGTTAAAAGATAAAATTAGAGAGCAGATAAGCGTTAATAAAAATGACGCAGGGGTCTATCAATTAAGATGGATAAATGTTGAATCCAATTCTCATGATGTATCACTGGATGAATTTAAAGCCTGTCTTGAGTTGTTAATTTCGGTAATTCAACGGAAAGATTGTACAGGTTTACAATTAATTCTTGAAGGCGGATTCGAAAATATTGATTACAAAGAATTAATTGAGAAATCAAAGCAATCAAGTTTTTTAAGAAAACTTGATAAGATAGCCGAGCTTATTCTTAAATTCTATGAATTAAATAAACCAACATCTGTATTATTTGATCAGCCATGTACTGGATTAGCAGCTACATTTTTATTGCTTTTTGATCGTAGAATAAGTATCTCCAATCATGCAAAAATCGGTTTTCCTGAAGGCAAATTTGGAATGCTTCCAGGAAATGGTAGTCTGTTAAAATTAATAAGCATACTGACTCCTGAACAATGTTTCGAAGTATTATCATCCGGAAGACTATATTCCGCTGAAGAAGCGGAAGGGTTTGGTCTGATTGATCAAAGATTAAATTCTTGGGAGCAAGTGCAACCCTGGCTTCTGGAAAACTCTTCTGTTAACCAAATTAAAAGAGTTCCTTTTAAAATTGACTTTTCATCAATTGATGCGGGTGTTGAAACCCTTAAAAAGAAGTCTTTAAAACCTTCCCTTCTGAATGAAGTATTACTCAGCCTATTAACAGATATTGGAGAGATTGAAATAGCTGAGTTATTAAATAGAGAACAAATAGCATATTATGGAGTTCTTACAGCAAAGGAAACAATCGCAAGATTAAGAACTTTTTATTATGGCATGCAAGATGCCCAGCGTATAACTAATGAAGAAAGTGTAGATCTAGATATCTCTAAGGTTGCTGTAATAGGTGCGGGAATGATGGGAGGAGGTATTGCGTATGAGGTGGCAAAAGCAGGAATCGATGTTGTATTGAAAGATGTGGATATTCAAAAGGCTGAAAAAGGAAGGGCTTATTCAGAAAAAGTTTGCGATAAATTGATTCAATTGCAAAAGATGAAACCTGAAGATAAATCCAGAATATTAGAACGTATTCTTGCTACTGATCAGTTAGCCGATTTGGATGGCTCAGAAATTATAATTGAAGCGGTTTTTGAAGATAAAAGGTTAAAAGCAGAAGTGATAAAAGAAAGCAAGACCTATCTGGCAATGAGTGGTGTTTTCGCTTCGAATACAACTTCCTTACCAATACAGAAGTTAGCTAAGAATTTTGATGACCCAACCCGATTTATTGGACTCCATTTTTTCTCCCCTGTGGATCGAATGGCATTAGTAGAAGTTATCAGAGGAAAAGAAACCTCTGATAAAACTCTAAATAAAGCATTACAATTTGTTGGGAAGTTAAATAAGATACCAATTGTAGTGAATGACGGTTATGCATTTTTCACTTCAAGGATATTCTTCTATTATCTATTAGAAGGAATAACGATGCTATTGGAGGGGATTTCCATGGATCGAATTGAGGAAGGTGCCAAGATTGCTGGCTTTGCTGTAGGACCATTGGCTGTTTTGGATGAAATTTCATTACCATTAATGATCCACGTGTATGATCAATTGCCTGAAATGACTTATAGTCAAAAGAGAGTTTATAATTACCTAAATAACTTGGTGAAAAAAGGAAGAACAGGAAGGAAGTCTGCACGAGGCTTTTATGATTATCCTGATGGGAAACCTAAAAAATATTGGCAGGATAAGGAATTGAAAATGATTGATGCCCAAATTTCTGATAAAGAAATTCAAGACAGATTACTTTGTGTAATGGCACTCGATAGTTATAGATGTTTGGAAGAAGGAATTCTTAATGATCCTATCGATGGTGATATCGGTTCTGTATTAGGGATTGGATATCCAGCTCAAACGGGAGGAACTTTAAGCTATATTGATAGTATAGGAATTAGTGAGTTTTTGACTTCATGTGAATCATTTGGAAAGTATGGTGACGAATGGGAAATACCTGCTTCCTTAATTAAATTACGCGATAAGAATTTTGAATTTTATAAGGATTTCAAGTCGAATTGGCCAATGCGATCAAAATAATGGTATAAACAAAGAGGGCTAAATAATCATTTAGCCCTCTTTGTTTATACCATTAAATCCACTAATTCATGAACTGGTATTTTAATTAGTTTC
>JBEBRZ010000106.1:0-10844 GCA_040394615.1 Sphingobacterium mizutaii
CTTCAATATCTGATTATAATTATTTCGTGAGTTTGAAGATATCATTACCAAATACAAAGATCATCAAAGCAATGATAATAAAGAAGCCTACTATTTGAGCCTTTTCCAAGAATTTATCACTCAATGGTTTTCCTTGTATCATTTCTACCAACAAGAAGATGACGTGTCCACCATCTAACGCCGGAATAGGTAAAATATTCATAAAAGCTAAAGCCATGGACAACATACCTACCAAGCTCCAGAATCTCAACCAATCTACCTCAGTACCAAACATTGTCGCAATACCAACCGGTCCCGACAATGCTTTATCAGCACGAACCTCACCTTTAAAGATTTTCCCGAAACCTTTTATATTATCAGTAATAACAGAGAAAGCTTTTCCTGCACCAATAGGTAATGCTTCCATTAAACCATATTTATGTTGTACTACCGGAAGGTTTAAAAAACCTAATGTACTTGAACTATCAGCGTCAGCAGTCAATGATATTTTATTACCTGATCGAATTACATCTAACGTAATTGGTTTATTTTTGTTAGCTGTTATCTCAGTTTTAAATTCATCTAACTTTTGAACTTCTACGCCATTAATCGCGATAATACTGTCTCCCAGCTGTAAGCCCATCTTATCTGCCCTACTGTCCTTTTCTACCATCGTAATGGGTAACATTTTGAACATAGGTTGTACCAGTTCATTTTTCTTATGATCAGAAACATCATTCAGGATATCATTTGGAAGTTTGATTTCTATCTGTTCTCCGGCACGCTCCACCGTTAGAACTGCATCACCCATTAAAACATCTGAAGTCATCAAGTCCTGATAGAACAAATTCGCTTTCTTTCCGTTTACCGAGAGAATCTTATCACCATCTTTCAACCCAACCTTTTCACCAATAATTCCTGGTTTCACACCGTAAAGCTGCGTATTATCAAGATCTGTGGATCCATAATTGAAAGTCAACATCCAAAACACGAAGATACCCACGATCACATTGACAATTATACCACCCAGCATGACAATTAATCTCTGCCAGGCAGGTTTCGAGCGGAATTCCCAAGGTTGAGGTTCGCCTTTTAACTGCTCAGTATCCATAGATTCGTCGATCATTCCAGCAATCTTAACATAACCTCCTAAAGGAAGCCAACCCACGCCATACTCACAATCCTTATATTTAAATTTAAAGAGCTTCACTCCCCAGGCATCAAAGAAAAGATAAAACTTCTCTACTTTAATACCGAATGCCCGAGCGGCCAAAAAATGCCCAAGCTCATGCAAGATGATTAATAATGACAGACCTAATAAAACCTGTCCAACCATGATGACAATACCCATCTATTATTCTTTATTTTTGTTAATTACTTATTTATTAATACGGTTCATTAAACTTCGTGCCACTATCCTACTTTCCTGATCGTAATAAAGATAATCCTCTAAACTTAACGTTTTTTGAGACTTCACCTGACACAATGTCTCTTCAATAATATCACTCATCGATAAGAATCCTATTTGATCATTCAAAAAAGCTTCAACAACGACCTCATTTGCAGCATTCAAAATGCATGGAGCATTCCCCCCACTTTCCATGGCCTGATACGCAAGTTTTAAATTACGAAACACCTCCATGTCGGGTTGTTCAAATGATAAATTTGGATAATCTATGAAATTAAAACGTTTGAAGCCATTTTGGATCCTATTAGGATAAGTTAATGCATATTGAATTGGTAATTTCATATCGGGAAGCCCAATCTGCGCTTTCATTGACCCATCCTCAAACTGAACTAAAGAATGAATAATAGATTGTGGATGAACAATAACCTCAATCTGGTTTGACTCCAAACCAAATAACCACTTTGCTTCAATTACTTCGAGCCCCTTATTCATCATTGATGCAGAATCTATACTGATCTTTGCCCCCATGTTCCAATTGGGATGCTTTAAAGCTTGAACTCGGGTAACTCCTTTTAAATCTTCTTTGGTTTTTCCTCTGAATGGTCCACCTGAAGCTGTAAGGATGATTTTTTCAATAGGATTTTCACTCTCACCCGCCAGACATTGAAATATTGCTGAGTGCTCAGAATCAACAGGAAGTAATTTTACTTTATGTTTTTCGATTAACTTTACAATTAATTCTCCTGCAACCACTAATGTTTCTTTATTGGCCAGCGCTATATCTTTTCCAGATTCAATAGCCGCAATAGTAGGTTTCAGACCTATAGAACCAACTACCGCTGTTAAAACGATATCAATATCCTCTCTCTTTACAGATTCTATCAACGCTTCTTCACCGTATTGAATATCAATAGCATATCCTTTCAAAGCATCTTTTACCTTTACGAAAGCATCCCTATCATAAATCACTACCGCCTGAGGTTTAAATTTAACCGCTTGCTGAATCAACAAATCCGCATTCTTACCAGCTGATAGAACAGTAATCGAAAAATGATCGGGGTATAGTTCTACTACTTCCAAAGTTTGTGTTCCAACACTTCCTGTAGAACCTAATATGGCTAATTTTCTTTTACGCAAAACTCAATTTCTTTTTTAAAGGATATTATCTAATAGCGACGGATCTTCCGCTCCTTTATAAGCTTCTTTCATGTCAATATAGACAATTGACATAACAACACTAACAACGGGAATAATAACAAATGAATTAATCAGGCTTAATATCTTAGAAACTAGAGAATAACCAAGGTACTCCGTTCCAAGCTGCAATAGGTGAGTAAAAGCAACAATGAAGATAATGGCTAATAATCGCAATACATTACCCTTTGTCATTGCTAAACTAAATCTGTAAGCTTTAAAAGTATTAAAACCATCCTCCACAATAAAGAAAGGGAAAAAAGTAGTTCTTATCAGCACGAACAACATAATCAAACCCGTTAAAAAAGGATGGATCTCTGTTTGCACAGTATTCATATTAACTCCTACAAACAATAATGGAAATAAAACAACATACATAACCAGATAGATAACAAAAGCTATCAAACTATAAACCAATAAACCCAATATGTAGTAACAGAATTGGGACATATTTGGTAAATAGTCTTTGAGTAAATGTTTTCTTTCTCCTTTTGCTAAAAAAATAGCTTTTTTCAAAAGAACTAATTGAAGCCCAAAATATACTCCTACAAATAATAATAACAATAAAATTTTGATAAAATAATTTGAAGAATCCAAATACATAGCTAAAAAGCTAGATAAATTGGATGTTAAAAAAAGCAAAAAGCATAAACCTGCAATAGAAATATAATTCCGCATAAGAATATCTATTGCTCTTAAAACAACATCGTTGGCTTTAAATGTAATGTCCTTGAGAAAATCTAGCATGTCTAATTTCAATATTGCAAAGATGATAATTTTTTTGTTGACAGCAACTTTTAAGGTGTCAAATAGCAGAAAAAAGGCTAAGAATCTTAGCCTTTTTTCTGCTATTATTTCAAATTATCTGGCACAGGTTTATCCAATAAATATTGGTAATAAAATCTCGTGCGCTCTTTAAAGTCATAAGCAGATTTTGAACGATCAAAACCGTGTCTGCTTCCCGGATAAATCATCAATTCAAAAGGCACATCTCTATTTGTTAATGCATCAACCAACTGAATTGTATTCTGCAAATGGACATTATCATCCATATCACCATGCATAATACGTAATCTTCCTTTGTATTTATCAACATACGTAAGGATTGAACCACTTTTATACCCCTCAGGATTATCCTTAGGCGTATCCATCCAACGCTCCGTATAATGAGTATCATAAAGCTCCCAGCTTGTTACAGGTGCGCCTGCGATACCATAATCAAAGTAATCTGCACCTTTTGTTAAAGCTAAACAGGTTATATATCCACCATAACTATGGCCGGTGATTAACAATTTGTTCTTTGCGACCCATGGTTTTGATTTCAACCATTTTGCAACAGTTATATAATCAACCATTTCCCAATTTCCTAAGTCTCTGTGCATCCAGGCTACACCTTGTTTGCCAAAATGACCTGATGCCCTGTGATCTGCTTCAATCTGAATAATACCTTCTTGAGACCAAAATTCTCCAGTCACACCTTTCCAGGTATTTCTTACTGTACCCGCATCCGGACCACCATAAATGCTCATAATAACAGGATATTCCTTAGTCTCATCAAAATCAGTCGGATAAGTAATAATTACCGGTAAATTAAATTTACCATCATCAGATGGAATAGTTAAATATTCTCGCTTAGCAACTTTATAAGTATCAAAATCATCAGCCTTACTATCTGCTAATTCTTTCAGCACTTTTCCTTTGTTATCTACTAATGCAACTTTGTTTGGAGTATGTAAATTCGAATAGTTGGTAATAAAATATTTTCCATCAGGTGAAACCATAACAGTATGGGTAAAATCGCCGAAAGTTAATCTTGTCAAATCTTTACCATCAAACTTCACTTTATACAGATCCCTCGTTGTCGAATTTTCTTTTCTAGCCGTAAAATATAAGACTTTACCCTTCTCATCGATGTGTTCGATCGAAGTCACTTGCCATTCTCCTGAAGTCATGGGATTAACCAAATGTCCATCCAAAGTATATAAGTAATAGTGAGCCCAACCAGTTTTATCGGATTTCAGGATATAGTGTTTGTTATCAGCTAAATAAGTAATGCGTTCTTCATGGTCTAAATTAATCCATGTTGGTTGCTCTTCATTATAGATTTCATTTTTTTGCCCACTAACAGGATTAACAGCATAAAATTTAAGATTAGTCTGATCTCTGTTCATCCATTGCAACATGATAGATTTGCTATCATAACTCCAGTATGGTTCACCAAAATATTGATCATCTTTCTCATTAAAGGCCGCCCATACTATAGGTGAACCTTCTGCTTTTACGAATCCTACCTTTACTTCAGGATTAGGGTCGCCTGCTTTTGGATATCTTGTTTCTTCTAAATAACCGTGCTGACCTTTAGATACATAAATGGGAAACATCGGTACATTCGTATCATCGAAACGCATAAAAGCAATTTCCTTACTATCCGGAGACCACCAGAAAGCTTTATAATTGGTGGATCGACCTAAAATCTCTTCATAATATACCCAAGATGACCAACCATTATAAATAACATCGGTACCATCGGTTGTATAACGAATTTCTTTGCCAGTTGCGATTTCTAAACCATAAAGATCATTTTTTCTGGTAAATGCGACATATTTACCATCAGGCGATAAAGTTGGGTTTTGTTCATCAATATCAGGCGATTGCGTTAATTGCTTAGCGGCTCCTTCGGGATATTGAATGTAAACATCTTTGTCCTTAACAAATACCTTGGTTGAAGTATTTATTGGGTAACTATAACTTTCCTTTTTACCAGATTTAACATCAACTTTGTAAAGTTGTCCGGCTGTTCTTTCGATGTAGTGTGTGGCATCCGCCCAACCTTCAAAACGACTAATTGCTTTCGTTAATGATGGAGATTGATTCCATGCCTGTTCATAAGTTAATTTCTTGGTTTGTGCGTTTGCAACATTAATTGAAGTAATCAATAATGCAATACAAGCAACAGAAAACAGTCTATTCATATATTTACGTATTGTAATTAAAGTCCTCGAAATTAGTAATTTCTATTAGATCAAATAAATTCTATCTGTAACAATCTATAGTGCAATTGGTAGTGTAATCAAATAGAAATAAAACCTCATCATATCAATCCATCTAAAGTAATGAATTTATCATGCGGGATATTTTATGTTTTAGGTTCATACATTTTCACTAAAAAAGCCACTAAATTAGTGGCTAATAAATAATGTATTCAAAACTAAATTAAAAAGAGTAGTTATCTTTTTGAATTAGTTCACCGTTTCTCTCAAAACCGTTCTCTTCTTGATTAGGTTCATATCTTTTTTCAACAACTTCTTGGTTTGATTTGATGTATTCTACAACATCTTGCAAGCCTTCGGC
This sequence comes from Sphingobacterium mizutaii, assembly GCA_040394615.1. GTDB lineage: Bacteria > Bacteroidota > Bacteroidia > Sphingobacteriales > Sphingobacteriaceae > Sphingobacterium > Sphingobacterium mizutaii_A. The sequence continues at coordinate 5,933 of JBEBRZ010000106.1, forward strand.
AAACTTTTCGAAATCTTCTTTATAGAGGAAAATCTTATGCTTGATGAATTGTCCATCTTCAAAGCGCTTCTTACTTTCCGTAATTGTCACATAATAATCGTTTGAGCGGGTAGCTTTTACATCAAAAAAATAAGTACGTTTGCCCGCTCTCACCTTTTTTGAAAATACCTCTTCACGCTCTTTATTGTCAAAATCTCCCATTAGATTAATATAAAATTTAAGTTTAACCCTCTATTTTCAGTCATAAATATATAATAATTAATTTCAATCATCCAAATTTTATTTAAAAATAATTATTATAATAATTAAAATATTGCATCAAATTTGAATACGAGTCAATAGCTTTTGGATTGTTTACCGAAGAAATCCTGACTTTCACCGAAAAAATAACCCAAAAGACCTATTAGCTCTGTTGCTATGCTTATATTCGCTATACTTTTGAGTAAACTAATTCAAAAGCAAACATTATCATGAATAATCAAACAACGAACAAAGACTACGGAAAACCGCCTAAAAACAACAACTCATCCAATTTAGTAGGATTCATTATTGTTTTCTTAGGTGTAGCTATCTTATTTAAAAATTTGAATATTGGAAATATCCTTCCTCATTGGATCTTTGGATGGGAAAGTATCTTAATCATTATCGGTCTGGTAATTGGGGTTAATTCTAAATTCGAAAAGAAATCAGCTATTGTATTAATCATTATTGGCGGGGCTTTTCTTCTAAAAAATTCGCTGGATATAAACCTTGGTAAATTTCTAATCCCTGCAGCAGCAATTGGGCTGGGATTCTATTTAATTAACCGTAACAAGAAATCACCGAATCTTCCTCCTACTCCTCCAAAAAATGATGAGTACGATTGGGATAAGCGTGTAGATCAAAATTTCCAAGCTGGAGAAGATAGCCCTTCTTCTCAAAATCCAGATTCTTATGCTCAGACTTCAAGCTCTGAGCATAAACCCTATGGCAGAAATTTCCTCCCTGATTTTGAGAACTACTTAAAAGTTGACAACTTTTTTAGTGATACTAAAAAAATAATTCTAAGTAAAAATTTCTTGGGCGGAAATATTACCTCCGTTTTTGGTAGTACTTCATTAAATTTTCTACAAGCTGATTTAAAACAACCGGTGGTAATTGATACTTTCCAATTATTCGGGAGTACTAAAATTATTGTTCCTACAAACTGGAAGGTATATTCTAATGTCTCTTCAATCTTTGGAGAAGTAGATGATAGAAGACCTATGATCGAAGTTGTAACAGATGATAATAAAAAGATTTACATCACAGGGACATCACTTTTTGGAGGATTAACCATTAAGAATAGTTAATTTTAGACATGCAAAAACCCATCAGTGAACAGTCCAAACGTTATGTAATCCATGCTTCTTCGTGGATTATTTGTGTTTTATACTTTCTCATTGTGTATGGATTATTGCTGTGGTCAAGTATTGCCAAAGTAAGTGCCGCTTATGATGCAGCGATTGGAGCTTTGACCATGACGGGATTTTCATACCTCATCTACAGCACTTTACAGTTCTACCTACCCAATAATAAAAATTATTGGAAATTATTTTCCATGGCAGCTATTTTCTCTGCCATTAGTGTTATCATCATTCGTTTTTTAATCCTTCAGCTTTCACCTGATGATAATCTTATTTACTTAAACTTTAGCCTACCATTTCGATTCGTTATCAATTTCTTGATTATAACCTGCGTCATGACCATCAATGTTTTTTGGAATATTCAGGAGGAATTAGTTTTTAACAAAAAAAGAAAAGATGAGAGTGAGAGAATGGTTAGAGATGCTGAATTATACAACCTTAGACAACAATTACAGCCCCATTTTCTCTTCAATAGTTTAAATTCCATCATTGCCCTAATTGGCAGTAAACCTACTGAAGCTAGAAATATGGTATTTCAATTGTCTGATTTCTTAAGAGGAACCATGCGTAAGGACGAAAAGCAATTTACAACCGTAGAGGAAGAAATCAATCACTTAAGCTTATATTTGGATATTGAAAAAGTTAGATTTGGACACCGCCTAAGTACGGAATTTGATTATAATGAAGATGTTTTTGGCGCAAAAATACCGGTAATGATCTTGCAACCTCTCGTAGAAAATGCAATTAAATTCGGGTTATATAATGTTACAGATCAGGTTATTATCAAAACTAAAATTGAACTAGAAAATAATTTATTAACTATCCAGATCAGCAATCCTTTCGAAGAGGATCAGCCAGATCAGAAAAAAGGGACCGGATTTGGATTAACAAGCATTCAAAGAAGAATGTACCTTTTATTCGGTAGAACAGATCTTCTGCAAACAACAGTCGATGAAAATACATTTATTTCTACCTTAAGAATACCACAATTATGATAAAGACTATACTAATTGACGATGAACCTCTAGCCCGCAGCATGGTGCTGGAATATTTAAAAGAACATCCTGAATTCCAAGTTTTAGCAGAATGTAATGATGGCTTTGAAGGTGTAAAAGCAATCAATCAACATCAACCTGATTTAGTGTTCTTAGACATTCAAATGCCTAAACTTACAGGCTTTGAAATGTTAGAACTGCTCGATACCCAACCACATATCATATTCACAACTGCATTTGATGAATATGCTTTAAAAGCCTTTGAAAAAAATGCGGTCGATTATTTGCTGAAACCAATCCGTCCGGATCGGTTTATCAAAGCGATTGATAAATTTAAAGCAGCCTTTAATACACAACAAAACCCTAAGATTGATTCTGCTAAACTTCAAGAATCATTAGAAGAAGACAGTTCTTTAGAACGCATTGTTGTGAAAACGGGAAATCAAATTAAAATTATCCCGGTTCAACAGATAAATTATCTGGAAGCATATGATGATTATGTAAAGATTCATACCAAAGATGGAATGTTCCTTAAAAATAAGACCATGAGCTCTTTTGAAAAGCAATTGGATGGTAAACAATATGTACGTGTTCACCGTTCTTTCATCGTAAAAGTTGATCAACTGCAAAAAATTGAACCTATGGAAAAAGACAGTTATATCGCAACACTACTTACCGGAGAAAAAGTCAACATCAGTAAATCGGGTTATGCTCGTTTAAAGCAGGTTATAGGTTTATAATTTGTTTTGTATTTTTGGAGCATGAGAATTAAAGAATTCAACCTACTCATCATCCTTATTCTAGCTTGCATTAGCCTTGGTAGAGCACAAACTATTGACGAAAACAATAATCGGGCAGTCTTTAATAGAATTGAATTTTTCTTCAATTCACAACAGCCAGATTCTATATATAATCTTGCAGCTGATAGTTTTAAAGAACAAGTTAGCCAAGAGAAAATGAAAAGCATTTTAGATCAATTATTTACGCTAGGAAAGATTCAAAATGCCACTAAAGTTAACTTCAGCAAAGGGCAGGCTACTTATAAAGTTGAATTTGAATCAACCACATTAAGCATGCTTCTTGGCATAGACTCTACTATGCACTATAGCTCATTTTTAGTTAAACCCTATGAAGGTGAGGAAGTTCCTGAAAAAGAAGAGATCATTTCCAATGTAGAAGCAAAGAGTCCATTAGATCTTTATGTTGACTCTGTAGCACGTGGGTATGCGAAGAATGGTAATGCCCATTCGCTCGCCGTGGCAGTTATACATCAAAATAAAATAAATACATTCTTTTACGGAGAAACTGCTCCTGGAAACAGCAAGCTACCTGATGCAAATACCGTATTTGAAATAGGTTCTGTTACCAAAACCTTTACTGCAACACTTCTTGCAGAAATTGTTAATAAGGGAATCATCTCATTGGATGATAGTATAGCAAAATTCTTACCTGATACAGTTGCACAAAATCCTGATATTCAAAAAATAACTTTTAAAATGTTAGCAAATCATACCTCAGGACTCCCGAGGATGGCTAGCAATTGGAATACAATTCCAAAATTTGATAATAGCGATCCATACGCTGCCTATGATAAAAATGCTTTATTTAGTTTTCTGAAGAATTTCAAAACCGAGAAAGAAGCCGGGACAGAATATGAATACAGCAATATTGGTTTCGGCCTCTTAGCGGAACTATTATCCACTATCAGCAAGAAACCTTATATGCAAATGATTAAAGAGTCTATTCTTACTCCTTTGGAAATGTCAGCTACTTCGGATAAGCTCAACACGAAAGAACAAAATTTTGCAGCTCCTTTCAATGAAGATGGTGAGCAAGTGCAATTTTGGAACTTTCAGGCACTTACTGGGGCTGGGGCTTTAAAATCGACGCTTAATGACTTATTACGATATACAATCGCTCAGTTAACATATCCCGAGACTGACGTGCAGAAAGCAATGAATTTAACAAAGCAATTTACTTTTTATATACCATCTACCAACAGCGACATTGGATTAGCTTGGCATATGAATATGCTTGATGGAGTAATTTATTACTCCCATACGGGTGCAACTGCTGGTTCAAATACTTTTGTAGGATTTGTCCCTGATGATAAATCTGTAGTTATTATGCTTTCTAACTCTAGCATTGAATTAGGAAAGATCGGAACTAAGCTTCTTGAGAAAGTTCTAAGCACAAAATAAAAGGAGAATTCAATTTTATTTGAATTCTCCTCAACGTAAATGTAAGACTGTTCTGTTTAAAAAAGATTAAGAATTACATCCTCTTCCAACTACCAAAATTTTCAAAATTCTATTCCCTACGATTTCTAAATGTATTTGTTATGGCATTCTACATCGACTTGAATTTGAAATTCATTAGGTACTAAGTTTTAAGTAATTAAATAAATAGCGGAAAAGCAATATACGGGCTTATTGTATGTGTGCTATTTTGAATTAAACCTCTGCAATCAAGTCAACTTCCAATTTATACCCATGACGCAATTCGGTCACTGGTACGATAGTTCGGACAGGT